>CAMRBL010000042.1 GCA_947040435.1 uncultured Rikenellaceae bacterium
TAAACAACAAAGTTGTTATTATTACATTTTTCGATCTCATAATAGTTGGTTTAGTTATTAAATAAAACAAAAGAACCACTACCATCAGGGGTCACTTTCCCATTTAATCCAGTCTGAGGGTCGTAATACTCTAACTTACCAGTAGATTCACAAATACCAGTATAGACTACAGTATGCACGAATTTTTCATTACCAGTTAGGGGAAGTGTACCAAGTCCCAAACCTCCGTTTATAAAATGATTTACTATATCAGTTCCGTCGCCACTAGGATCTGACGTGAAAATACTAACTCCCTTGATAGACGTTAGTATCTCATCACGGCTATCATCAGACATAATAATCCCATCGCCAGTCCCAGGATCTGGATTTACATCTGCATTATTCATAAGCTTTGCAGCTTCTTTTTCTGCATCTTCTGGAGTACCTCCATTCATTCTTTGGTAAATAGAGGCGAATGCACCTTGCACACATCGTCCAGGCTCAATGGTAACTGTCATCTCATATCTTATACAAGTACATTCAAGTTCTTCTGCAGCAACCCACACTTTTGTTGAATCATCTACTGTACCATCTTCATGCATTTCACCTGTAATAACAATAAAGTATCCTGTAGGTTCAATACAGCTACAATCACCTGAAATTGCACCTGTCCCAGTTCCCCCATCAAAAACCCCTGTTGGATCAACATAAACCCCTGTTCCACCATAAACTCCTGTTGGGTCAGTAGGATCAATTCCACCTGTATAGCTACCAGTGCTAGCGCCAGAGTTACCTCCTAAAATAGCACGTTGTTCTTGCTCATCAAGCACTGGCAACCTTGCTGCCAATGAATCAAGATTAATTCGTGTTAACTTTTTCATATTTTTTAGTTTTAGTGAAAAAATAATGATTTAAGAAGTTGTCTAGCCTTTAAAGCAATAACCATTTTAAATGCTATAAAAGCTTAATTATGTATCCAGTCTTTATAAACTTATATTTCGCCTCTTATCTCTTAGTTGATCGCCTCTTTCTGTCATCCTATCTATTCTTTTAATGTACATTTCTTTCAGTTCGCTAACGGGAGTACTTGGTGGTAAACCTTCGCACTTACGAATAAAAAGGACTCCATCCATACGTGTTTTAACTGAGTTTTCTATAAATTGATTCCAGAGAAAGGCTTGAGGATTAAATCTCATTAATAGAGGTGTAAATGGTAATTTTGAGGTAGAATAAAAGAAAAGTGGAATATCTAATTTCATTGCGGCAGCCTCTAGACTACCTATAGGTGGCTCATTAAGGGGGTAGTTTCCGCTAGTACCTATGGTAAATTGCCCTTCTCCCCCCAATAGTCCTATAGCTTTGTATTTATTACCATAGTGTTGATTAATATAGTATCCCAAAGAAAGAGTAGTAGTATTTCCAACGCTTAATTTATTTATATGTCCCCAATGTCCATATAATGCGGCCTTCTCTCCACTTTGCAAGCCAAGCTTGACTGCATATTCAAAATTTAACCACATAAAATAATCGCGTGAGTTATATAATCCATGCTCAATATATCCTGGTATTTGTGAAATGTCCTGATATATGTAAAAATAATTTAATAGCCATTTATATTCAAAAACACCCATTACTTTCTCTAGTTCCTCTTGATTTGCTTTTAAAAAACTATATACTCCATCTTTTTGAATGTAATATTCATTGAGCAATTCTTCTAAGATAGGAGTATTGTTATGTTTGTTAAGATAGAATAAATAGTCATGAGTCAAATAAGTTGTCTTTAGACTACTTATTCTAATATCAAGTCCCACTAATTTAACTCTTTGGAGTGAGTTATTTGCATTATACTCTCTTAACCAATTTAACAATTCAATTAATTCATTCTTTGACATAGTAGACTCTTCGAGATCCTCTAGGAGCTCATTGTGATCTATGTCATATCCATTGATAAAGAGATTCCATTTTAAAGCCATCGCTGTTTGAACTTCAAATAATATGAGTTTGCAATTATTATGAAGAACCATATTTTTGACTACTTGATACGCTATTCGATGCATTGTTGAACTACCATGAAATGTCTCTCCTATGCCAATAATAGTATTTTGTTTTGCTGATAGTATTTCAATCTTTAGAAGATCGTTTATTATAGTTAAAGGTATAACTTTTAGAGGTGATAACTCCACCTCCTTACGATCAGAATGATTAACATTATTAATATTCTTGCCATCGACAAGCAATGACACATGATCAATAGATAAACGACTATTTGTATCGTCATTTTTAAAAGAGTGTGCATATATACTGATAACAATATAATAAGTTGACTTTAAATCTATTGACAAAAAAAGCTCATCCCAATCTTGATTGCCATTTATATTTACAGTGTCTTTGCGCAAAATATCTTCATTTTGCCCTAAACAAGTGACTTTCATCCGCGCGATATCTATATTTTGTATTTTTCTTAAAATACCAACTTTTAACTCTTTATACTCTTTATGTAAAGTTATCCTCTGACTTATTTCAAAATCCAAATCTAAAGTGGAATCACCTCCTATAGGAGAGGCGTGTTCATATATGCAAAATGCACCCTCCTCATTTTTACCTCCTGATGAATCCCAAGCATATGATGCAATATTGTAATCTACAGTACCACTACCGACCCACTTGAAATCAACTCCTTGCTTTAAAGTGAAATCCAAATCATACTTGTCTGGGTATACTTTATCTTGAATACATCCAGATAAAGTCAATAAATAAAGTGTTATTACATAAATAAATTTCATATTTTTTATCTAAATTACTAGTCTTATTTTTTGAACTATATTCAGTAGATCAGCTATTGATTTGCATTATTATGTTCTTTAATATTATCACTTGTCATGAAAGAAGTGACTTATTTGTAGTTTCCATTTAAAATCCCGTTAATTGTTTTGTCAGTACTATTTATACAATGATTCTTAATTAAATGATAAAATTCAGGATTAGACTGTTTAAGCGAATCAAGTCTCTGAACTTCATCTGAATGGACATTTCTATAAACATTATACCCGTCAGGATTAATTTGGTCTCCATTTATTAGAAGATCAGTACCTTCTCTTCTTTTTGAGCCGTTAGGATCAAACCCATTTTTATATAGTCCATAAGTTGTAGTAGAGCCATCTTTATTTTGAACCGATGAGAATGCATGTACCCCATCAACATGAATACCCACACGTGTACTATCTGAGTGCAATGGTACTTCATCTATTGGTTTGAAATCATCGGTTCCTATATACTTCTCAACACCAAGCCCAAAGGCATGCTGAACAGCATCGGTTATACTTGATTGAATACTATCTATACCTGATTGAATCCAGGAAGAGGAAGAGGAAGAATCGTCAGCGGCACCTTGAGCCTGACCATTACTCCAATACGCTTGATATGGAATAGCAATAGTAAAGCTAGGTGATTGTTGAAAAGTACTATCTTCACCATAAGCCCCTGTAACCTGCATTAAATATAGCCCTGTAACGTAAGTTCCTGTTGGAGGAGTAATAGCCCCAGTGCCGCCATAAGATCCAGTTGTATCACCATAACTACCTGTCGGGTCGCTATAATTACCAGTTGATATTATACCTGAATCAATTCCACCTGTATAGCTACCAGTGCTAGCGCCAGAGTTACCTCCTAAAATAGCACGTTGTTCTTGCTCATCAAGCACTGGCAACCTTGCTGCCAATGAATCAAGATTAATTCGTGTTAACTTTTTCATATTTTTTAGTTTTAGTGAAAAAATAATGATTGAAGAAGTTGTCTAGCCTTTACTTTAAAGCAATAACCATTTTAAATGCTATAAAAGCTTAATTATATACGTAGATCCAATACAATCTTTGACTATTTTGATTAATTTGAAGTGCAATATAGTTGAAATAAATAAATAAATAACACTTTATTGCAATAAATGATGTGTATATAATAAATAAATAGGAATAGTGTATTGATATATTAAAAAAATAGATAAAATTAACTGTGAAAATAAATTATTATCTCCTTAAAATTTTGGAATTCTAATAATCAAATTAGAAGATATTCAGCTATTTGAAATTTGAATATTGACTAATTTTAGGCACACATTAACAATGAAAATAGCAATAAATTAGTTGCTTAACCTTTTGGTCACAAAGATACTCCACACCATAAAGCTATCCAATATAGGGATGGTCGGAGTATTACTGATTATTAACTATCAATACATTTTTTCAGCCATTACATGCTCTTTAAGTGTTGTTTTTTTTAATTTATTTACTGTTACAACCATTCCGATATTAATGGATTGAAATACACTACAATTGTCACAATTTTTAATTTCACAATTTACATTATCCATAATATCACGACAAGAGGATATTTTAAACTCTCCCTCCAGAGCCGATATAATTTCATACATCGTGATTTTATCTGGACTTTTTGCAAGTATAAAGCCAGGGTTAGCACCACCAACTTGACTCTTTAAGATACCAACTTGGGTTAGTCGCCTTAAAGAGGGCATCAAGGCTCGAGAATTCATACCGTATCTTTTTGCAATACTAGGGGCTGTAATTTTAATCTTTTCTGCATAACCTTGAACAAAATAACCTGATGCAATTAAAAATAGGCGGGTTGGTAATAACAACATAAGCGTAATTCTTACTGTAATAAATCTATACGGTCACAAAAAAGCGCATACATGATAAATAAATGAATTTAACAAATAGAAAGTTCCTTAAATAACTCTCACTGGAAAAGCAAACTCTCAACTACTCTTATAGCTTGAGAACAACTATTTACTTATTATTATACATCAAGGAGTCAGGCTTAGGGGGCTGACTCCTTGATGTTGATTATTTTAACACTCTATTTCTTATTTTATTGGCCTAATAAGACGCACTTGCAATGCAAAGGCTTGAATTCCGGTCTGATTAAAATTTTTCTCATTTGTAAAAGGGTTAATGTCTACATACATGTAATTCCAATTAGGTCTTGTAAAATCCGTTATCTTAAAATATTTAGCCATTCCGACATCCACATTAATCTCGTACGTTGGGCCATCTACGAAACCAGGGTAATAAGAGTCACGACTTAGAGACTCTCCCCTTAATTGACTCATACCAACAAATGGAAGATCTGAGTAAATTCTAACACCTTTCTTTTCTTCTTGTTCAGAAGAGACAAAAAATACATTATTTATAATTTTTCCATTATAGATTATATCCTTCCACTCTCTTTCCTTTGGAATCATCCATCCACCATCTTTAATTATTGCTGGATCTGACCAATTTACCCACGACCAATAAGCTGAAATCCAGTGTCCTACAGAACCCTTATCTCCATAATAATCTTTAGTAATTGTCGCGTTACTTATAGGTGCAAAATTTTCTATCACGGGAGAAGTGTTCGTAGGTAAAAAAGCTCCTTGGTTACGATCTGACAAATAAAAATATTTACCATCTTGAGACCTATATATTTTAACACAACCCTTGCCACTGTTCCCACCGCCCCAGGTACTACCATTAGCAATATTTTTTCCGTTGAACATTGGCTCTGCAATAACATTAGAGGGATGTACTTCAACACTAATCGTTTTACCTGTAACACCTGGTATCTCCAATCCATTAGCATCAAGAGGAGTCAATTTGATAGTTCCTGTTCTATCCAAATCGGGAATTGGGTGTTTACTTATCCCCCTACCCGTTGCAAACACACATAATTCAAGTGGTTTATCAATATCAAGTGTAAGCGTACTAGTATAACTGCCGGGGGCTTTTACTAAAAGAGCACCGTCAACATGGTCTACTACGTTTCCTGTCATTACTGCTTTATATTTTTTGATATTAGAGTTTGTAGGTGTAATATGCACTATGCTAGTTACATCTCTAGAATTATTATCTAAAACACCTATATACGCAGTCGACAGAATGATAGTAGCATTTTTATCCTTTGGTTGAAAAATATTAATAGTAATAGACTTAGGTATATCTGCTCCTTCATCTTCTACACCATCATTATCCCCGTCATAAAATACGGTAACAGTAGCTTTTTGATCCGCCGTAGCTTCATTACCCGTACTTAGTTGTAAAACCGATCCATTAGTACCTGTTTTTGATTTGAGTTCAAACCAAGAAGGAGTTTCACTCGATAACTTCGCTACCCAAGATGTTCTATTAGACTCTGTATTCACAGTGAAATTTAACATACCACCTGAATTTGGGACAATAACCTCTTCGTCAAAAGAGGTCTTATTATCAACCGTCAGAATCTTTATTGCCTCTCCTCCATTTAATGGATTTGGTGTAAGGGGGATTGTTCCAGATATTCCTGCTATTTCTTTATTATTGGCATCATATACTGTTATAGGTATAGTCCCAATTTGAGAGATTGACTTATCCCCATTATGTGTCGTTGTTACCTTAAGACGATTACCATGCCTATTGACACTAAAAAAATCACTGCTAAAAGTAGAGTCAAATTTCCACGTCAACCCCTCGCTAACACTAACAGATATCAATTGAGATTCTTCTTTATATGGGTCAAAAGTTAATGATGCGGTTCTAAATTGTAAAAAATTACCTTTCTCATCAACCTCTAACCCCGGTAGATCTTCGGTAACTCAATCGTTAACCGATGCTTCTAGAGTAGGGGCATTGGCACCTTCACAAGCTAAACTCGCACTAGTGCCCGCTTCTGAGGCGCTATGAATCACTATATCGTATTGGTTATTACGCTTTATTAGTTGAGGTTTACCAACACCTCCACAAATATTTATACGATAGAAAGCATTTGGACCTCCTTTATAACTAGCATAAACTAATACTGCTGTTGTTCCTCTGTCTTTAGAAGTCGTAACTCCAACAAAATTTGGGCTAGAGTACAATCCATGAAGAATTTTATCACTTGATGCTAATGCATGTTCATTATAATTTGAATAAACGCTTTTAATCTCATCATTATACTTCTCTCCTACAAATAAATATGGATTAAGGCGATAGTTCACAATCTTTGCTCCCTGCAATACTAGATTGGGGTCTTTATTTGTAAGAGGGACCTTTGCTACTGCACGAGTTAGATTGAGTTCTAATTTTGATGGAACACCAAACCCTTTATATGTTAACGAAGACTCTCCATACATTGGCAACGCACTAGTAAAGTATATTTCATGATTAGGTTCAAGAATTTTACACTTTGCAAAGACATAATCCTTTAGTTCGTCGTAAGTTTTGGTTGCGTAATTTTCAAAAGTGTCGTTAAATATTCCATCACCACTACTGAAAGCTAATACTTTATAATCACCAACAATTGCATCAAGTGGCAATATAAAAGTTGCCTTACCCGAATATGTTGGCGTTGGAGAGCTGAGTATCTTCGCTTCGAAATGAGATGAGTAAGTGCCATCACTTTTATATAGGAATACAACAAGGTTATTCAGCCTCGTCTCATCTGCAATTGTCGCATCTACTGCTCTACTCTGAGCAATATCTTCAGTACTCAGAAACTTTGCTCTTGTCTCTACACCTTCAAAATCATTGACGGTAAATGTGATAATATTACCATCAATAAGCTCTGATGTAGGTATTAAATCTTCATTCTTTGCACAAGAACCAAATATGAAGATAGAAAATATACTTAAAATTATTATTATCAAGTATCTCATAATTGTTATTTTTTTAATTTTCACAGCTTTATCGCAAATCCGTGGGAGTTAAGAACTCTAGTCTACTACTTTGTTTTTTGCAATGCGATAGACAGGACGCATAGCAAAAAAGTCAGTATTTAAAAGCCCTAAAGAGGGAGTAAGTTTAGTTGGATTAGACAGATCCAATCGTAAGTCAATGAATAGAGGAACCTTAAAAAGTTTTGAAAATGTACCCAACCAGTGTGGCTGCCTATCCCAACGTACGCAAATCCTCACACCTCTCTTATACACATGGTCTGACCACGTATATAAAGATCCTGTATAACCATCTCCAAATAGTAGAAAATTCTTCTTCATTTCCTCATATTCTTTCTCTAGTAACAGTCGCCATCCCTCCATCACTTGCTCATTCGCATTCATGCTAAGTGCACTTATTGCAGCATCATAATGATTTAGACGGCCTTTCCATACCCCACCATGTCCTGCTATAGGAAAGTCTTTGCGTGACGGCACATATTCTCCAAAGTTTCTATCATCAATATACAGCCAATCATCACCCAGATCAATACGAACACAGCCTTGATAAGGCTTATTGATTATTGGACTGTCATAAGTTGTACCATCTGGCAGTCGTTTGCCGTGAAACATAGGTTCGGCAAGAACATTCTTAGATTGCAACTCAATAGGTATACTATATGCTTTTTTTTCTGCCAATTCATTGCCTTGTGCATCTGAAAGGTAAAGTTTCACTGTACCATACTTTGGAATATCAGGAACTGGGAGCTCTGAAACAGCACTACCCGCAATAAAATCAAAGGTCTTTTGAGCTCCAGTAGATAGTGTTATTTTCTTACTAGGACTACTAGTAGCTCCTCCCACAACACCACCAAGTGAAATGTCAAACGTAGATTCTACTGTATAGAAACTGGCTGAAGTTTCTGGTGGAATAATAACAGATATACTTGTACTAGCACCAGCATAATGAAGAAGATAAAGCCTGCCGCTAGCTGAAGCCTCCCAATTAGCAGAAATATCAAATTGCCCCTCTTGTTGTCGAAGTGTTACTTTAACAGGTTTTGGCACAGCAATACTAGAAGTCGAAACATCTGCTACACCATCTCTATCACCATCATAAGAGACGTTAATAGAAGCTTCACGAGGTATACCTGTATCATCAATGTTAGGTTTTAAAAATAACTTCAACTCTGAGCCATTAGTACCCGTTACGTTTCTAATTGAAACCCAATCATGAATACCTTCTAGTTTAGCGACCCAATTTGCATCTTGTGAACCAGTACGTACAATAAAATTCATATCACCACCCTCACTTAAAGCAGTAGCAAATAAATTATCCCTTTTATTATTAACCGTAAGAATCTTAGCTGTATTATTTTTACCATATTGCAAAACCTCTACTTTGCTTCTTAACGCATCTATTTAGTGCAAATGATTAGACACTTTTAGTGTTATTTCAACTTTTCGCAAATCAGTTGCATGTCCAACATTTAGTGTTGTTACTTCAATAGTGTTATTGTTAAAATCTGGAGTAATCCTAAAATGGACCTCTTCACCAGAGACCTGATAGTCCCATGAAGTACCATGTTTTACTTCAATATGTATTATTTTTGTTTGATTATCAACAGGTTCAAAAACTAATGAAGAGGGAGTATATTGTAGGTAATTACCCTCTCCATCTACCTCTAACCCCGACTCATTATCGAGATCCCAATCTACTATACTAGTCTCTATATCTATTGGGTTACTATTTGCTGCCTCTTGTTCAGTGTCATAACCTTTACCCGTAATACTCAGAACATTGACTAAATAGCGATGGTTACGAAGAACGGGTGTGGAAACTATCTTTGTAGGGTCGGCAGGATCTGGCCTATTGAAATTTACTGCATAATAACTAGGTTTGGTACTCCCTTTGTAATACCCCCAAATTACAATACGGCTACTGACTTTACCATCTACTGTAATTGCATTAAAATCTTTGTTTTCATAGATAAATACCTGATTTTAGATCTTCTGCGCAGGGCCACCAGCTATTGGTTGATCCGGAGAAACAGTTTCAATCACATAACGTGGAGCTCCATTCTCAAACAACCCATACTCAAATGGTAATGTAGACCTTTCTACGTCATTATTATCTGTCATAGGTGCATCTGGTGCTACCATTCCCTTGTTTGGAGAAAACCACACCGACATACCCTTCAACTTAAATGGAGCCTTTACTTCATTACTATTTATCTTTACATCTGCAATCGCTAAAGAGCGAAGAAATATAGCATTCTTTTGAATCTCCCCTTTAACATTATCTAGCTCTATACAAGTATGCATAGGGATAGACGTGCCATAGGTTGCATAGTTGTAGTTAGTGCTAAGAAGATCATTCATAACCTTCACCTCTGCCGAATCACGAAGATTCATTTCATTAAAATAACTTTGCGGAAGATTGGCTACCAGATGTAGTGTAACTGGAGTGTCGGAATATTCTAGTGACACAGAAAATGTCGCATCAATCCCATTAGCACCAATATTTATCCACTTTTTGGGAATAAACCTTGAGTATATTAATTTACTGGAGATTACTCCAATCTCTTGATCTAAAACCACATTATCGAAAGCCAACACCATAATTCTCTCAATCTCTGAATCCTTATCTGATGCATTACGAGTACTTAACGAAGGACCTCCTGCTAAACTTACTGTAAAATTAGCATTTGCTTCGTTCGGAATATCTGGATTTTCACTAAGGAACTCTCTCTCTTTAGAGCACCCCGTTAGCAGAAAACCAATTAATACGATTAAAAAATATCTATTATAACTGTTCATATCTAATCAAAATTATTACTAGTCCAAATCACTTGGCATATATATTATTTTATAGTCCTCAATATGTATTATTACTACCCCTGGGTATGTCTCTTGATTAAAATCAAAAGCTAAATCAAAGACATTCTGACTATCTAGTATTTCCTCTGTTATTTTTGGGTTTTGTAGAAGAATCCCAACCAAAGACTCTGAAAAGAGTCTCTCTCTTACTCCATTTCTCTCTCCATATAACTCTATGGAGCTATTATGTTTTGCTACGCCCCTAAGTCGGTGGGTAGTAAAACTTAAATTTGTTACGTTACTCCTTGTTGAAGGAGTGTCGTGTGCAAGTGAATAAAGAATATCGCTTTGAGTATTATTCATTGCATAATTTCGATTGTGATTGATTATCTCACAACTTATATTTTTAAATGTATTACTTTCAATTCCTATATTTATCTGTTTTGTGTTTTGTACAAAATCTATATAATGCTCACTTGAACCCTCTCCAGAAACTTCTATTAACTTATTTCCACCATGGAAAATAGGCAGTAGATGGTCGCCACCTTTTATCTTATCACTGTAGTATAAGAGGTTATGAGTATTTTCACTGTATGAATACATACTCTACATCTGCTCGGTAGCACAATTATTTGCCCATGTAATAACTCGATACTTCCCTATAGGAATAGGAAGACGAAGCGTTGTTTTAGAGCCATTAACTTTGAATGAATGTTTTTCAAAGAGTACGTCATTTTCCGTAAACAACATCAGGTCTATGGCGCGAACCTCCTTGTTATTATAGCGAAAAAGAAACACCACACCACACTGAGATATATCCTCTTTGATACACCCTGATAGTAACGCTATTAATGATATAAATAGTAATAGTACTATATGTCTCGCTTTAATTAAATGTTTCATTTTCGCTTAATAATATTTTGTTTATAAATTTGATTATTGTAAATCCTCTGGCATTTCAATAACTGTCCATGGTTGAACCTTTATTTCTGCTGTAATTGAAAGTTCTGGATTAACTGGGATTGTTGGATCAGAAGGTATTAATTCATCTTCAGTATTAAAACCAAAATCATTTACAGTTTTAATCGAAACCTGATAATAAGAGTTACGTAGTACAGAGTACTTTTTAAAGTCGTCTGCAGCATATGTATTAGTAGCTAGGTTAAGACGGTAATACATCAAACCTCCTGTATATTCTACAATCACTTCTTCCCCAGTAGCCTCAGTACCTGCAGCTGCAGCTGCAGTGCTATAAATTTTCTTTATTCCAGAGGCGAAATATACTACCCAAAAATCACCGTTAACATTAAGTGGTCCGCCAGCAGCAATTTCAGCCTCATTAGGAGTATACTTAAGTTTTACTCCAACATATGTCAACACACCTACAACAGGAGATGCAGCATCTGCTGGTTTAGCCAAAACATTCTCTGCAATGTAGATTGATTTATCAATAGCACTTGCAATATTAAAATCTTCAGATGCTCCAAGATAACTACTTAGTGCTCCCAAATAGCTATAATCAACGAATGGAGTTGGTGCAGTCGTTGTGAAATTCACAGATTTGTCTTTGTTAAAATATGGACGAGTAATGTCAACTTTTTTACTTCCTTGTCCAACAGCAAATTGAATATTAGAGAATGTTCCAAGTAATCCATTAAGCACAATTTCACGATCAGAATACACAAACGATACCTTTGACGAAACACGACGAACAGGTACCTCAATATTCGTGATAGTTGGAGTCGAAACTCCAATTTCAGGGGCTGCGATAGTTAGGTTCTCATTACCGAACATCACGAATCCTCCACTTTTTGCCATTTCAACAGCATCATATGTTGTGTTATACAACGATTTTACATCCTCAATTTGTGTTTCACCTACTACTATAGTAGCAATTTAAGCTTCAGTTAGTGGCCAATTAATAACAGCAAACACCTCTTTTAGTCCTGGTTCAATTTTAACTGTGGTTGTTATATTACTAGCATCAATACCACTAACCATAGCCTCAAGTTGGTTTGACTTAAATACATAGACAACAGCAGTTGTAATAGTCGCTTCTCCATCAGCACCTATTTCCGTAGCACGAGTAAAAGAATTACCTATATTCAATGAGAATGTCGCAGATACCTTCTCTCCATTTCCTTGATTTGGCATAACACCATTAGTGTCTTCTTTCGAACAGCTCGCAAATAGCATTGCGACAGCTGCAAAACTTAATAAACTTTTTTTCATTTTTTTAATTTGGAATTTAATAGTTATGAATGCGCTGAATTTTTCAGCATTGTTTTATTTTTAATAATCCTTAGATTTATCTATGGATAACTTTCTAAAGGCTTTCATCCTCTTCTCTATCTCCAATGATAGTTTTCTAGCTCTTATGCCAGCAGATTTAGTCCCCTTTTCCTCTTGTTGTGTTGAGTCGGCTTTAAAATCAAGCAGTAACCTCTCTATTTCTAATAATAATTCTTTCATAATGGTATATATTTAATGGTTATTTATACTCTATTTTTCTCTGTTGCTCATCTAATTTACGAAGATTTGACGCAGCATCTTCATTGCCTTTATCTACAGATCGTTGGAGGTACTTTCGACCGCTTTCGACATCACCAATCATCGTATAACACACACCTCTAAGGTTATCTACCATGGCTAAATCCATCTTAATACCATCTAAAGTGGCCAGTGCCTCGGCATACTTATTCTCTTTTACTAGAAGAGTTGCCTCTTCTATTTTTGCCATTGAAACCGTATCCGAAATTTGATAAAACACCTGAATATTACTTGCACTACGCTGTTTGGCTAAGAAATGCTTTTTAATATACCTATACGGAGATCCATTGGCTAGGCGTAGTAATTTACCTTCACGGCCACCTCCTACAGTATAGTTATCAATTATATCCAAGCACTCTTGTCTATATAG
>CAMRBL010000043.1 GCA_947040435.1 uncultured Rikenellaceae bacterium
AGAAAACTTCGTTTTTTTTGTTATTATACCCGTCTATTTTTATCTAACTGTGATGATTAATTGAAATTTAAGGGAATTAAAAGGAGTAATGTAGCAGCAACTAGTCGGAACTTATAGAAAAAAAGTTAACTTTGAGGATTAAAAATAACAATATCATATCATATATGCTGACACAGAGAGATAAAAACGCAATTGTTTATAAAGGTATTAGCTATACTTATACTCAGTTATTACAGTTTTCATTGCTATATAAAGAACATATCTGCTTGAATGTCCCTAAAGGAGGTCGGGTTCTTATGTTTTCAGAGAATACTCCTGAATATATATTTGCAATATATGCAACTATGCGTGCAGAAGCTATAGTAGTACCCGTTGACGTTACGTCAACTGAGAAGGAGCTGAAGTATATAATTAACGATTGTAGACCAGATGCTATTTTTGTTGAAGCAAGTAAAAAAGATTTTGTACGAAATGTCATTCAGCAGATTGAAGGGTATACTGCGAATATAATACTACCTAATGATATTGATTTATGTGATATTGAAAGGATGCCAATTGTGGATATCCCGATGGGAGGTGACAACGATGTTATATCTATAATATACACCTCTGGAACAACTGGGTCGCCTAAAGGCGTAATGCTAACGTATGAAAATATAAAGTATAATTTAGATGAAATTATTAATGAAGTATCTATTTTTACTGCTGATAGTAGAGTTATCTTACTTCTTCCTCTTCACCATATATTCCCATTTGCAGGTGCACTTCTGGCTCCCATAAAAGCAGGTGGAACAGTGTATATCGCCGAAAATATTGCTCCAGATACTATATTAAGACTTCTTAATGAGTATAAAATCACTGTTGTTATTGGTGTCCCTCGTCTTTATGAAGCTTTGGCAAAAGGAATTATGAAGAAGATAAATGCTTCTATTCCAGCTAAAATACTCTATAAACTTGCCTCTGTTATCGGCTCACGTAAGTTTTCTAAAATACTCTTTAAGTCTGTCCAAGATAAATTTGGAGGGCAAATGAATTTCTTTGTATCTGGAGGAGCAGCTCTACCTATAGAGATAGCAAAGATATTTAAAACACTAGGGTTTTATGTTCTTGAAGGGTATGGTATGACTGAGTGCGCACCTATGATTGCTTTTACGAGACCTGGAGAGTGGAAAATTGGATACTGTGGTCGTTTGTTGAAGAGAGTGGTGAGTTATGTGTTAAAGGTCCAAATGTTATGTTGGGATACTACAATAGACCAAAAGAGACTGCTGATATTATACGTGATGGTTGGTTGTATACTGGTGATACTGGAATATTTCACCCTAAGTATGGTGTGAAAATTACAGGTAGAATAAAGGAGATTATTGTAACATCGAACGGTAAAAATATAAATCCTGCGGAGATTGAAAATCAAATTACTCAAACTTCGGTTGCGATTAAAGAGTTAGCCGTATTTTTACACGAAGATATGCTTCAGGCTATTATTTATCCCGATATGAATGCTGTAAGGAGTAATACAGGGATGACAATTGAAGAGACTATTCGTCCTGAAATTGAGGAGTACAATAAAAATGCGATGAGCTACAAGCGTATTAAACGTTTCCATATCATATCTCAAGAGTTGCCTAAAACTCGTCTAGGAAAAATTCAGCGCTTTAAATTAGATGAATTAGTTAATACTGAAAAAAGAGAGAAAAAAATTGAAGACTTATCACAAAAAAGTGAAACGTATTTAATATTAAAGAACTTGATTGATAGCGAAGCAAATTGTAACGCTAGTGGTGACGATCACCTAGAGATAGATCTTGCTCTAGATTCTCTAGGTAGAATATCTCTTATTGCATCAATTGAGGAGAGGTTCGGTGTGGTAATTAATGAGAACGAGTTCGATAGCCTTTCAACACTAAATATTTTATCTCAATACGTGGAGGCTAATTCTAACGAGACGAAGAATACGAAAATATCTTGGAAAGAGATATTTGAAAGTAGTGACCCAAATATTCCTCTACCTAAATCGGGATTCGTACATTGGTTTATGCACAACTATATACGTTTTGTTTTTCATACACTATATATATATAAGTCGACAGGGAAAGAGAATATTCCAACGACACCATGTATTTTTGTTGGAAATCATCGTAGCGGTTTTGATGGTGTATTCATTACTTCAAAACTTCATTGGGATGTTGTGCGTAAAACGTTTTTCTTTGCAAAAGATAAACACTTTAAATCTACTTTGACAGCATTTATGGCTAAGCGTAATAATATCATACTAATGGATATTAATAGTAATATTAAAAGCTCGTTACAGCAAATGTATCAAGTACTCAGCCAAGGAAATAATATTATTATATTCCCAGAAGGAACTAGGTCTAAGGATGGTGAAATGAAGGCTTTTAAAGATAGTTTTGCGATTTTAAGTAAATCGTTAAATATTCCAGTTATTCCGATAGCGATAAAAGGTGCAGAGGCAGCGGTATACAAAAAAATACGAATACCAAAATATCTATCTAAAATTGAGGTGCAATTTCTACCTCCTCAATATCCAAGAGAGGAGCAGACTGCAAAGGAGTTTAGAGATCAAATTGCAAATATAATGTCTAATGCACTTAGTAAGAAAAAATAACAGAGTCTAAGTTGTAAATTAAATGTTAAATTTATGAAAACACTATTTCTGAATATATTTTGTCTGTTTTTAGCATTTAATTTATTTACTTCATGTGCTGAAAATGACGATGTAGAGAGAGAGATTGCCTCTAAGGTGATTAGATCCATTAAGATTCTATTGTCAGACTCTAGCTCTGTATTAGTAAAGTTTGACTATAATAATAACTTGGATCTGGTTGGAGCTTATTTAGGCGGTATCGAATACAATATAGACTATGCAAATGGTGAAATATCAGAACATATTAAAAGATATGGAGAGTCGAGTATATATAATAAACATACAATTAATAAGTTAGGATTTATTAGCTCAGGGAGTGAGATTAGAGAGGAGTATATTAATGGAGTCTCTTTTCTTTTTACAAAAAAATATACATTGAATTACGATAACGAAGGTTATTTATTGACAAAATCAACCTCTTTTTACAATAATAAAGATACACCAATAAATACAGTAACTAATTTTGAGTGGATTCAGGGAGAAGTTTGTCGCCAAATAAGTGTTGATGGAAATAAAAGTAGAGTAGAAATTTTTTTGTATGAAAATACAGACTACGATAATATTACGAACTTAGATTTAAATACTCTTATAACAGAGTTCGACGAGAGTTTATTTGGTATTTGCGCTCTAGTTAGACGAATTGGGGAAACTAATAAAAAACTAATTGCGAGTATTTCTTATCGTAGTCAAATGACTTCAGGGTTTTGGGACGAGACAAAATATAGATTTGAATATGTCGTAGATAAGGATTTATATCCAGTTGAGATAAAACGCTACTCAACCTTCTCTTACTCTACGTTGCCTCTTGAGAGTGTGCCCGATGAGATATTAGATAAAACATATCTAATCCAATATAATTAATAATTCAACGTTAATAACGTTGGCTTGAATCTCAGAAGTTTGTATAATATGCTAGCTTCTGAGATTTTTTTTGTTTTATATTATTGCCTTTTTATGACTGCTTTTGGCAAGATGTTTGTATGTTAATTTAGTCTATAAAAACTATATTTTTACTCCTTAATATGATTTTTTAAACCTAAAATATAATAGTTATGAGTTTATTTAAAGTTTTAGTTTTGAGTCTGATCTCTGTGATATTATTCTCTTGTGCTAGTCCGCAAACCCTAATGGAGAGAGAAGCACAAAAGGCCGAGAGGCAATTGCTTAAATATAAGGCATTTGCTGATGCCGCTACTGCTCTTGCGGATCAAAAATTTATAATTAAAGTCAATTTGGTAGTGTTTAGGCTTGGTCAAGCAGTAAGTACGTCGCCATCTACAAACTTTGTTGCTCTATCTGGTAAAGATGCAAGTATACAGGTTGCTTTTGATTTTGTAATGGGAGGACCGAATTTCTTGGGTGGTGTTACTGTTGATGGTAATGCTACTGACATAACGATGAAAACAGATAAAAATGGTAACATTAAATATCATATGAATATCAATGGTGTTAATGTATCTGCTTCAGTTGATATTAAGCTTCTTAATGGAGATAATGAGTGTGAAGTTTATGTTTATCCTGATATGACTCGTGATAGAATTATGTTGAGAGGGCATTTATTCCCAGATTCAAGAGCATCCATTTTTAAAGGAAGAGCCATTTAGATTCAAATATAAATAATTCAAATAAATACATTAGATAATTGATATCACAATATTGGGATAAATATTATATTTTTTGATCGGTTGTCTAGTGCAATTATGAGTTAAAGTAAGGGTTTTAAATTTAAATAAAAATTATATCTTTGTAAATAGACCTAATTTAAATTTAAAACCAATAATTAAACTTATGAAAAAAGTAATTATCATGGCCATATTATCAACATTTGGTATGTTAAATTTGTCTGCGAAGGAGATAACTCTTATTCCGCAGCCAATAAGTGTAGAGAGACAGAGTGGTGAGTTTCTTATTACGGATAAAACTACAATTCAATATGAAGAGGGATTGGAGAAAGAAGCAACTTATTTGCAAGAGATACTTGAGAACTCTACTGGTATAGAAATAGAGAGTTGTGAAGGTGATAAATCAAAAAAAGCAATAGTTTTAAGTGTTGATAGCCTAAAAGTATCTACAAGTGAAGGGTATGAACTTATTGTTTCTGAGAAATGTATAACTATTTGTGGTGCCGATAATGCAGGTGTATTCTATGGTATGCAGACTCTATTGCAACTATTTCCACCAGAGGTATATAATAATGTTACAAGTAGAGATGTTGAATTCAGTGCCCCTGCTGTCGTAATAAAGGATGCTCCAACTTTTAAGTGGAGAGGTATGATGCTCGATGTAGCTCGTTATTTTTATGATAAAGAGTTTGTAATGAAATATATCGATATGATGTCGATGTACAAACTTAATAAGTTGCAATTACATTTAGTTGATGATTCAGGTTGGAGACTAGAGATCAAAAAATATCCACGTCTAACTGAGATAGGAGCTTGGGGTGGTGAAGGTGCAACTCGTCTAGGTGGATACTATACACAAGAGGATATTAAGGAGATTGTAGATTATGCTTCAGTGCGTAATGTTGATGTTATCCCTGAGATTGCATTCCCTGCTCATATGTTATGTGCTGTTGTTGCATACCCTTGGTTAGGTTGTACGGGAATTCAGCACGAAGTTCCTACACAACACTTTATTAGTCGTGATTTATTATGCGTTGGAAATGAGCGCTCGATACAGTTTTTAAAGGATGTGCTTGAGGAGACAATTGCACTATTTCCTTCAAAGTATATAAATATTGGTGGCGATGAAGCTGTTTACTCAAATTGGGAGAAGTGTCCTAAATGTCAGGCTGTAAGAAAAGAACAAGGACTTTCTAAAACATCTGAATTACAAGGCTATCTTACAAACTTAGTCGCTAACATGATGAAAGAGCATGGAAGAACTGTTGTCGGTTGGCAAGAGATTGCTCAAAGAGGTAAGCTGGATACACAAGTTGTAAGCATCGCTTGGACAAATTTACAATATGCGAAAGATGCAACTGATAAAGGGCACTATACTGTTTTATGTCCCGCAAGCCATATGTACTTTGACTTCCCAGAGGGTAGAACTCCTGGAGAGCCTAAGGCAGCAGGTTGGATGCCTCCAATTTCAGTAGAGAAGTGTTATTCACTTAAGGTTGGGAACTATGGTTCGAAAGAGCTTACTTTAGGGGTTCAAGGTGCTTTTTGGAGTGATATATTCATTCATGGAACAACACTTCAAGAGATATACTCTATAAACGAGAATAGATCAGAAAATTATGCAGAGTATTTAACATTCCCTCGTTTATTAGCCCTATCTGAAGTGGGTTGGAGCGTAGAATCTGAGCGTGATTATGATGATTTTACAAATAGATTGAAACATCACTACGTTAAGTTAGATAATAAAGATTGTAATTATAGAGTACCTGAGCCATTGGTTGCTGAAATTGAAGAGAGTGAGGCTGGTGTAGAGTTTACTCTAGAAGAGAGTGTCGCAGATGCAAAAATAGTATATACAACAGATGGAACTTATCCTCACCCTCATTCATCAGAGTACACAAAACCAGTTACTGTTGATAAAAAGAGTGATTTTAAAGCGATAACTATCGTTACAGATAGACATAAGTCTCTGCCAATTCATATCGAAGAGAAGTATGCTGCGTATAAAAAGTACGGAATATTAGCTGCGGAGTGGAAACCAAAAAATCTAAAGGGAGCTGAGTTTATATCGTGGAAATTTGAAGCTACTGGTAAGATTACAGGGAATGGAACTTATGAGGTTACTTTCGTTTATACGGGAGGTGAATATAAACTTGAAATCGAAGGGGTAAAAGTATTCAAACGTGATGAGTTATTAAGTGAAGATATTCACAATGGATACACAGGTGGAGCGAGCCAAAAAAATACTTATATAGTAAAAATCGACTCATTTGAGGCTGGAACTCCTTTCTTTATTGATGCTAAAGTTCGTGGAGATTTAGGAAATGACTCTTATGGAGCTGTATTTATTAAGAAAGTAAACTAGATTGTTATATTTTTAGTCATAAATAACACCCTCAGGATTTTTAGCTAATTCTGAGGGTGTTATATGTTTAAGATCCTTAGTAATCAATATCTTATGTTGATATAATGTGTCGAACTTTTAGTTGATTGTCGAGTTTATGAATCTTTTGTACATGGTTTTTTGAAAAAAAATCAGAAAAAATATTGTAATATTAAAATATATATATATCTTTGTATCACTATTAAGAAAAGCAACATTGTTTTATGTATAGCAGCTCATTAATAATAATGCGGAAATAGCTCAGTTGGTAGAGCACAACCTTGCCAAGGTTGGGGTCGCGAGTCCGAGTCTCGTTTTCCGCTCAAAAAGTCTTCTAAAATTTTAGAAGGCTTTTTTCATTTTATATAACATTAAAAATAACAACACGTAAACCTTGTATTCAATTAATTAAACAAATGAATACAGATCTCAAAAAAAAATATTTCGGGATATAGTAGGGGTTTATAAAAACTAAAGTATGGCATTATTAATATTCTATCTTTTACTGGCACTCATTGTGTCTTTTATCTGTTCCGTAATGGAAGCAGTTTTACTCTCAACTCCAGCATCCTTTCTTGAGATGAAAGAGGCTGAGGGAGTTAAATCGGCAACAGCATTAAAGCGTTTAAAAACTAATATCGATAAACCGCTATCTGCAATTCTTTCTCTAAATACTATTGCTCATACAATTGGTGCAGCTGGCGTTGGTGCTCAAGCTGCAATCGTATTTAAAAATGTATCGTTCGGTGTTATATCGGCAGTATTAACAATTCTGATCTTAGTCCTTTCTGAAATTATACCAAAAACAATCGGTGCATCATATTGGAGAAATCTATCTGGAATATCGGCTAGAGTGATAAATTGGATGGTAATTATTTGTTATCCGTTAGTGTGGATATCAGAGCTTATAACACGGGCAATTGCACCCAAAAATAAAGAAGCGACAATTAGTAGGGAAGAGGTCTCGGCAATGGTTAACATGGGTCATACAGAGGGTATATTCAGAGCGGGAGAGAATAAAATTATTCAAAATCTTATGCGCCTAGAGTCGGTAAAAGCGAAGGATATTATGACTCCTAGAATCGTTGTATCTACTGCATCTGAGGATATGACACTGCGTGAATACTATGCTGATAAATCACTATTGCAATACTCTCGTATTCCTGTATATTCAGGAAATAAAGAGAATTTTACAGGGTATGTTTTAAGACAAGATGTCCTTGAGGCATTGACTGAAGATAAATTTGAGTTGACTGTTTCATCTATAAAACGTCCAATGCAGATATTTATAGATACATATACATTGCCTGCATTGTGGGAGCATCTATTGTTGCACAAAGAACACATTGCGCTAATTGTTGATAAGTATGGTAGCTTTGAAGGCGTGGTAACTATGGAGGATGTTATTGAGAGTATACTTGGAATTGAGATAATTGATGAAAAAGATAGTGTGGTTGATATGCAGCAGTACGCTAGGGAGCGTTGGGAAGCTAGAAAATCAAAATATAAATATTTAGATATAGAGTAATAATCGAAATTCTAATATTTAAATGTAAAGTAATAGCGTCGTTAATAGTACAAAAACTATTAACGACGCTATTTTTTTATAACTACTATTTGTTCTATGAGATCACGTAGCGCTGCCCGTGTAGACTGGTCAGTCGGCTCGTTTACGACACACAGTCAATAGTTTATTTCCTCTCTATCTCTCGTAGATTTAACATCTTCTTCTTCTCCAAGAATCCATATATTCCATCAAGATGTTCCGTAACTCTTTTATTTCCGAACTCATAGACTTTGGTAACCAAACCATCAAGGAAATCTCTATCGTGTGATACCAAAACTAATGTACCGTCAAAATTCATAAGAGCCTCCTTTAATACACCCTTAGTTTTAAGGTCTAAGTGGTTCGTTGGCTCATCAAGAATAAGAAGATTAACGGGTTCTAAAAGCAATTTAATCATAGCCAGTCGAGTACGCTCTCCACCAGAGAGAACCTTTACTAGCTTATCTGAACTCTCCTTGTTAAACATAAATGCTCCCAATATATCTCGTATTTTAGTACGAATATCTCCAACAGCAATGTCGTCAATAGTCTGAAATATACTTTTATTATCATCAAGCGCACTTGCTTGGTTCTGTGCGAAATAGCCAATCTTGACATTGTGTCCCATCTGTAACTCTCCGTCAAAATCAATTTGATTCATAATACACTTAACCAAAGTTGATTTTCCTTCACCATTACGACCGACAAAAGCTACTTTATCTCCACGCTCAAGTGTCATCATTGCGTTGTTAAATACTGGTACTGAATCGTAGCTCTTAGAGACACCATTACAAATTACTGGAAAGTTTCCAGAGCGTGGTGACTGTGGAAAGCGAAGATTCAGCGCTGAGCGATCCTCTTCATCTACCGTTAGTATATCTAGTTTCTCCAACATACGAACTCGACACTGTACCTGCGTAGCTTTTGAGTACGTTCCTTTGAATCTCTCTATGAAGTCTACGTTATCGGAAATCATCTTCTTCTGATTTTCGTAAGCTGCAATCTGCTGATCACGACGCTCTTGCCTTAATGTTAGATAGGTTGAATAGTTAACTTTATAGTCGTATATTCTACCCATTGTGATCTCTACGGTACGAGTTGTTATATTATCAACAAAGGCTCTATCATGCGAGATTACAATTACTGCTTTTGCACTATTTATAAGGAAATTCTCTAACCACTGTATACTCTCTATGTCAAGGTGGTTTGTTGGCTCATCCAGAAGTATTAAATCAGGACTTTTAAGTAGGATTTTTGCAAGCTCAATACGCATGCGCCACCCTCCACTAAATTCACTTGTTTTACGATCAAAGTCAGCTCTGGTAAATCCTAGCCCGAACAGAGAACGCTCAACCTCTTCATTATAGTTTACAGTTTCATTAGAGTATAACTGCTCACTTAGGGACGATAACTCTTCGATTAACTCGGTGTACGAATCACTCTCATAGTCGGTTCTCTCTGTAAGCTGTACATTTATCTCTTCAATTCTGCGCTCTGTTTCAAAGAGGAATGAGAATGCTTGTAGTGCCTCCTCAAAAACTGTACGTGTATTTTCAGTTATTAAGTGCTGGGGTAGGTAGCCTATGACGCTATTCTCATCGATTGAGACTTTTCCTCTATTGGCAGTTCTTACTCCTGCAATAATTTTCAATAAAGTAGATTTTCCTGCACCATTTTTACCCATTAGTGCAATTCTATCCTTATTGTTAATTACAAAAGATATATCTTTAAAAAGAGTTGTTCCACCAAACTCTACGGTTAATCCTTCAACTGAAATCATTTATTGTATTTTATAATATTATTTATTCTCTTAGAGCATGCAGCGCCGCCCACGAAGGTGAGTTCAATGCATGTAGTAGACTAGCTAATGAACTCCCATTTGTGGGCGGCGTTGCGTGCTCGCAGAGAACTAAAGGGTTATTTAACTAATTTGCATTAGTTCTCTATATTTAGGAAGAGTCCACAACCTGTCATCTATAATTAACTCTAATTTGTCGATATATATTCTTATTGAGCTTATATATGGTCTAACTTCAGTCTCATATCCCATCGCTTTTTCCGAGATGCAGTCAACACAATTCCATTTCTTGCGTGCTTCAACCATAAGGAATGACTCTTCACGAATACTCTTTACTAAATCAGATATTGTCTTGATAGTTTTAATCTCCTCTGATGACATTAATTCCCATTCAGTTGGAAATATCTCTTTGATTCCCTTAACATTATCGATCAATACATTCTGATACTTTATTGCCGTTGGGATAATATGGTTAGCTGCAAGGTCTCCAAGTACACGAGATTCAATCTGTACTTTCTTCAAGAACATCTCATTCTTAACCTCATATCTAGCGTGAAGCTCTGTGCTGTTAAGAATGCCAAACTCACCAAATAGTGCAATGCTTTCATCTGTTACATACTCCTTAAACGCTAAAGGTACATTTGATATGTTTTTAAGTCCTCGACGAGTTGCCTCTTCGATCCACTCCTTGCCATATCCGTTTCCTTCAAATCTAATGTTTTTAGACTCTATAATATACTTACGTATAATTTGTAGAATTGCTTCATCTTTCTTTGTTCCACTTTCGATAAGAAGATCAACTTCAATTTTAAATTGAGTTAATTGCTTTGCAATCGCAGTGTTGATTACGATAAGAGGCATAGCACAGTTACTACTTGACCCTGTTGCTCTAAACTCAAATCTATTACCAGTAAACGCAAATGGTGATGTTCTATTTCTATCTGTGTTGTCTAGTAAAATTTCAGGTATTTTTCCGATATCTAACTTTATTTCAGTTTTCTTATCTGGAGATAATTTCTTATCACTAACCTTTGCTTCGATAGAGTCAAGAATTGCATTGATTGTTGTACCAGAGAATACAGATAAAATTGCAGGAGGTGCTTCTCCTCCACCTAATCGGTGTGAATTCGTCTCGTTAGCAATTGATGCCATCATTAATGTTCCATAATCATGTGCAGCTTTCAGTGCATTCACAAAAAATGTTAGAAACTGAATATTTGTTTTTGGTGTTTTCCCTGGAGCTAAAAGATTAACTCCTGTATTTGTCGCTAAAGACCAGTTGCAGTGTTTACCCGATCCATTTACACCCATAAAAGGTTTTTCGTGGAACAAAACTTTTAATTTGTGTTTAGCCGCAGTTCTTCTCATTATTGTCATAAGAAGAGTGTTGTGGTCTACTGCAATATTTGCCTCTTCAAACATTGGAGCGCACTCAAACTGATTTGGTGCAACTTCATTATGACGAGTTTTAAGTGGAATACCTAATCTGTATGCCTTAGCCTCGAAGTCCTTCATGAAACAGACAACTCTCTCTGGAATTGCTCCCCAGTAGTGGTCGTCTAATTGTTGGTCTTTAGCTGCTATATGTCCCATTAATGTTCTTCCACACTGAGCTAGGTCTGGGCGTGCATTAAATAGTGCCTCATCTACAATGAAGTACTCTTGTTCCCAACCTAATGTTGTTACAACTTTATTTACATCCTTATCGAACAGTTGGCACACATCAACAGCAGCCTTATCTAATACTGTTAACGATTTTAATAGAGGTGTTTTAAAGTCTAGAGCCTCTCCAGTATATGCAACGAAAATACTTGGAATGCAAATTGTTTGGTCTACAATAAATGCTGGAGATGATGGATCCCATGCGCTGTATCCTCTAGCTTCAAATGTGTTTCTTAAACCACCATTTGGAAATGACGATGCGTCTGACTCTTGTTGTACAAGTACGTCTCCTCTGAAGGCCTCAAAAGAACCACCATCCCAAATAGGCTCAAAAAATGAGTCATGTTTCTCTGCTGTTGAGTCATTTAGTGGTTGAAACCAGTGAGTATAGTGTGTTGCGCCACGCTCCATTGCCCATGTTTTCATGCCCAATGCAACTTGATCCGCAACTTTACGGTCAATTCTTCGCCCCTCTTCAATAGCTGTGATGACACTCTCATACACATCCTTTGGAAGGTATTGTCTCATCTGCTCTTTGTTGAATACATCGGCGTTAAAGTAGTTTGAAATTTTCTCATCAGGAAAAGATACTTCTTTGTTTTTGCGACGAGATATTTCACCCATAGCATTAAATCTTAATCTTGCCATTATAATAAAGGTTTTTTTTATTTGTTACAAAAGTAGTAAAAAAATCAATAGTATCTATTTTTTAGGGGGTCTTTGAGCTGAAAAAGGTGTTTTTTTGCCCTTACCCCCTATTTTTTTAGGTTAAATGTGTAATAATGGTGTGAAAAAATCTGTTTTAGCTTTGATGTAGTTAATTTGTACAGCTTTATTTTATCGTTGTAGAGAAGAAGTAGAATGTCATAAATAAGTAGAGTATACACACTAAAATATAATGAAAATACGTATTTTTTTTTATATTTGTATTTTATTTAAAATCATTGGTATTATTATGAAAAAAATCACCCTTTTACTTTTGTGTCTCCTAGTTGTAGCTAATGCTTTATATGCGCAAGTAGCTCCAGATAATGAGCAAATACTTCGAGGTACTATAGATAGTAATTCAAAATTCTACTATCCGTCAATACACTCCAGATACATGCAAGGAGATACGACTCTAACGCTAGAGGATTACCACTATCTATATTATGGTTACGCTTATCAAGATAACTACAAACCACTTGAATCTATACCCGCAGAGACAGCTGTACTGGCTGTGTTGGAGCGTGGAGAGCAGCTTGACACACTTGGTGCAATAGAGTTGTTGAGACAGGCGAAGATGGTTATGAAATCAGATCCATTCAGCCCCAAAAATATAAATTTTATGACATATGCATATAGTGTTCTCGGTGACGAAGTGAGTGCCAAAATTAGTGCAGATAGATTTAATAAGGTGTTGAAAACAATAGAGGCGTCGGGTACTGGTCTGAGGGAGAAGAGTCCTATGCACCTACTGTGGGGGTCTCATGGAGTGGATTTTATCGCTTCAAAAGATCTTAAAATGGGGAAGCGTCGTATTGTTTCTCGTACTGTTGAGTATATTGCGTTGTTAGAGAAGTTCGGAGATATAAAGGGGTACTATTTCGACTTTAGCAGAATGTATTGGAAGAGACCAGATAGTACTCCTCCTAAACAGAAAGCAAAAAAATG
>CAMRBL010000044.1 GCA_947040435.1 uncultured Rikenellaceae bacterium
AGGTGATGGAGATTTAGCTGCGATAGGTACTGGTGAGAGCATTCATGCTTGTAACAGAGGAGAGAATATCACTATAATATATGTGAACAATGCTACCTACGGTATGACGGGGGGGCAGATGTCGCCAACAACACTAATGGATATGAAGACAACAACCTCTCCACAGGGACGAGATGCAGAGCTTCATGGCTATCCGTTTAAGATTGCGGATATGGTTGCACATTTAGATGGCGTTTCATATGTAACAAGACAGAGTGTCCACACTGCGGGAGCGACGAGAAGAGCTAAGAAAGCTTTGAAAAAAGCGTTCGAAAAGTCTCTCGATAGAAAAGGTGTATCATTTATAGAGTTTGTGGCAACGTGTAGTAGTGGTTGGAAATTATCTCCCGTTGCTTCAAATCAATGGTTGGAAGAGAATATGCTAAAAGCCTATCCAGTCGGAGATATAAAGGATATTTAATAACTGAGTAAAAAAACAATAAGCGATGAAAGAAGAGTTAATTATAGCTGGTTTTGGGGGTCAAGGGGTCTTGTCTATGGGTAAGATTCTTGCCTATGCTGGGGTTATTCAAGATTTAGAGGTTAGTTGGATGCCATCATACGGTCCTGAAATGCGAGGTGGAACAGCAAACGTAATGGTTATGCTAAGCGATAAGCCAATTAGTTCACCCGTTGTCCATGAATTTGATACTGCGATAATTCTGAATCAACAGAGTATGGATAAGTTTGAGAGTATGGTTAAACCCGGAGGGGCATTGATATATGATAAGAATGGAGTTGCAAATCCCCCTACAAGAGTGGATATTGATATATATACGATTGATGCTATGGCTGAGACAGTGAAGATGGGGAGTGCAAAGATGTTTAATACATTGATTCTTGGAGGTTATCTCAAAGTGCGCCCTTCAATATTGTTAGATAGTGTTTTTCAGGCTCTGAAGAGGTCACTTCCAGAGAGGGCATGGAAATTACTCCCTGCGAATGAGATGGCTATAAAGCGTGGAATGGAGATTATTGAGAAACAATCTGTATAGTCTCCCACTTGAATTGAGAGTCGTTGTAGAAGTTGTATATATAGATATAATATAAATTAAGCGGGATGTAAATTAGTATTACATCCTGCTTTTTTTATGATCTATATAACTCCTGTATAACTTTTTTGAGCTCTACTTTTTGCTTTTGTTACACCATTATTTTTACGAGTTTTATATGCTGCTCTCATCTTTGCTGCTCCAGATACTGGTTGACCTTTACGCTTACGAATAGAGTGTCCCGCAGCTCTTCTTGGATCGCTATCCTCTGGACCCTTTTTGAAAACTAAGTTACCTGTTTTTAAACCATCTAAATCTACTGCCATAATATATAATCTTAAATAAAATTTAGACAAAGGTATGTAAAAATAGTATGATACCCAAAAATGTAACGGTTGAAACATTAATTAGTAAATAAAAGTTGAAATTAGACGCAATTTATTTAGTGTTCAATACAATAACGTACCTCTATTCAGCTATGTATCTCATCTTAAATGCCGTAATTTCTGTGTATTGTAAAATAAAATCAACTTATAATCGTTATATTACATTGTCTCTTTTCGAGAGTAGGTAAGTTAGGGTTTAATAATAATTTATATAAATTTGGCGGAGTGGGGTAATTAACCTACTTTTGCTCACCTACGTAAGGTGACAAGTGTTTTATGAGAGTAAAAATTACAAGTAGTACAATATAAACCTAAGGAGTATAACATATGAAAATAGAGCATTTATTTTTAGTCGTAATGTGTTTTATTGTCTTAGAAGTGTCATCACAAGAGACAAATGATTTTCAGAGTAGGCTGTTAGCACGCAAACATAGAAAGGATTCAATACGGGCAAATAAAAAGGTGTGGACTTCAATTTTGGGAGGACCATCATATACGCCAGAGGCTAGTTTTGGTGTAGGAGGAGCGGCGTTACTCTCTTTTCGTATAAATGGAGACGATACCGTTAGTCAACGCTCATTCTTGCCTTTGGGATTTAATATCTCCTTGAATGGTACTTTTGTGTTGGCAGGTGGAGGTACGCTGTTCTTTAATGAAAATCAGTTTCGTATCTATGCTAATTATGGTTATAGAAATGAACCAACAAACTTCTTCGGAATAGGGTATGATGAGATAGAGACAAACCATCAAAGTGACTCGACAACGATATTCAAACGCTCATCATTTGAATTTAATCCACGTTTTGTTTGGGATGTAAAGCCAAATTTGTACTTAGGTGCACTGTTAGATGCAAATTATAGTAGTAATCGAGAGATAAATCCTGTAATGGCAAAGAATAGCTCTTATTTGGAATTTGGTGACGAATACTACGATATTGGAGTTGGTGCTTTAATACAGTATGATACACGTGATGATATTGCCACGCCATATTCGGGACTCTTGTTGAGTGCTACTACTACGCTATATTCAAAGTTGATTGGTAGTAGTAATAATTATGGAATACTAGAGTTAGAGTATCGGCATTTTCATCGTATGTTTAATCGAAGAAGTACTTTAGGTTGGACTGCGAGGAGCTCTATTGGTTTTGGAGATGTGCCATATACCTCCATGCCAATGTTTGGTTCGCCATTCGATTTGAGAGGTTATCTATGGGGTAAGTACAGAGATAAATCTATGGGGTATGGAATTGTTGAGTATCGACATATGTTCGGCTCTCAAGAGTCGTACGATAGAGGGTCGCTAATATCGAAACTAGGTGTAGTGGGCTGGGTAGGTACAGGCACAATTGGAAAGAGAGCTGTTGTCGATTGGACTAAATTTAAAGTTAATTATGGAGTTGGTTTACGTATACAGATACAGCCAGGTAAGAATTTTCGTTTAGATGTTGGTCAGGAGCCGGGGCAGAAGTGGGGATTTTATATGAATATGACAGAAGCATTTTAAAATATATATATGTTACAAAAGAACAGTGTAAACAATAAAGAGATTTGGAATATTGCATATCCAATAGCTTTTGGAGGTTTGGCTCAAACCATAGTTTCAATAACAGATACAATTTTTCTTGGTCAAGTAAGTAGTGTCGCTTTGGGTGCGTCAATGATGGCTGGTATATATTACTATATATGGGCAACTTTGGCATGGGGATTTGCTATCGGACTGCAAATTATTATCGCAAGACGAGTAGGAGAGGGTAGATTAGAGCGTGTTGGAGTGATTTTTCAACACGGATTACTCGTGGTTTCATTTCTGGCCGTAATACTCTTGGTGCTCATGCACTTTCTGACCGAGCCAATATTAAACTATGTTGTGCAGTCTCCAAATATACTCAATGCCTCATTAGAGTATATGAAGTATAGGTATTTCGGAATATTTTTCGTTAGTTTTAACTTCCTTTTCCGTTACTTTTATGTAGGGCTGTCTACAACTAAAGTTATAATATATTCGACACTAATAATGGCTGTCGTCAATATATTCTTTGACTACGTGCTTATTTTTGGAGAGTTGGGATTCCCTGAGATGGGAATTTCGGGGGGAGCACTAGCTTCTGTAATTGCGGAGGTCTCGGCAATGGTATATTTTATAATATATACATCGTTTTGTGTGCCATTAAAGCGGTATGCTATGACGAAAATACACAAAATTGAGCCCTGGTTGATTGGTGCAATATTCAAGTTGGCAACACCTACAATGGCTCAAAAAATATTCTCGTTTGGTACGTGGTTTCTATTCTTCGTTTTTGTTGAACACATGGGAGAGTTGCAGATTGCTGTGTCGGGAGTAATTCGTAGCCTTTATATGTTGTTAGGTGTTCCTATATTTGCATTCGGTGCTACTGCTAATACAATTGTTAGTAGATTGATGGGGGCGGGTAAAGTAGATGAAATTATGCCTACACTACTGAGAATTGTGAAAATAAGTGGATTTTCATTAGCTCCAATAATAGCTGTTTGTTGTATATTTCCTGCTCAAGTAATATCTATGTACTCTAGTGATCCTCAAATTATTGAGCTAAGTATAAATGTACTGTATGTTCTATGTTTGGCTGTGGCAGTGATGTTTGTTGCTATTATATATTTTGAGGCTATATCAGGCACGGGAAATACGCTACATGCTCTTATTGTTGAGATTGGTGTTTTGATATTGTATGCATTCTCAATTTGGTTCTTAGTTCGAATTCTTATGGTTGACGTTGCTGGTGCATGGATTGTAGAGATTGTGTATAGTGTCGCAATGGCTCTATTCTCAATACTATACTTACGATACTATCCTTGGCAGAAGAAAGTTATATAGAGTTAATTGTGTAAGCGCAGGGCGATAAACTTTATAGGCGGGAATAGATGATTGAAATAAAGTTGATATATTGTCGTTTGCTTATATATTGAGGAGAACCTCGTTTCCCACTAAAATAGATATGATTAAAACTCTAATATCATGGCTTTTTTTAGGGAATATGCGGTTTCTACATAAAAAAAACTTATCTTGTATAAAATTAAAAAAAAACTTAAAAAATTATGATAAAGCACTTTTTAGCTATACTGATGGGTATTTTTGTTACTCAGGTTGTTGTGGCGCAGGATGGATATGCAAAATGGGGGAGTAAGCTCACGCATATAGAAAAAGATCTATATGAGATCACTTACACAGCTGGTATTGAAGATGGGTGGCATATGTATGATCTGACTGAATATGATGGAGGTCCAATATCTACGTCGTTTACGAATACTAAGCTCGAAGGAGTTGAACTAGTTGGTAAGATTAAAGCTTCAAGAGAGCCAATTACTATATATGATAGTATTTTCGGTATGAATATTGGCTACTATGAGAAGAGTATAAGTTTTACCCAGCAGGTTAGGTTGTTGAGTAATAAGGCGGAGGTTAAGAGTACAGTAGAGTGGATGTTGTGTAATGATACAGGGTGTATCGCACCTGAAGAGCACAATTTTATAACTAAAATTAAAGGAGAGGTTTCTGGAAAAATAGAGGCAAAATCTAAGGATGTCGTGCCAGTTGTGGAGACACCAGAGGTTGAGGCTACTATTGAAGCTATACCGCTAGAGCCTGCAAAGGAGATAGTGGAGAGTGGGGAGAGTGAGAGTAGCTCTTCGAAATCTCTGTGGGCAACTATTATTGAGGCGATAATGTGGGGCTTTGCAGCACTGTTAACTCCATGTGTATTTCCGATGATTCCGATGACAGTTTCTTTCTTCATGAAGAGTGGTAGTTCTCCTGCTAGGGGTCGTTTTATGGCTGTTATGTATGGTGTCTTTATTGTAGCTCTATATACTCTACCTATTGCGGGTATAATTCTTATCACAAGAGTTCTTGGTGGTGATGCGGTTACGGCAGATATATTTAACTGGTTGGCTACGCACTGGATTCCAAATGTAATATTCTTTGTGGTCTTTATGGTATTTGCAGCCTCGTTTTTTGGCGCATTCGAAATTACAATGCCATCTTGGTTAGTGAATAAAAGTGACCAAAAAGCAGATAAAAATGGTTTTGTTGGACTCTTTTTCATGGCTCTAACACTAGTATTAGTCTCATTTTCATGTACGGGGCCAATCGTAGGGTCAGTATTAATTAAATCTACGGCTGGTGAGTTTTGGGATCCAATTATCACGATGTTGGCATTCTCTACTGCGTTCGCTTTGCCATTCTCAATTTTTGCATTCTTCCCATCTCTACTAAAGGATATGCCTAAAAGTGGCGGTTGGTTGAACTCTGTAAAGGTTGTTTTAGGATTTATTGAGGTCGCTTTAGGTTTGAAATTCTTGAGTGTCGCAGACCAAGTGTACCATTGGGGTATTTTAGATAGAGAGGTATATTTAGCGATATGGATCGTTGTCTTCTCTCTTATGGGGGTATATTTATTGGGTAAATTGAAGTTAGCTCACGATAGTGACGTTAAACACGTTAGCGTTAAGAGACTCTTTTTTGCGATGATAACATTTAGTTTTGTTGTATATCTTATCCCGGGGATGTTTGGTGCGCCGCTAAAGGCTCTATCAGGTTATCTTCCTCCGATGCATACACAAGATTTTAAATTGAGTAGTGGCGGTACAATCTCCGCTGGGGCACAAACTGAGAGTAGCTCTAAGCCTAGTATCAAATATAGTGACTTTCTGCACCTTCCACATGGACTTGAAGGCTTCTTTGATTATGATGAGGCGTTTGAGTATGCAAAAAGCGTAGGTAAACCACTCTTTGTTGATATTACTGGACACGGTTGTGTGAACTGCCGTGAGATGGAGGTTAAGGTTTGGTCCGATCCAGCGGTACTCTCTATTTTGAAGAGAGATTATGTAATTGTAGCGCTATATGTCGATGACAAAAAGATAGTTGATGAGAGTGATTGGGTTACTTTACCAAACGGTAATGTGCTTAAAGGCTTAGGTAAGATTAATTCAAACTTTACGAAAGAGAAGTTTAAGGTGAACTCACAACCTCACTACATTGTTGTAGGGGCAGATGGGGAGCAACTAATCGCTAAGGGGTATGATTTGAACGTAGCGAACTACCTTGAGTTTTTGAAAAAAGGTGTTGAATTATATAAAAAATAGGAGATACTCTTGTAGAAGGGGCTATTTCGTAGTCATAGGTGATGATATATAAGTAAGATATTAGGTATTTTATTTTAGATAGATATGAAGAAAATAACAGTTTTAGGTCCAGCGTACCCTTACAGAGGGGGGTTGGCTTCAATAATGGAGATATTAGCTCGAACATTTATTAGTCGAGGATCAAGTGTAAATATTAAAACTTTTACTGTACAGTATCCAAACTTTTTATTTCCGGGTAAAAGTCAATTCTCGGATGCAGAACCACCAGTGGGTTTAGATATTAAGCGTTGTGTAAGTACGGTGAATCCATTTAATTGGATCAAGGTTGGATTGCAGATAAGACGTGAGCGTCCAGATGTTATCCTAATGAAGTATTGGACGCCGTTTATGGGACCTTGTTTTGGTACTATTGCAAGGATTGCACGAAGTAATGGACACACAAAAACTGTTGTACAGATAGATAATGTTATCCCGCATGAACACCATTTGTCTGATAGAATATTCACTAGTTATTTTATTGGCGGAGTAGACGGCTTTGTATATATGTCACAGCAGGTTAAGGATGATTTGGATAAATTTACGAAAACGAAACCGTCTCTATTCTCGCCTCATCCGTTATTTGTAAACTTCGGAGAGAGAGTGTCAAAGGAGGTAGCTTGTAAGAAGCTGGAGTTAGACCCAGAGGTTGAGTACTCTCTGTTTTTTGGTATTATAAGAGATTATAAAGGTTTGGATCTTCTTTTGGATGCATGGAAAGAGCTCAAAAGTAGAGGCAAAACAAAAGGACGAAAACTAATCGTGGCGGGAGAGTTCTACTATAATAAAGGGAAGTATGTGGATATGATAACGAAGAGTGATCTTGTAGATGATATTGTTATGCATGACTACTTTATTAAGGATGATTTTGTAAAGTACTTCTTCTCGGTTGCAGATGTTTTGATTCAGCCATATTGGAGCGCAACGCAGAGTGGGGTGACGCAAATAGCATATAACTTTGAGTTGCCAATGATCGTTACCAATGTTGGTGGGTTGTCTGAGATTGTTCCTAATGATGTAGTTGGATATGTTACTGAGACTAATGTTGACTCTATTGCAGAGGCGTATGAGAAGTTTTATGAGGGGGATAATGCAGAGAGATTTAGAGCGAATATGAAGAGAGAGAAGTTGCGATTTAGTTGGGAATCTATGGCAGATAAACTAACGGAAGTACACAACCTTATCAAGCGTAGTTAATAAATAATAGTAATCTTTTGCATCTATTTTTATGAGTAATACTCCACAGTTATCAGTATTGTTATCTACGTATAACGATGAAAAATATATTAAAGAGTGTATCGAAAGTGTGCTTAATCAGTCGTTCCGTGACTTTGAGTTTATCATTATTGATGATGGCTCGACGGATGCGACATATGATATTATGGCGAGTATAAATGACCCTCGAATAAAAATTTTCAGAAAAGAGAATACGGGGATAATTGACTCCGTAAATTTTGGAATCTCAAAGTGTCGTGGAGAGTATATTGCTAGAATGGATGGAGATGATGTCTGTCATGTTGATAGATTCAAGTGTCAACTGGATTTCTTGACAAATAACTTAGACTACTCTGTGTGTGGGAGTAACACTATATATATTGATAGCGAGGGTAAAAGCCTTGGTAAGACTAAATTCCCTCTCTCAAATGAGGCGATTAAGGAGTATATGTTGTTTGGATCACCTCTAAGTAATCCATCTACAATGATTAAACGTGAGGTTTTAGCCGAGAACTTATATTCGTTTGACTTCCCTATTGCAGAGGATTATGAAATTTGGGTTCGATTGAGGGATAAGTGTAAATTTTACAACATAAAACGACCTCTATTATACTATCGTTTTCATGGATATAACATAAGTGTCGAGAAGAGAGCAATATCAGAGGAGTCTCTAATAAAAGTTTATGATAGATATTTTAGTGACGTTGTTGATGCGGGTATGACACCTGTATTATATGCATATTTAGGGTATGATACGGCTCGTACAAAGGAGGAGTACACGCAATTAATAGAGCAATTACTCCAAAATAATGAGCTGAATACACCATACTTTAGGAGCTATCTTATCGTTTGGTGGTTTATAATAAGTCTGAAAAAGAGGAGCATTAGTATGCTTATGTACAATGTGTTGTTTTGCAAATATCCATTTGAATACATAAAGACAATCGTTGGATATGTAGATCTATTCAGACTTCGAATATTTCTAAAGAAGAGAATTTTCGCAAAAAGGTTAGCTTGATAGCTAACCTTTTTTCTATATGTTTTAGTGGTACTTTTAGTGATCGGGGAGTTTTTATTGTACCATAAGATTACAACCTCTAATTTCACTGTGGTCTATCCGTCCAAAAATTTTGAATGAATTGTCGCTGTATATCTCACCCATATCTTGTGTCTGAATAAAAGCGCAAGATAGTATATTTCCCAAATCTATTATGTTAATGCCTCCTCGTCCATGTTCCCTAATATCGAATGGGTCATTAATATCTCTGACAAGAATCTTCAACCATTTAGGTGCATTAAACACCCCATCACCCAGAGAGTATGCTTGAGATGTTAACTCTGCCATCCCATATTCAGAGTCAATTTTATCTACCCCAAATGCTGAGGTCAATATTTTGTGTAGCTGCTCTTTCGGGATCTCTTCTCTGTTTCCTTTCATACCGCCCGTCTCCATTACGATTGTATTATCTAATTTTGGTGCGAACTGCTCTGCAATGTCCCATAGAGCATAACTCACTCCGAGGAGTATCTTAGGTCCGTTATCCTTGGATAGTTCCGAGATTAGTTTGTCGTAGTCATCAAGGTAGAAACCCCCGCCACCTCTACTCTTTTGGATTAGCTTATCAACCATATATATTAGTGAAGAGCCCTCTCTTTGTAGGTAGTTTGGTAGTAGACCGTATATATTTATATTTGCTATATCTCCGTAGAACTGCTCAAAAGCCTTAGAAAAACACGCTTCATACACCGCAAGGCTCGCCATGTAGTGCTTCGATGGTGCTGTTCCCCCCGTATTACTACTTGAAAATACTATCTCTGCCTCATTCTCGCCACAATATAGTACATGGTTTTTGAATGCGGATATTGGCATGAATGGTATCTTCTTCAAGCTGTCAACACTAGCAGGGTCTACATTAATATACTCTACATATCTCCGATATGGCGCACAGTTTTTTACTTGGAACGCAAAAAGTTCCAATGCAATTTTTTCAAATTCTGCATCAGAACTAATATTGAGTACATTATTAATATCTATCATAATTAGAATCTATCGTATATTATATGTATCCTGCGACCATGCGGAGGGTATCGACTCCCTGCATGGTCGTAGGTGTACAATTATAAGTTGTTGTGTAGTATGAATTTCTCGCAGTCTAAAGCTGCAACACATCCACTTCCCGCCGCAGTAACAGCTTGTCGGTAGTGAGGATCCTGTACATCTCCAGCAGCGAATACCCCTTCGATATTTGTCTTAGATGTTCCCGCCTCAGTTATGATATACCCCTCAGCATCAAGGTTTACTACACCTTTAAATAGTTTCGTGTTCGGATTGTGTCCAATTGCAAGGAAAAGACCATCAACATCTATCTTCACCTCTTCACTCTTCTCATTTGTTAGGAGTAGTCCCGTAACGCCACTATCATCGCCCAACACCTCTTTTGTGTTGTGTTGAAAAAGCACCTCAATTTTAGGATTTGCCATTACACGCTCTTGCATAGCTTTTGATGCACGCAGGAAATCTTTTCTAACAATAAGATAAACTTTGTTACATATAGAGGCTAGATAAGATGCCTCTTCGCACGCAGTGTCTCCGCCACCAACAACAGCAACATCTTTCTTGCGAAAGAAGAACCCATCACATGTTGCGCAGGCTGATACTCCCATGCCTCTAAATTTTTGTTCAGACTCTAGCCCTAAGTACTTAGCCGTCGCCCCAGTTGCAATAATTATACTCTCAGTCATTAGTGTCTCAGAGTCGTCAATAGTGACTTTGAACGGTCTCTTAGATAGATCAACCGCAGTAACGACCCCAAAGCGAATATCCGCACCAAATCTTTGAGCTTGTTTCTTCATATCCTCCATCATCGCTACTCCCGTTACAGATTCAGGGTAACCAGGGAAGTTTTCAACCTCAGTTGTCGTTGTAAGCTGCCCCCCAGGCTCGATTCCCTCGTATAGTATTGGAGATAGGTTTGCTCTTGAAGTGTATATTGCAGATGTGTATCCAGCTGGACCACTACCAATAATTAGACATTTTATTATATCATTCATAGTATCTTATTTTAATATTATTATTTGTGACAAAGATATAAAAATTCAACAAACTCATTGATGAAAAGAGTGTTTTAGTAATTTTTAATTAGATATTTAAACCATTTATAAAAACATAACGTTATATTTGCAAAACTATTTTAGAATAAAATTATAAAAATGAACAAAAAATATCTATTATCACTTCTCCCGATTGCCCTAATGGTAAGTTGCGGGACAGTTAATCGAGGAGTAAAAAGTAACGTAGAGGTTGTAAAACCAAAAACAGAGCAGAAGTCAGTGGTTTTATATCCTGAGTTACATGGAGCTGTGGACTCGCTAAGACCCTTTGTTGCTATTGAACCTAATATTGCGGATACAAGGGTTAATCGTGCCTATCCAAAGATGATATTCTCGTCTGTCCAAAGCGCAAATGTAAAGCATAACGATAAAACGTTGCCGAAGTTAGGTATGAAGCTAGACTTAGATGAACTATCCAAAGAGTTTACATTTCCATTTAATAGTAGAGTAATCTCAGATTATGGAATGAGAGGGCGTCGTATACACACGGGGATCGATATAAAATCTATTTCAAGTGATACAATACGAGCTGTCTTCGATGGAGTTGTAAGGATGTCTAAGGGGTACAGCGGATATGGAAATGTTATCGTTATTCGTCACTATAATGGATTGGAGACTGTATATGCACATAATCGTAGAAACCTAGTTAAGGTTAATGACGTTGTAAGGTCGGGAGATCCAATATCATTGGAGGGGAGAACGGGACGTGCAACAACTGAACACCTGCACTTTGAAGTGAGAGTTGATGGAGAGTATTTTAGTCCTCATAAACTTGTGGATTTCGAGAAGAAGAGGTTGCAAAAGGGGTACTTGACAATCAAAAGGCCAAATAATGGCTCTATTGTTGCTGTGTTGTCTAGTGCGGACATCAAAGAGAATATGCCGTATGACATGCCAACATTCAGCGACTCTAAACCAACACCAAGCTCTGCGAATAAAAAATATCATAAAATTGTGTCTGGTGATACTCTATATGGTATAGCGTTAAAAAATAAAACAACTGTTGCTTCGTTATGTAAGTTGAATGGTATAACTAAAAATACAATTCTAAAATTAGGTAAAACTCTGCGAGTAAAGTAGTGGGTGAGTTTGCACAATTTGAACAGAGTTAAGTTTTATAAATATAAATTAAATTTAAAAAAAAGAAGTTATGAATATGAAAAAAGGTACAATCATCCTGATTGTTATAGTCGGAGTTATCGTGTTGTCATTATTGTCATTTAAGAGTACTTACAACACTCTAGTTGGAATGAGAGAAGAGACAAAATCTCAATGGTCAGATGTCGAGAGCCAATATCAACGTCGTGCAGACCTTATCCCGAATCTTGTAAATACTGTTAAAGGTTATGCAGACCACGAGTCCAAAACTCTAACATCTGTTATCGAGGCGAGAAGTAAGGCGACAAGTATGCAGGTTAATTTTGATGAAATGACCCCTGAGACTCTACAACAATTTAATAAGGCACAAAGCGCAGTATCTTCAGGTTTAGGTCGTTTGATGGCTGTATCTGAGAGATACCCTGATTTGAAGGCTAACCAAAATTTTAGAGATCTTCAAGTGCAATTGGAAGGTACTGAGAATAGAATCTCTGTACAGCGTAGAAACTTTAATATCTCTGCGAAGGCGTATAATAGCTACGTTTTACAGTTCCCTCGTAATATTATTGCCTCTATGTTTGGATTTGAAAAGACTCCTTACTTTGAGTCGGAAGCGGGAAGCGAAAAAGCACCTGAAGTTAAATTTTAATTGATATGTCAAAAGCATCAAAGTTATTGACCCCAGAGCAGAAGCAAGTTATTGTATCTGCGATACAGAGGGTAGAGAAATCTACGTCAGCGGAGCTAAGAGTCCATTTTGAAGATAAATGCAGTAAGGATGTGCTTGATAGAGCCGTTAAAGTGTTCGAGCAACTCGGAATGAAAAAAACTGCTGCCAGAAATGGAGTTCTTATATATGTATCTGTTGTGTCTCGTAAGAGTGCCATAATAGGTGATGAGAGCGTTAACGCATGTGTGCATAAGGAGTTTTGGAGTGAGTGTGACTCATCTATGAGATCTTCTTTTGCAGCGGGAGACTACGTTGAAGGGGTATGCAGTGCGCTAACTATGCTTGAGGCTGAGCTTAAAGAGCATTTCCCATATCAGTTAGATGATGT
>CAMRBL010000045.1 GCA_947040435.1 uncultured Rikenellaceae bacterium
AGGGAACTGCCCTCCGCAGGCGGCGGTGCGTGATCGCACTCAACAGAATACGAAATTTTACATCGTAGACAGTTTCTTGGACGTAGGGAACTGCCCTCCGCAGGCGGCGGTGCGTGATCGCACTCAACAGTTTTTTTATATAATAACCATTATTGCGCCAAATCCATATTCGCAAAATGAGGCGTCTTGATAGATATGATGCTTATAGTTTGTACGCAACTCTTTCTCTAGTGCCCTACGCAGAATACCATCACCTTTGCCATGGATGAAAACTAACTTCTGCTTTTTATTCTTTTCATTCTCCTTCAAAATACGGCTAAAAGTAGACATCTGATATTTAAAAATATCTCCACTACTCATACCCGCTGTACTATCCAATAACTCGTGAATATGCAAATCAATCTCTATTACCTCAGATTGAACCTTTTTTTTCTTGCTCTCAACCTGCGGCGCAGGAGAATCTATCTGCTTTTTCTGTGCAATAGCCTTCTGCAACTCATTAGCATCAATCACCATTGTATGCTCAGGCTTATTACGCTTTACGACGGGCAGAATAAATGCATCATCCGCAAAATAATTATTTTGTGTAAAATAATTACGCTTATAGAACTTTACTGTATCCAGGCGAAGCTCTATGCTTAAAGCACTCTGCATAGTGAAAGGTTTATGACGCTTGAATGCAATAACTTGGATGCAAATATTTTCAAGATTATTTAACTCATCCTTACTAAATGTCTCCATGAATAGCTGAGAATCAGGCTCTACAACTGAACTATGGCGACATATGTAACGACCATTCTGCTTGCTTAGATATGTGAAATAGATTGAAAAGTCACTACTGTTTATTAAATAAGCATCGTAGTCTGTACTTTGAATATCTTTTTGATTTGTAGGGATATAAGCCAATGAAACATTCAAATCATCTTCATTACTACTATCAAACCTACTCACCTTAGATGTGTATATCTGCGACGTTTTAGTAGATATTGGAGTTTTAAGCTCAACTTTTGATGTAGCGGTACTGTGTGCTGGTGCATCTGGTGAAGAGACCACCACACACTCTCTAACATGCACAGGAAAGCCAAAACCATCATCACCATCTACAACTACATAATCTTTTCCACTAAAGGCACTAACTACGCCTCCACCTACATCGTTAAGAAATCTAACTTTATCACCTAATCTAATACTCATAATCTATTTTATTATATTTAACGAAGGGTAGTTCTATCAATCTAAGAAAAATCTATTTTTTTTGTTTTGTTCTATAACGTGCCTTAAACTTACCTTTGCTCATCGCATTCAATTTATTTCTCATTAGTGTCTTGCGAAGAAGAGCAACCTTATCTGCGAAAACAACACCATCTAAATGGTCATATTCATGCTGAATAGCCCTTGCTGCAAAGCCCGTATACTCCTCATCATGCTCAACAAAATTTTCGTCTAAGTAGGTAATTTTGACACTATTAGGTCTAATGACATCCTCGTTTAAACCAGGCAGACTCAAACACCCCTCTTCTCTACTAGATACCTCCTCAGAGTATTCGTATATATTAGGGTTAATGAAGACTTTAACGAAATCTTTAAGCTCAGGATAATCATCCTCAAGCGGAGATAGGTCGACTGTAAAAAGCTTGATACTTTTACCAATTTGTGGTGCAGCAAGTCCAACTCCATCCGCATCATACATTGTATCGAACATATTTTTTATCAACTTAGCTAAATCTGGATATTCGCTATTGATCTCAACTGCTTGCTCTCTCAGTACGGTAGAGCCATAAACATAAATAGGGTAAATCATACTATAATATAATCTAAAATAATTTAAACTTTGAATTCTCTAAATAACTCTGTAAAATAATTGTTGCGCTAACTCGATCCACTAGACCTTTATCCTCTCTACGCTGTTTTTTCTTCACACCACCATCAATTATTGCTCTTTGTGCCAGAACTGAAGTAAATCGCTCATCACAATACTCAATACTTATCGTTGGATACAATTTTTTTAGCTTTGCAAATAGCTGCTCTATCGCCGCAAACGTCTGCGAAGGTGTGCCATTCATCTGCGTTGGCTTGCCTAAAACAATTGTACTAACAATATTCTCCGCTAGATATTGTTTCAACCAAGCTAAGAGAGTGTGGGTCGGCACAGTGTCCAATGCCCCTGCAATAATCTGCAAAGGATCTGTAACAGCAATACCAACACGCTTTGTGCCATAGTCTATGGCTAAAATTCTACTCATAATGCAACAAAGATAACTATTATTATCTCATAGTGTATGTAATGTTATATATATTTTTGTTATTTTTGTAACCTATGATGTTTTTTATCTTTTCTGAAGAGACACTCTTTAGGAGGGGCGAAAGCATTGTTTAGAGATCGAGTATTAAAAGAGATAATAAATATATTAAAATTTACAAAAATGACTCAAGAAGAATTATTCAAAAAACTTATTGCGCACTCAAAAGAGTACGGTTTTGTGTTCCAATCAAGCGAGATTTATGACGGTCTTAGTGCTGTGTATGACTACGGTCAACTGGGTGTTGAACTAAAAAACAACATTAAAAAATATTGGTGGGATTCAATGGTTAAGTTGCACCAAAACATTGTAGGTATTGACACTGCAATTTTTATGCACCCTAAGATTTGGGAGGCTTCAGGACATATCGGAGCATTTAATGACCCATTGATAGACAATAAAGACTCTAAAAAGAGATACCGTGCAGATGTGCTAATTGAAGATTGGTTACAGAAGCAAGACGACAAGATAGACAAAGAGGTTGCGAAAGCTAAAAAACGCTTCGGAGAGTCTTTTGATAAGGAGCAATTTCTTGCTACAAATGGCAGAGTAGCGGATATTAGAACAAAAAGAGAGACGATGAATGAGGCGATGGTGACATCTCTTAACGACGGCGATCTAGAGGCTCTACGTCAAGTGATTATTGACTGTGAAATTGCTTGTCCTATATCTGGAACTCGTAACTGGACTGAGGTTCGCCAATTTAACTTGATGTTCGAGACTAAAATTGGTTCTGTTGCTGATGAGGCAAATACAATATATTTACGCCCAGAGACTGCGCAGGGTATATTTGTAAATTTCCTTAATGTACAGAAAACTGGTCGTATGAAGTTGCCGTTTGGTATAGCTCAAATTGGTAAAGCGTTCCGTAATGAGATCGTTGCTCGTCAGTTTATATTCCGCATGCGTGAATTTGAACAGATGGAGATGCAATTTTTTGTGCGCCCAGGAGAAGAGATGATATGGTGGAATAAGTGGAAAAATATCCGTATGAGCTGGCATCGTGCACTTAATTTTGGAGATGACCAATATCGCTTTCACGACCACGAAAAACTTGCTCACTACGCTAATGCTGCTGCCGATGTGGAGTTCAACTTCCCATTCGGATTCAAAGAGGTAGAGGGTATTCACTCTCGTACTGACTTTGACCTTTCTAGCCACCAGAAGTTCTCAGGTAAAAAACTACAATATTTCGATCCTGAAACTAACGAAAGCTATGTTCCATACGTAGTTGAGACTTCAGTGGGTGTTGACAGAATGGTGCTTCAAGTTCTATCGGCATCTTACAAAGAAGAGAAGCTTGAAAGTGGCGAGAGTCGTACTGTATTGAGAATCCCAGCAGCTATTGCACCAGTAAAAGTTGCTGTATTTCCTCTTGTTAAAAAGGATGGACTACCTGAATTGGCACGTTCAATTATAGATGAGATTAAGTTTGATTACGCTGTTCAGTATGATGAAAAAGATAGTATCGGTAAACGCTACCGCCGTCAAGATGCTATCGGAACTCCTCTATGTATTACTGTTGACCACCAACGTGCTGAAGATGGTACAGTAACCATTAGACATAGAGATACTATGACACAAGAGCGTGTGGCAATTGTAGATATTAAACGTATTGTTGAAGGAGAGGTTTCAATGCGTAACCTACTCGACAAAATTGAGTTATAGTCTATACAATTGAATCTTTGGGAACTGCCCTATGCGGGCGGCACTGCGTGATCGCAGTGAACTATGAGGTTTGACTGAAGTTTATATAAAAGGCGTCGTAGAGAGTGTATTGAAACTCTTTATGACGCCTTTTGTAATTTATGTATTGCGATATGGTGTGTTATTCTGTACAGAAGTATGGAACTGCCCTATGCGGGCAGCACTGCGTGATCGCAGTGAACTATGAGGTTTTGATCAATATAGTAGTATTGAACTGCCCTATGCGGGCGGCACTGCGTGATCGCAGTGAACTATGAGGTTTTGATCAATATAGTAGTATGGAACTACCCTATGCGGGCGGCACTGCGTGATCGCAGTGAACTATGTGATTTTATTCAATCCAGTAGTATAGAACTGCCCACGCAACAAATCGAAGACATTTACCAATCAACATAAATACGGCTGATCTCTTAAAGTCAACCTTATAAAAGCCGAGTGCAACAGCCATCACATCACCAATTATTGGCAGCCATGTCATAAGAGCCAGCAAACTTCCATATTTAGTGATATTATATTGTTGTTTTTCAAGTTTTGCTCTACTTACTTTTAGATACTTCTCAATCCAATCCCACCGACCCATATAACCAACCCAATATGAGGTTAATCCTCCGAGCCAATTACCCAATGTTGCAGATATTATTGCTATATACGGATCTCCACCAGCAACTAAAAGAGCTACCAACATTACATCAGAGCTAAATGGAACGACAGTTGCAGCGATAAATGCACCAAAAAAAAGACCTATATACCCAAAATCAAGAAAAAACTCCATATCTTTTTATTTTTTATCCACAGAGTTACACTCTTGATTCATAGTATTGGTCTTAGGTTTAGACTCACCACACCCACTACACCCATTACATTTACTGGATGTTTTAGCTCTGCCCCATATTCTACTGTAAATGCGATACCCTACAATTAATATTGCAATGGCAACAATTCCGTATGTAATAATCTCTTGTAACATATCATCTAACTAAATAGTAGGCATATGTGCCTAGTTATAAATGCAACGACCCAAGCAACTGTACAGCTATAAAATAGTGACATTATAGCCCACTTCCAATGCCCTGTCTCCGCCGCAATTGCAGCTAAAGTTGCTAGACAAGGGAAATACAACAGGACGAAAACCATAAATGTAATAGCTGTTATAGGGTCTAGATTTGGCTTTCCAGTCACGGGGTTAATTGCCGTTAGTTTTTCCGACAGCACCGCATCATTAACGTCATTCCCATCTATGTAGAGAACACCCAATGTACTCACAACAATCTCTTTTGCCACTGTTCCTGAAATTATAGCAACATTTATTTTCCAATCAAATCCAAGCGGCTCCATAATTGGAGTTACCGCCTGACCTATCTGTCCAAGGTACGACTCCGTTTGGTGCTGATATTCAGTCATCTCTCCATTACCTCTCGGGAAATAACTTAACGCCCATATAATTATTGATGCTACAAGGATTATTCCACCCATTTTACGCAGATATTGCCAGCTTTTATCCCACATATGTGAGAGTGTAGATTTTAGAGTTGGAATTCTGTAAGGCGGCAACTCCATTACGAATGGAGTCTCATCATCTTTAAACAAGAATTTACGGAGCAACTTTGCCGTAATTACAGCGATTAGAATCCCCAATAAATACAATCCCAATATAATCACACTAGAGTACTCTCTGAAAAATGTACCTACAAGAAGTATATACACAGGGAGTCTAGCACTACAAGATATAAATGGATTTATTAATATTGTTATCAATCTACTACTTGGACTTTCGATTGTTCGAGCCGAAATTATTGCAGGAACATTACACCCGAATCCCATAATTAGTGGGATAAAAGATTTGCCATGCAGTCCGATTCTGTGCATTAGCTTATCCATAATAAATGCTGCCCTAGCCATATATCCCGAATCCTCCATAAATGAGATGCAGAGATAGAGAATTACAATTGTTGGAAGAAATACAACTACTCCGCCAACTCCGCCGACAAGTCCATCTATCAGCAGATCTTTGAGCATCCCATCGCTCATCATACTATTCAGGTTTGTGCCAACCCACGAAACAAACATCTCGATCCAATCCATTGGGTATGCGCCCAACTTGAATGTAAGTTCGAACATGACCCACATAAAAAATAGAAATATCGGAAACCCGAAGAGCTTATGAGTTACAATTGAGTCTATAATCTTAGTTGTCTGCACATCATCACTAGTACCAATTTTATGCATCTCTCTCAGAGCACCAGATATAAATCCATACTTCTGATTTGCAATTGAACTCTCAATATCTTCATTTAGAGTCTCTTTAATTCGCTCAACCTCTCGGTTTCGAATCGTAATCCACTCACTATAATTCTCATGATCTTTAAGTAGTTGCTCTACTTTTGTATCACCTTCTAGTAATTTTATTGCCAAATATCTCGGCGAAAAGTGTTTAAGAATACTTCTATCGACTTTCAGTTCCTTTGTAATGACACTAATTCCACTCTCAATAACATGTCCATGATTAATATGTATATGCCTTACAGTATCGTTACGATTCTCAAAAGTCTCAATAACGCTATCTAACAAGCTGTCAATACCATCACCATTTCTTGAATTTGTTGGAATCATAGGTACTCCCATCATCCTACCTAGTCCGTCGTAGTCGAGTTCAGAACCTCTCTGCTTCAGCTCATCATACATATTTAGAGCAATAACAGTACTCGCATCCATATCAATGAGTTCTGTTGTAAGATATAGATTTCGCTCTAAATTTGACGCCGCGACAACGTTTACAATAACATCTGGAGTGTACTCCTCTAAGTGTTTACGCACGTACACCTCCTCTGGAGAGTATGCCGATAGCGCATATGTTCCCGGAAGATCATACACGATAAAAGAGTAATCTTTATATTTGAATTTTCCTTTTTTTGCATCAACTGTTACCCCACTGTAATTACCAACGTGCTCATTCCCCTTTGATATATAGTTGAATAATGACGTCTTTCCAGAGTTAGGATTCCCTATAAGGGCTATATTTATGATCTTTTTTGTGTGGTCAATTACCTTGTCAACATAATTACTCTCTAGCACCAAGTCCCCACTATTTTGAATCTCCTCTATCTTCTCAACAGCCTCTTGTTCCGTAATAACCTCGATCATACGAGCCTCACTTCTCCTCAGTGAAATCTCATAATCCATCACCTTATAGACGATAGGGTCTTTTAAGGGAGCATTTAATACAACGGTAACACTTTTGCCCTTGACAAAACCCATCTCCATGATACGCTTCTTAAACGATCCATGTCCGACGACTCTGACAATTGTTGCAGTCTGTTCTGTTTTCAGATCTGATAAACGCATTTTTATCTCTAAATTTTAGTTAATTTGTAGCAATTGCCACTCTTTTATTAATTTCATTAATTTATAGAGAGACCAAAGTTATTACTTTTTATTTAATATATATTAATATACATTATCCCTACCTATTTTAAATACAAAGATACAACTAATATTCTTGTAGAGGAATACTTATATTTAGGTGTTTTTCACACTCTTGTTACCTATTATTGGTTACTACTAATAGGAAATAGGTATACAACAAGGGTGCAAGTAACATGAGAAGTGTATACTAAATAAAAAAGTTTACAATCTAATTTAGAATTATCTAAAATTGACTGTAAACTGTTTAATATATGCATTTTGTATCTTTTAAGCCTCTTGTATAAATGTATCTATCACATTTGCAACTAGCTCTACCTCCTCAACCAAACCCATATGAGCAGAGTTCTCTAACCAAACAACTTTAGCTTGAGGTTGGTTTTGTGCCATTTCAAGTGCCGCAGCCTCTGGGATGTAGTCATCCAATCTACCAAATATAAATAGCTCTGGTTTGTTTAACTTTAACATCACATCGTTCTGATCCTTTCGTGCCGCCATACCTCTCAGCAGTGCAACAGCACCCTCTGGCTCTGTCATGATTATTTGATCCGACAGATTGTTTATGTGGTTCTTAAACCTAAGCCTATTCTTCTCCGCAAAACCTAAAGAAGGCGTTAATTTGGCAAGTAGATCTTTCTTTCCAGATAAAATCAACTCAATTTCTCTATCTCTATTACTCTTTTTAAGCTCTGTATCTGCATTTGGTGATGAGTGAAGAAGTACCAAACGATCAACCATTTGCGGATGTCTCTCAGCAAAAGTCAACGCCACATATCCACCCATAGAGTGTCCAATGATAGTTCCGCTGCTCACTCCAAGCTCATTCATTGCACCAGCAACAACATCAGCCAAGAACTCCATAGTGTGAATCTCACCCTTAACTTCAGAGATTCCATGTCCCGGTATATCCAGTGAAATAACCCTATAATTATCCCTTAGAAGAGTCGTTAACCCCTCCCATATATCCAAAGACTCTAAGTAGCCATGTAGCAAAACGACTACTTTATCACCCTTTTGAGTATCACTAACTCTCGTTGCACAACCATGCGCTAATAAAAACTTTTCCATTCTTATTTATTGAGGTTTTTCTGTTTTGTTTACAGGTTTCTTAAATGGCTTCTTACCAAATGATGGTTTTCCTCCCTTTCTATTCCCATTTGAAGAGCTATTTCCACGCGGCATTCTACCATTTTTAGATGGCTCATAAGCAGGAACTGCTCCAAACTTTGGATCAATAGGAGTCTTTGTTATCTCTTTCTCCAAAAACTTCTCTATCTGCGAAAAATCCCTCTGTTCTTCAACCGAAACAAATGTAATTGCCATTCCGCCACCATTTGTTCCTCGTGCAGTACGTCCAATACGGTGTACATAATCCTCTGGATCGTGAGGAATATCGTAATTGATAACCAAAGATATATCATTGATGTCAATTCCTCTCGCTACAACATCTGTCGCTACAAGAATATCGATCTTTCCACTTTTGAAATTCTTCATTACCTCTTCACGCTTCGTTTGCTCTAGGTCTGAGTGCATAGCCTCCGCATTGAACTTCATGCGTTTTAGCGTAGTAGTTAACTCTTTGACTTTTAGCTTAGATGACGAGAAAATTATAACTCGTTGGCTCTTACTCTCTAAAAATAGATTCTCAAGAATACGTAACTTCTGCGACTCATAGCACACAAAAGCCGACTGTACAATACTTTCAGGAGGGCGAGAGATAGCAATCTTCACCTCTTCTGGATTCTTCAGAATAGTATTTGCAAGTGTACGAATCTTAGGAGGCATAGTCGCCGAGAACATTATCGTTTGACAAGTTGCTGGCAATTGTTTCTGCATAAGCATAATATCGTCATAAAATCCCATATCAAGCATCCTATCCGCCTCATCAAGGACAAAAAACGATACCTGCGATAGATTAACCATTCCCATCTTAATGTAGGATAGCAAACGCCCAGGAGTTGCGATAACAATATCTGCCCCCATCTCTAAGCCTTTCCTCTGCTGCTCCCACGTCTCACCATTTGTACCTCCATAAACTGCAACAGCAGATACGGGAACAAAATAGGTAAAACCCTCTATTTGTTGATCTATTTGTTGTGCAAGTTCACGTGTTGGAACCATAATTACGGCATTAGTTGCGTTGGCAGGGTGTAGACCCTTACTCAACTCATTAATGACTGGAAGAACATAAGCAGCTGTTTTTCCCGTTCCTGTTTGTGCGCAAGCAATAATATCTTTTCCTTCTAAAATTACTGGTATAGTAAGCTCCTGTACAGGAGTCGTTTCTAGAAAATTCATAGCATCAAGTCCGTCTAACACGCACTCTTCAAGCTTCATTTCATTAAATTTCATTCGTTGTCTATAAATTTATGTACACAAAGGTAATGATAATTAACCAAATATAATCGACAATCACTATTTATGTGACAATTGAAATAGAAGGATAATTAAATCTACACCCTATTTTAGTCGTTTTTTGTCAGTATTTTATTTACATCTTTTTCTGCTTTCAGCAGCTTACTCTTACATATAGTTATCAAGTCAGTAGCCTTTTTAACCTCCACAGCTAGTGTGTCGATATCGAACTTTTCGTTATTAAATTTATGCAATATCTCCTCTATTTGTGCCATTGCTTCACTGTAGGTGATGTTTTCCTTTGCCATGTGTGATATATTTTAATTATTTATTTTTATAATCTTAGCACCAACACTACCTTTTGATAGAGTAATGTTAATTTCTGAATTAAGTTGAATACCTTGTGAATCCTTTACTGCCTTACCATTTTGTGAAACTATCGCAAAACCTAACGCTAAAATAGATTCAGGACGACGACTATATATAAGGTTAGCACAATTCAACACTCTGTTACGCTCCCTATTAAGAATTAATTTACTTCGGTGCGAGAGAGTCTCCGAAATAAAATCAAGCCTATTTAAACGTGACATAACAAGAGTCTCACTCATACGTTTAATATCCCCCATTAACGAAGCCAATGTAACTTCAACGCTACGAGTTAAATTACTATATGTACTCTGTATTAAGTGTGCATTGTTGGTTAGCTGCTGCTTATTGCTATCTATAATATATTTTGCCTTCTCACGTATCAATCTATCCCTATCCACTATCGTATCGTACACATTTGATACAGATTCAACTAAATAGGTAGCGACAGCAGTTGGTGTTTTCAGTGAGAGTGCAGCAACAAGGTCTGCAACACTCTGGTCCTTATCGTGTCCAATTCCCGCAATTATAGGTAGTGGCATCTGCGCAAGGTGAGAGCACAATCTGTATGAGTTGAAACATGCAAGATCACTCTGAGAGCCTCCTCCTCGAATAATAATCATAGCTTCAAACTCCTCGTCGGAACTTGCGATCAACTCCAACGCCTCTATTATAGACTCTTCTGCACCGTTTCCCTGCATGAAAGCATCAAAAAGTGTTATCTCAAATTTAAAGATAGAGCTATTTATCTCCATCATAAAATCTTGATACCCTGCGGCATTTCTCGACGATATAACAGCAATCTTTTGTGTCGCATGTGGAATCTCGAAAAAGTGGTTCATGTCATATATACCATCCGCCTTTAGCTTCTGTATGGTTTTCTGCTTCTCCCTCTCCATATCCCCTAAAGTATATGTAGGATCAATATCATTGATAACCAACGACAAACCATACAGTTCATGGTAGCTCACACTCACTTTTACAAGCACCTGCATCCCGATTATTAAATCGCTTCCAGTTGCACTCCTAAAATATGAACTAATTGCGGTGTATGAATTTTTCCAAATCACCGCACTCACTTTTGCTTTGGGCACTTGATTTTGCCCCCCTTTCTCAACCAACTCAAGATAGCAGTGACCAGAGTAATTAACCTTGATCTCACTAACCTCTGCACATATCCAAATAGGAAATGGAATACAGTTATTAATGCCCTCTTTTATCCTAGTTTGTAGCTGTGAAAGCGTAATATGTTTACTCTCTTTAGTCATTTTATCTTTTTGTCTCTCTTATTAAAGACAAATATATAAAAATTTCTTTATCTTTGCCTTCAAATTATAGCAATAGATATATGTCGGAGAACTCAATACTGACCAGATTAGATGGTTTAAAGTTAAAATATGAAGAGATTGGTCAGAAAATGACTGATCCTGAGATAATTATGGATATTAAGAGATTTATCTCTCTTAATAAGGAATATAAAGAATTACAACCCATCGTTGAGACTAGCGATCAGTTTCGTACTGCAATGGCTAATCTTAAAGAGGCAAAGGATATTTTTGCCACAGAAAAAGATGATGAGATGAAAGAGATGGCTCGTGGTGAGATCTCAATACTCGAGCCTCTTGTAATTAAGCTTGAAGAGCATATAAAAGTGCTCCTTATCCCTAAAGATCCTCAAGACGATAAAAATGCAATCCTTGAGATCCGAGGAGGAAGTGGTGGAGATGAAGCTGCAATTTTTGCTGGTGACCTATATAGAATGTACATAAAGTATATTGAAAGTAGAGGTTGGAAGTATGAGATAAATAATATCAGTGAAGGTAGTTCTGGTGGTTTCAAAGAGGTTGTTGTCAAGGTTATTGGCCATGGCGTCTATGGAGTACTAAAATATGAATCAGGGGTTCACCGTGTTCAACGTGTACCACAGACAGAGACGCAGGGTCGTGTACACACTTCTGCTGCATCGGTAGCAGTACTTCCTGAAGCCGAAGAGTTTGATGTTGATGTAAACATGGGTGATATTCGTAAGGATACCTACTGCTCTTCTGGACCAGGTGGACAGTCTGTTAATACAACATACTCAGCGGTTAGACTAACGCACATACCAACAGGTATTGTTGTGCAGTGCCAGGATCAAAAATCTCAGCTTAAAAACTTTGATAAAGCATTTGAAGAGCTTCGTACTCGTATATTCAACCTTGAATATCAGAAGTATATCGACGAAATCGCTGGAAAACGTAAAACAATGGTATCTACGGGTGACAGAAGTGCTAAGATTAGAACGTATAACTACCCTCAAGGTCGTATTACTGACCACAGAATAAATTACACGATATACAATCTATCTGCATTCATGGATGGTAATATCCAAGATTGTATTGACCACCTAGTTGTTGCAGAGAATTCAGAACGTTTGAAAGAGAGTGAATTGTAGTATTATATTAAAAAGACTATTATAATGAATAAAGCGCAATTATTTGAGGCTATTAAGGCAAAGCAGAGCTTCCTGTGTGGCGGATTGGACACAGATATAAATAAGACTCCAGATTGTCTAAAAGGGTGTGAGGACCCTCAATTTGAGTTTAACAAAGCAATTATCGATGCAACAGCACCATATACCGTCTGCTACAAACCAAATCTAGCTTTTTATGAAGAGAATGGTGTAAAGGGATGGGCTAGTTTTGAGAAGAGTTGTAGATACATCAGAGAGAACTACCCTGATATATTTATAATTGCAGACGCTAAGCGTGGAGATATTGGCAATACGTCTATGATGTATGCCAGAGCATTTTTTGACGCTAATTTGGTTGATGCAGTCACTTTAGCTCCATATATGGGAC
>CAMRBL010000046.1 GCA_947040435.1 uncultured Rikenellaceae bacterium
ATTTTTCAAATAGAGGGGCTCGATTTTTTACTTATAACGAAAAAGTGTCAGAGAGCGACTCTCTGACAATGGTTTGTTGTGGATTTGTATTTTTATCGGACAGTAAGATTTACATATATAGAAACTTGGTACAGAAGAAGAAGACATTCAACACTCGTAAATCTCACCATTGAAGAGTTTAATAAAAAATATTATTTTAACATCCAAAAAATATTAATCGCGTCCTAACATTATTTCCATAATTAGTTTGGTAGTCAAAAAAAGTTGCTTAGCATACTCTCCTATTCAATCTGGAACTCCAGTTTTCAAAATCTACTTAATGAGTAAAAAATATCGTAAATCGAGTCATACCATCGTCCCCTGTTGATAGTGAAAATTTATAGCCATGCCTTAGGAGTATCTCTTTTACAAGTAAAAGTCCTATTCCCTGACCATTTGGTTTGGTTGAGAAGAAGGGTGAAAATAGTTTTGCAGAGACCTCTTCTGAAATTCCTTTACCATTATCTATTATTGTTAATGATATGGGTTTTGTAGATGACTCAATACTTATCCCTCCTCCATTCTCTATGGACTCGATTGCATTTTTAATGATATTCAGTAATACCTGCTCCATTAATATAATATCAATCATCACGGTTGGCTCTAGATCTGTTAGCTTAATTGAGAAATCTATCTGTTTATTTGAAGCTAGGCTCTCTATAAATAACAATCTAGCCCTAATAAAATCGTTAATAGATACAGAGACTAACTGAGGTTGTGGAATTTTCACAACTTCAGCAAATCGGGTAATAAATTTACTTAGATTAATACATCGGTCGGATGCTATAGAGAGAAGTTCGACCATCTCTCTAGTCTCTTCTTCCATCTCCGGGACATCTAAAAGAGAGTGCTGTATCATATCAATAGAAGATGAAACTCCTGCCATAGAGTTATTTACTTCGTGTGAAATCATCCGTATCACCTGTTCATACGCCTTCTTCTCCGCTTTAAGAAGCTCTTCAGTCATTTTTTCTATTAGATAAAAGGTATGATTAAAACCCATATTGATAAAGGAGGCATGCGTACATTTATAAATATTACCGTCATTCATGCGTATCATATTAGACTCTCCTTTATTCAGCTTGCTTAGCTCTTTTGTCAGATGGGAGGAGATCTGCTCTATCTTTTTGCCTATAACATTTGATAAATCCCTCTCTTTTAGATCCATTATTATACATGTTGCTGGATTTATCGAGGTAATTTTATCATTAATATCTAAAATTATAAGCCCCATAGGAGATGAATTAACAAGTAGATCTAAAAAATGATTCTGCTCTCTTAACTGCACTCTTTCATTTTTGAGTTGTTTCATCATTTTATTAAAAATATCTACAATTTTATCTGCATCTTTTTGACCCACAGACCCTAGTCGTGAGCTAAAATCTTGTTCTTTTAAAAGATCCATACCTATTCCAATTGTATTTAAGGGCTTAATTGTTCTTATGTAAAGCTGAAAGAGAAGAGCTAGAACCAGTATAATAAACCCCTCTGCAAGGATAAAATACCAACTAAGACCCTCTTTTACAAAAGCCCAAATAATTAATAGCATAGCTGCAATAAGTGCTATTGCCAAAATCCAAAAATATCCTTTAGCTCTCATTGGGATTAGTGATTATAGGGTATATTATATTTATCTAAACGTCTGTATAGGGATGCTCTACTTATTCCTAGCTCTCGTGCTGTTTTGGAAATGTTATTATCATTGACTATCAACACCTCTGCTATACGTCTTTTTTCTCTCTCCTCTAAAGTATTTCCATACATCTCCTCTTGTGAAGGGAGCATATTTATTTGTGAAGCTTCAAAATCTGATTTTTCAAGGATGTTTTTTCCTGAAATAATGATAGTGCGTTCAACAAGATTTTTCAACTCTCTAATGTTACCAACGAATGGGAGCTTTTGAAGATATAAAATAGCATCTTCTGATATAATAGGCATATCCAATCCATGCGTTTGAGCAACTGATTTTGCAAAATGGTATACTAATAGAGGAATATCCTCTTGTCTCTCTCTAAGTGGAGGCAAATGGATAGGAATGAGGTTGATTCTATAAAATAGATCCTCCCTAAACCCCTGTTCTGCAACTAATTTAGGTAGATCTCTATTTGTAGCACTTACCACTCTAATATCTACTTTTTTGGGGCTACTATCTCCAAGTACTTCAAACATTTGATCTTGCAGCACTCTTAAAAGTTTAACTTGACAACTTGGGTCTAAATCTCCAATTTCATCAAGAAAAATAGTCCCCTTATCAGCAAGTAAAAATCGTCCATCCCTATCTGCAAAAGCGTCTGTAAATGCCCCTTTTTTATGACCAAACATCTCTGATTCGAAAAGATTTTGACTAATTCCTCCAAGATTTACCTTTACGTATGGGGCAGAAGCACGTGTACTAAATTTATGTATTGCCTCTGCAATAAGCTCTTTACCCGTTCCACTCTCCCCTGTTATCAATATTGAAGCATTTGTCTTTGCGACTCTTTTAACAGTCTCTAAAATCGCTTTAAGAGCCCGACTCTCTCCTATGATAGCGGCAAATCTAATATCTCTTAAATGGTTATCATCTTTTACCTCTAGCTCTGTATCACGACCCTTGTTTGCCTCATGCTCTCTTAGATCTAATGCCGTTTTCACTCGATTAAGAAGTACTATATTATTCCATGGTTTTGTAATAAAATCAAAAGCACCAGCCCTCATTCCCTCTACTGCAAGTTGAATGCTTCCCCAAGCTGTCATTAGGATTACAGGTACATCTGGGCAAAAAAGCTTTACTTGTTTTAAAAGGCAGATCCCCTCATCGCCAGAAGTCGTCAATGAATAGTTCATATCCATTAGCATTAACTCTGGCTCCTCATGCTGTATGGCAGCAATAGCCTCTTTAGGTGTTGACACTGCCAACACTTCCATCCCAGCTCTTTTCAGTAGAAAGCTAAGCGAAGAGCGAATCGCAGAATCATCATCAATAATCAAAATCATAGTTGTAAATGCTTATGTATTTTCATGTTATATAATAAGAAAATATCGTGAATTTCAACAGTTTATAAGTTGCTAAGTAGCTTACAACTTAACACAATATTCGTTAAAATTACTGAGATATGCAAATGCTTTTCAAAAGATTTTATGTGGAATTCCTACTTACAACCGCATAACAGGTTTAGAAACATTTATTTATCTTGATTTTCCGAATCAGTTAATTGTGATATTTTTTCTAAACATACGCTTTGTATGTTGTAGTAATAGTTCCAATACATATACATCTCCTGAATAAGTTTCTGTTTTGCAAAGTCTCTAGAGTTACGAGCATCATTAAGATCAAGGATATTAATCTCACCTGAGATAAAAGTTGCCATTTCAGTTTTATAGCGTATATCTGAAAGTTGGTCTGCCTCTATTGCGATCTCCAACTGACCAGCTTGATTATTAAAGTTCTCCACAAGTAGAAAGATATTTTGGTGAAAAGATATTTGATCCTGTTTAATACTAGACTCAACAACAATACGATTGCTCTCTGCCATCTTGACCCTTGCTTTTCGCTTACCCCAATCCAAAATTGGGATATTAACACCAAACTCAACAACCTGACTATTCGCAAGATTAGAGTATGCTCCTAAAATATCTTGATTAACTCCCGAGTTTCCAAAAGAGGCGTAAAGATTTATCTGTCTACGATTTCCTTTCGCACTTGCCACAGAGTAATCAGCTTCAAGTTGTCGCCTAAGAATATTTTTAGCAAATGAATTATTTTCCATCGCCTTATCAAATATGATACGATAATCTAAGCCACTAATAGGCACGGTTTCAGGGACAATCAACGAAAGCTCTTGTGTCTCGCCCAAGCCTAGAAAAGTACGTAATTGAAACATGTTAGCTTTTAAATTACTTTGGGATTCTGTCAAAGTTCCCTTTGCTTGAAGTGCAGTGAGTTTGAGCTGCATTAATTCACTTTGGGATATTTGTCCAATTTCCCTACGTGCTTGCGCCACTTCATAGAGTTTATTTGCATTCTCTAGATTTTGCTGTGCCATTAAAAAACTGGAGTGTGATAGCAGATAATTAAAATATCTAGATATGGTAGAGAGAGTAATCTCCTCCATCTCTTCCATATAATTTGCCTCAGACTCTTCATAACGGAGAGGGCTTATACGCCTACTCCATTTCATGTGATTTACTCCAAATAGAGGTTGAGATAGGGTTATAGAGATAGGGTTACTCATATATTCAGAACCCATATTATCACCAAACTGTTTTGTAAACTCAAGTGAACTTTTTAACGAAACAGTACCTCCTGTAAATGGTAGACTCTGTGTGACAAACATGCTCCCTGAGAGTCGTAAGTTATCATTCATTACAAAAGAGTATGAACCATCTTCGTGTTGATAGGAGTTATATTGCCTTTGATATTTGGGTAAACCTCCCTGAAATGATATTTCAGGGAGTTGTTCTGCTTTAAAAATCTCATACTCCCAATGAGAGGTCTGAAACCTATTTTCTGCCATTATGGCTGATAGTGATTGCTCCTGAGCCAAAACAATTGCGTCATCAATACTCAACCTTAGGGTATCGCCTAAAGCAGTTGCACTTTGCACATTGGCAAACCAAACAATCAATAGGAGTAGGAAATACCTCCTATAATAATAACTGTTTTTTTGTCTATTATCAATTTTGATATTTTTAAGATCTCTGTTCATCGCTATAACTATTTTTTTAGTAATCACTCTTTCTACTCCTCTTTTAGTGCTATTGCAGGTTCAATCTTCATCACTCTGCGGGCAGGCAACCATGTTCCAAGCGCAACCATCATAACAAGCACTAGATAGGTGACGGAGGTACAGCCTAAAACTCTTAGAAATGTTATAGGGAGATCACTGATCCATCCAATTTCAAGATAGTATAAATTTACTATGATAATAATTGCGGGAATAACTGCAAGTGTCAATATCATAACTCCTTCAAAAATTAACTCTTTCATCAATGTCCGCCTGGTAGCTCCAATAGATAATTTTAATCCAATCTCCTCTTTTCGCTTATTTATCCTAAAATGGAAAGTTGCAAACGTACTTATAAAAATATTGAAAATAAAAAATAGTAATCCCACAATTAATATAATCCCATAAGTCATATCCCCACCACTGGATATACTATCTTTTTTAATCTGTTTGAATGAAAGTAGTGATTCAGGGTATACTGCCCCTGCTACAAGCAGTTTCTTAAAATCATCCATCATTTTATTTTCAAACTCTTCATAGCTTATTCCATCTTTGATTCTAAATGCGATAGAGGTATATGTGTCATATATATAATCTTCAGGTAGAGTTGTGTAGCAATAAAGATATTCTACACGATCATTTGAGGGTAAATGCTTTGTCTTTTTTATCAATCCTGAAATACGATATGAAACTGTACTAGGTCCGTATGATAGATTTCTCCCACCATCTATTTTTTCCCCTATTGGATCTCTATCTTTAAAAAAATGTTTTGATGCTGCCTGCGTAAATATTATTTTAGGCTCTCCATTCTCCTCTTTCCAAGGAAAAATCCCTCCATCCTCTTCAATTTCTACATTAAAAATATCAAAATAATCCTCATCAACACTGAAAAATTGAGCATAATCTTCTATACTATCATTTTTCATATGCATGGAACTATAACAAGAGAAATGTTCTGCTCCATAATAAACAGTAACAGCCTCAACAGCAGGGCTTCTTTCAATCTGTCTAATAATCCTTAGTACACTCTCTTGCGTTGACTCATCTGTTATTATACTATTGTCTTTAGCCAATTTTAGATCATAAACCTTATTTATACTATATCCGATAGGCGAGTTCACAATGGGAGTAAATGTTACGTGTAATAGGTCTACTAAGAGACAAAATAGAATAAATACAATAAACGATTCAATTATTAACCAACTATTTCCTCTGCGTTGGTACCAGATCTTTTTAAACACCATTTTAATCATAACTCTCCTCCTTTCACTGCATCTGCAATAGAGGTGCGTGTAGCCCTTATTGCGGGAATATACACAGACATAATATTAAAAATAAAACAAAATAACATAGCTAATGTAAATATTCTAATATCAAATAGGGAGCTAAAAGAGAGAGTGAATAACTCTCTACTGACATCACCAATATTTTGTACTAACAATAACTCTCCGAAACAGATGGTAATAAGCATCGAACAAATCATACCAATTACCCCACCGATTCCCGTTGAGAGCATATTCTCATATAACAACTGACGGATAATAGATACCCTACTTGCTCCGTATGCTTTTCGTATTCCGATTTCACTTGTTCTTTCAGAGATATTAGAGGCTACAAGTCCCATTCCGTTTACAGCAGGAACTATCAATAAGATAAGCGAAATGAAAATGAATAGTTTTTGCATCTTTTTAGCTCGTCCATAATTCCAATAACATTTATAATTTTCAGTAGGTTGAGCTTGACTATATTTAACAAAATTTTCAATTATTTCGGCTTCTAGCTCCTCCTTCGTAACACCTTGTTTTCTAATAATATCTACACCACACTCCTGTTGGTTATTGGGAAATGGCATCCATATTTGAGCAAATGCGTCACTAAACAGCGCACTAATATCCTCAACAACACCCACCACTCTGAAAGTTTTTTGTGAGAACTCAGGAGTTATCACTCTCCCAACAATATTCTCTGTTTCGTGAAATAATTTCCTTGCGGTGGAGCGACTTATTACGGCAACATTTAGTCCAGATTCAACCTCTTCTTTTGTAAATGGTCGCCCTTCAATAAACTTATAAGAGAACTGGTTCCAAACGTTTTCATTTGCAATAGAGTACCATAGCTTTATTCGCTCATTAGTTGAGTGGTTACGTATAGTAGTTGGACTTCTAACATAACCTAAATCATTATTTACTACTATAAGTTCGGCACCCTTTAGTGGTGCAATCACCTGTTTTACTATATCTACGTTTAATTTTATATATTCTTGATCGGCAGATGATTTTTCACTGTTTTTTTTGTATTTCGCAAGACCAGTCAGCTGCATTGTACGATCTCTTTTATCTTCTGGCGCCATATTACTGTTATGAAACATATATCCCATCCATAGCACCATAAGATAGGTAATGGTCACAGCAGTTGTCAATATTGACACCACACTGAAAAGTCGATTTCGAATCAACAACTTCCACGATTGCTTGATATTTTGTCTGTATTTCTTCATTATTATATTAGTTATTTTCATTACTTATTCATCCCTTAATGCATCCACAGGGTTTGTGTTTGCGGCTTTTGATGCAGGGATTAAAGTCCCTAGTATTACTATTAGAAGAATCACTGCATAGGCCATCAATGAGACTATAAGGAAATGTGCGATATCGTTGGTTATAGGCCAATAGGTAGGAGATTGCCACTCGCCAAAAGTAAACATACCTCTGAAATAGACAATATTACTGACTACAATCATCCCAACAAGAGATGCTAAACTTGCCATTTTAACACTCTCCATAACAAACATTTTGCGTACTCCTTTTTTACTACTTCCCATCGCCATTCTCAGACCAATCTCACTTCGCCTCTTCTTACTCTTTAACCAGAAAGTCGCAAAAATCCCCAAAAACATATTAAATAATACGAAACAGGTGAGCATGGTATATATGTTCTTCTCCTTTGTAATGGCAATGTGTTCACTTTTTCTCTCGATACCTTTATAATATGGAGAGACTTCCCCAAAATATCTATTCCCTATCTTGAATTTATCACCCAAATCTTCTGTAAAAGCTTTGATAAATTCACCTTCTAGGACACCAGGTTTTAATTTGACAAATAGATGAATATTACCACTATAATCTAAAGAGCCTCGGTAATCTATCTCAAATGTTATTACTGTCGGAATAGGTTGTTTATACTGCTCATTTTTCACATCATCAAAAACTCCTATTATTCGCACTCCATAGCCATCGACACTATTGTGCCATAGTTTTTTTCCTATTGCGTCATCATCTCCAAAAAAATGCTTTGCTATGGATTTAGATATCATCATACCATTAAGATCTTCTAAGTCTAACTCTTCAAGTTCTTTAATCCCATGCACTGAAAAACAGTTTTTGTCGGCAGGGATATAAAGCATGTGGGTCGCTATTTTTGAAGTATCTAAATTTGAGACAAGTGTCGTATACATGAAGTGTGAAGCATTCATTGGCATACTATACCCTCGTACCGCATTATCTACTAAAGGGTGATTTTTTATAATATCAAGAACCATCTTACTGTATTGAGCTATCCCATCAGCTGTCTCCTCTCTATATGCAGGAGATTTATAAGATATCGAAGGTATACTAACTACATACAAATCCTTATGATCAAAGCCATCATAGATAGATTTCTGATAATTCAAAACATATAAAGGATCTATTGCCATCCACGTAACTACGAATACAGCAAGAAGTTCCAAGAAAATCCAAGCATTTTTTAATTTTATGGAGTTCCCTTCACTAACACTATTATTTCTATTTAATAGGGTAATAATATTTTTCTTTGTTGCAAAATATTGTGGTATAATCGAAGAGAGTAAATTCATAACTAAACAACTAACAATGACGATAATTATCACTTTATAATTGATAAAAAAACCCACATGCAATGCAGAATATGCAGACGAAGGGAGCTGCAATAGATCAATAAATAGTTGATATCCAAGATAAATGAACAGATATGATAGTAATAACCCTATAACCCCTCCAATAAATGAGAGTAACAAGTTTTCATTAATTAGGTTATATAGAAGCTTTCCACGAGAAGCTCCAAAAGCCTTTCTTATTCCCACTTCAGCTTCTCTATCCTCCATCTCTGTAGATATAATTCCAGATAGATTAAATGTAGGGATCAAAATAATAACCAAAACAATTAGAATCAATTGTAAGATATGCTGTGAAGCAGCATTAGATCGTCCTTCATAGTCACTAATTACTGAGAGGCTATCTTCTATAAATGAGTTTGGACCTCCTAGTAAACTAATCTTTACACCATCATCTAATGTACTCTCTATTTTAGCCAAATTACCTTCAATCTGACTCTTTATCTTATCAAAATCTTCAGGTGATTTTGCCAAGATTTGTGCAGAAAGGTTGCCTCCCATAAACGTTATTGCATTACTTACATAAGGAGGGCTAATAATAAGAGTATGTGGTAGATAAATATCAGCAGACGACATATAAACCAAGGGTGATACATCTTTAACAACTCCACATACTGTAAATTCTTTATAGTCTACCAAGATTTTTTTACCTACTGCAGATTCATCGCCAAAAAATGATTTGGCAGTAGCGTTCGAGATAACTGCCTGAAGGCTAGAATTCGCTACATCTTCTTTCGTAAATGGTCTACCATCAACAAAATCAAATTGATGCACCTCCCATAACCCCTCATTATAGTAAGAAACTTCTCTTTTTTTTATCTCCGACAATATATCTTTTTGAGTGTCAAGTTGCTTACTACCTCCAGCAATATAAATACATACTGCTTCGATTCCGTCAACTCCTGACAATAGCTTCTCTATGAGCTCCTCAGAAAAGGGACTTGTTGAGATTAAACCGCCATAATTCTCGTGAAAGGTGCTTAATACCATGATCCTATCTCTATTTACCTCTGGATAGATATTTCCTATCTTAAGGTTATAACCTATGGCTAGTACCATTACCATCGAGATAGCTAAAGCAGTTCCTAGAGTATAAAAACCGCTATACAGTCTATTCTGCTTGATGATTTGCCAAGATTGACTAATGTATTGTCTGAATTTCATATGTAGATAGGATTATAATTTTGGAGTTTATTATGTTATGTTTAAATGATTTGTCGACCATCAAAGAATCTGATAGTACGATCTGTTTGTCGAGCTTGTTCCTCATTATGTGTAACCATAACTATGGTACGACCATCCTCTTTATTCAAGCGATGGAGAATATCCAAAACCTCAGAACCCATCTTAGAATCAAGATTTCCTGTAGGCTCATCTGCAAGAATAATATCGGGATTTCCAATGAGTGCACGTGCAATAGCAACTCTTTGACACTGTCCTCCAGAGAGCTGCGTAGGGAAATGTTTCATTCTATGTGATAGCTCCAAACGCTCTAAAACCTCCTTTGCAAGACGTGTGCGCTCGCTAGAGCTAACTTTCCTATAAAGCAATGGCAACTCAACATTTTCCAATACGTTTAGAGTGTTAACCAAGTGAAAGCTTTGAAATACAAAACCTAAGTGTATATTTCTAAATCTTGACATCTCATCATCATTCATTGAGGATGTCGAAATACCACAAATCTCCACCTCTCCAGAGGTAGGAGTATCTAGTAGACCCATAATATTTAGTAGAGTTGATTTTCCACATCCAGATGGACCCATAACAGCGAGAAATTCGCCTTTTTCTACATGTAAATTCACGTTCTCTAGTGCTAAAGTTTCAATCTCATTTGCACGGTAAATCTTGTTGAGTTCTGCTAATTTAATCATTAGAATTAGTTTTAATTGATTTATACTATTTTTTATATTTTAATTTGCTCTTATTTTTTTTGTTGCCTATATCACTTATCAACACTTCGTCCCCCTCAACAAGACCCTCTAACACCTCAACATAGTCATAGTTACAGTCGCCCAAGCGTACATCCCTTTTATGTAATATATCTCCATTAAGAACAAAAAGCTCATACTCCCCTTTACCCGAATAATATTTACCATTGGGTAATCGGCGTATATTTTCTTTGCGAGAATCAATGATATATACGTCACAATCTAAGCCTGAGCGTAGGTTAGAATCATTATTCACTTTTAGTTGAACCGAAAATGATATAATACCATTTTCTGATATGGGAGTAAGATTGCTAACCACCCCCTCATGAACATTGTCAGCTATCTTCACAATGGCAATTCTACCTACCGATATTCTATCTCCATACGAATCTGCAATTTTACCCTCTACTTTAAAATGGGAGAGATCAGAAAGCATAGCAATTTTTGAACCTGCGGAAACATTGGATCCTATCTCTGTACTGACAAAAGAGAGAATTGCAGCACGTGGTGCACGTATCTGTGCATCGTCCAAAGTTCTACGTGTCTCAGAGAGACCTTTTTGAAAAATGTTAAGTTCTAATGTTTTAATTTTTTCAGCAGATTTCATTAAGGCTTTTTCGTTTTCATAGTTTTGTTCATCTTCGTGAAATTGTAGTTCACTAACCTTTACATTCATCTCTGCTTGACGAACTTTATCTAGTGTTCCTGCACCCAATGTGTCCAAATACCTCTCATTATGTAATACCACCCTTTTTTGTTCTAATTCCATCTCCTGTACCTTTAATTTTAGCTCCATTCCTGAAATACTACTTTTATGTTGAAGTTTGAGCTGCTCCATTTGAAGTAGCTTCATTGCCTCTTCATCCAACATTTTATCATAGTTTACCTTAGTACTTTGGAGATCTAGTTTAAGAATAGGTGTGCCTACCTCCACCTTATCTCCACTCTTCTTATACACTTCTAAAATTCTTGAGGTGATAGGTGAGGTGATAATCTCTTCAAATGCAGGAACAATTTTCCCAGATGCAGAGACAGTAATGTCTATATTACCGACATCAACCTTTTCAATGAAAACATCCGTAGCATTAACTACGGGCTGAAAAAGTTTGCTGATTAAGAAAATAATACTACAAAATAGAAGAATCCCTCCTGTCCATTTGAGAAGTCTTGTCGTTTTTTCACGACGTAATTGTTGTGTGCTAATTTTTCTGTCCATACTCTATTATATATACAAACTGTGCCAAAAACTAAAACGCTGATTATCAATAATTTAATACAAGTCATTGTGTTCATAATCGAACACAATGACCGATGGCGGACACAAAACATAAGTATATAGAGAAAATATCTATAGAAATAGTTCAAATTAACCTATCTATAAATAACAAAAATTAGTTGGAGTTTATTGAAAAAGTGAAAATAATACTAGATGTGGTAGAGAGTTGCACCTATCAGAACATAGACATAAAAGGGTCATCAATAAAAACACTGGAGCCTCCATTAGTACCCATCCAACCCTATTATTTATTGAGTACCTCCACCCTTTTGTTCTAAATTGTCCATAGCCTGCTTTTATAAAATATAGTGTGACGAACACAATCGGAGCCAATACAGACATCGCTATTAATAAGAGACTATAGTTGGCTTTCATTAATTCAAGAAATGATATCATAATGTGGAATATTTAAGACTCTTTTTACGTACGACACTTATTTATTGAACTGATACAATAAAAATATTAATTAAGAGATCATTTTATTATATGAGCTGTTATAATTGTATAGCTATGTGCATTTACTGTAATAATACACATCTTTGTGGTTATATACCAATTCTTGCCTTTTCGAGTGATTAAACTGTCAGGATTCTCAATTTCAGCCCTACACCACGCAACAACATCATCAACCTCTAAATCAAGGTTGTGTTTTATGCGCATCACACCTAGTTCTGTAGTGTGAATCTTTTCTAAATTCCCAATTATCTCAATAGTCATAATTATAATAGTAGTCTACAAATATAACTAAAAAAGGTAGACAAACACTATAATTAAGTTAGCGTATTAAGAAATTGGTTATCTATCAATATATGTAATATGGAGTTATACTACATTCATGGATAAACTTGATGTTATTTTCTAATAAAAAGTCATACCTTTAAGGTTTAAAAACTTTAAATTACAATATACATGAAAAAGATAGTC
>CAMRBL010000047.1 GCA_947040435.1 uncultured Rikenellaceae bacterium
GCTAAGCAGGAGACGAAGCAGGAGGCTCAGCAGGAGAGTGTTGTGCCTGAAGTCTCTATTGAAGTGCAGATTGATGTTGAGACTAAAATAGATGAGGTAATTACTGAAAATAATATTCCAGCTCCAGTTGTTGCACCAGCTCCAAGCGTGAGACATATGTTTGATAGAAATGCAATAAAATCACTATATGATGATGATAGTTGTACAGCTAGAACTACAACTACTGTGGTCGAAACGCATATCGAAGAGCAGACAATAACTAGTGCTGAAGCTGTTGTGAGTACAACTTCTTTTGTTGATACGACACATTGCTCTGTTATTGGCGATGTTATCATGAATGGAACTCGTACCATTGGTGATGAGTTTAGTAGTAGCGTGACAACTAGAGATGTTGCAACGTCTATCGCTTGCGGAAATAGCGTGACATTAAAGGGTGCAATCGGTATAAACGATAAGTTCTTGATGCTAAAAGAGATGTTTAATGGTGATATTTTATCTTACCAATCTACAATCGAGATGTTGGAAGAGTTTACAGATATGGATGACGCATTGATTTTTATTCATGACAATTTCGACTGGAATCCTAATGGAACAGGGGTTAAGTTGTTGATTGAATTGCTTAATAGAAAATTATCATAAATTTACACGTTAGAAGATAAATTATGTCTAAATTATATATAGTTCCTACACCTATTGGTAACTTAGAGGATATAACTTTAAGAGCTATAAGAGTACTGAAAGAGGTAGATACGATTCTTGCCGAAGATACTAGAACAACCTCATTTCTCCTAAGACACTTGGGGATTGAGAAGAGGTTGATCTCTCATCATAAGTATAATGAACATGCAAAAGTGGAGTTGGTTGCATCTCAAATTACAGCTGGATTAAGTGTTGCCCTAGTCTCGGATGCAGGAACACCAGGAATTTCTGACCCAGGGTTCCTTCTCGTAAGGACTTGTATCGAAGCTGGGATTGAGGTTGAAACCCTGCCTGGTGCTACCGCTTTTGTTCCCGCTCTTGTGCAGAGTGGTTTCCCGTGCGACAGATTCTGTTTCGAAGGATTCCTGCCGCAGAAAAAAGGTAGAGCTAAAAGATTATTGGGTCTTGCGGATGAGGAGAGAACAATGATATTTTATGAGTCACCATACCGTGTCGTGAAATCCCTTGTGCAGATGGGGGAGGTATTTGGTGAAGATAGAAATGTTTCTGTGTCAAGAGAGATAACCAAAAAGTTTGAGCAAACAGTGAGAGGTTCGATTACGGAGGTTGTGGCGCACTTTACGCAACATGACCCTAAGGGTGAGTTTGTGATTATTGTAGAGGGTAGGTCTATAAAAAAAGAGAAAGCGCTCAATAGAAAGAGAGATGAAGAGGATCTTGAGTTATAAAAGTATTTAGTGTTAATAAATATATAATATTCAAAAAAAGATAGTTTATGAAGATATTAAAAAAACTAGAGTATTGTGCCCTTTCATATGGGTGTAGATTTGTAGGTGCACTCCCAACGTGGTTTCTTTACCATTGTTTGTTAGATCTGATTTATTTTATTGTATATAAGGTTGCTAAGTACCGATTGAGTGTTGTGCGCCAAAACCTTAAAAACTCTTTCCCAGAGTATTCGGATGCAAAATTGTTAGATGTAGAGAGACGATTTTATAGACACCTCGCTGAGATATTTGTAGACACAATTGATCTTTCAAATATCAGTGAGAAGGAGCTGAAAGAGAGAATGATTATCAATAATATTGAGCAGGTGGAAGAGGAGTGTGGCGGAAAGAGTTGGATCGCTGCATTTGCTCACTACGGATCTTGGGAGTATTTTGGTGTGTCGCAGTTCTTCTCTAAGTCTCAAGTTGTTGCGGTGTACAAACCTCTACATAACCAATCTTTTGAGGAGTTTTATGTGAAATCTCGTACTCGTTTCGGAGTGACAACTGTGGCTATGAACTCGTTGCTTAGATACATAGTTAAAAATATAAGAGAACCAAGACCACTTATCGTTGGGTTGATTGCTGACCAATCGCCAAATGTATACGATATTGACCATTGGTATGATTTCCTAAATCAACACACTCCATTTTTCCCTGGTATGGAGAAATTAGCTACAAAATTCTCAATGCCAGTATATTTTATGCATATAAAGAAGCTATCAAGAGCTCATTATGAGGTCGATCTAGAGTGTATATATGATGGTAAAGAGGTGGTTGAACCGCACCAAATAGTTACTCGTTATGCAGAAAAACTAGAACTTATGATTCGTGAATGTCCAGAATTGTGGATGTGGTCACATAAACGTTGGAAGCATCAACCTAAAAAAGGTTCTGAGTATAATGTCAAGTTGTAGTGTTGTTATATTAAATTGGAATGGGGTAAAGCATCTTAGGGAGTTTCTCCCTTCGGTTGTTCTGCATACTCCAGACTCTATTGAGGTTATAGTTGCTGATAACGGATCTGTCGATGACTCTTTAGAGATGATTCGAAAGAGTTTCCCTCGTGTAAAAATAGTTGAACTTGACAAGAACTACGGCTTTGCAGAGGGGTATAATCGTGCCCTGAAAATGGTTCATAGTGAGTATTATATCCTGCTAAATTCCGATGTTGAGGTCTCTCCTATGTGGTGCGAGCCATTAATTGACTTCATGCAGAGTAATAGTTCATACGCAGCTGTTGCACCAAAGCTACTCGCTTATACACAAAAAGAGTATTTTGAGTATGCAGGGGCGTGCGGAGGATACATTGACTGGTTGGGCTACCCGTTTTGTAGGGGGAGAATACTATCGTCAATAGAGAGAGACCATGGGCAGTATGATACCAATCGAGAGGTGTTTTGGGCATCGGGTGCAGCGTTGTGTATCCGCTCTAAAGTCTTTGATGAGTTAGGCGGGTTTGACGGTGAGTTTTTCGCTCACATGGAGGAGATAGATTTGTGTTGGAGAGCCCAGATTCTTGGTTACAAAATTGGTGTTGTACCTCAAAGTGCTGTTTATCACCTTGGAGGGGGGACACTTGCGGTTACATCTCCACGAAAAACATACCTCAATTTTAGAAATAACCTAGCAATGTTGTACAAGAACTTGCCACAACGAAAGTTGTATATCACCCTTTTTATTAGGATGGTGTTAGATGGTTGCTCTGCTTTGGTATACCTTTTAAGTAATAGAGAGCTGTTCAAAGCTGTTTTTAATGCTCATGTCGATTTCCATAAGTGGCGAAAAAAACTTGATGTCAAAAGAGATAATATTCAAAAAACGGCAGTGCGGGAGTCAGCGCAGATATATAAAAAATCAATCCTGTTGGATTATCTGTTCGGAAAAAAAGAGTTCAAGGATATAGATAAATAAGAAAAAGAGTTCTAAATATAATCATATTTAGAACTCTTTTTATGTGTAGATACGCTATATCGTCCCCCTTAGAAGTTAATCATAACGTTAAGATATAGAAACGTCTCTGCTTGTGAACTTGTTGGGTTCCAGTTGTATACATTGGGTGATATTTTTAGAAACTTCAATGGACTATAATCTACTCCAGCTCTAATTGCAGAGCCCGTATCACCTATGGATGTAGTGTTTGAATTGAATTTGTCATACCTCACAAAACCATCTAATTTATCAATAATCTTTGCAGTTGAGTAGAGCGAAAAACCTCCCATGTCAGCTCCTTTGTTGAAGTCGGCATTGAACATATGGCTGTAATCTCCAGCAACCGAAAACTTAGAGTGTTTGTACTCCGCAAAGATAGAGGCTGTGTGTTGGCTTGCAGTGCTAGATCCGTAGATGTCCTTTGTATATAGATCGTAGAATGTTCTGAAAGTTACGTTTTCGATGAAGTTGAAGGTCAATCCCGCTCCATATCTAAAGTTATCGTTGATGCGCAGCTTCTTATTTCCATTACCATTCGTTGCGCTAACATCTCCCTTTAACCAATCCGAGAACTTGTAACTTGCAGAGACTCCGAGGTCTGCACTTGGCGCAAATCCATACTCATCATTAAATGTTTTCATTACATATCTGTGTCCCCACGCCTTCTCTTGTGTGCCGAAGTTGTTGGTTTTTATCACTCCGAAGTTAATCTTTAGATCGTTTTTAGACCACGTTACAAACGCATTTTTTAGATGTGATGTGAACTCAAGATTTGATCCCGAAAAATCTGCGGCTGCAATGTCAAAAATAATCGTTCCAGACCAATCGCTGGCATTATCGAACTTATAACCGACGTAGGCTCTTTTAATCTCAAATTTAGATTTGTCTGAGACGTTGTCAAATCCTTGTTTGTAGTCTGCAAATAGAGTTAGGACGGGTTTGCCGGGGAATGTCTCTGTAAAACTCTTCTTACTCTTCTCTGAATCACTCGCATACAATGATACGCTACCACTGCATATTGTTAATAATAGTAATAAAATGGATAAATTTTTCATATAACTCTTTTTTATTGGTTTTTAATATTTATACCGCAAAAGTAACCTATTCGTGTGACGTAATGATTACTGTTTTGTTACGAAAATATTAAAATGTATTAATACAAGCACTCATGCAACTCCGCCCGAATTGGGTCGCTCCATCAAACTTGACTTAGAACTACTCAACTCGGGCGGAGTGCTTGATTGCAGAGAATATATTTTACTGTTGGAAATATTTTAGATATTGAACCCTCTGTATGATCTCATTGTTTTCTGACCCTTTGCAACTCAATGTACCGCAAAATTGATCTATGCTCGTGTGAGTATTACTCACCATCCAGTCACTTATGAATTGCTTCATGTTGTTGATGACGTCGAATCCATTCGCACTGATAGTGCTACAAATTTGCACACATTTTGCCCCTGCCAATAGCGCCTTAATTGCATCTTCGCCAGTGTGTACTCCCGTAGATACTGCAATGTCAATGTTGTCAACCTCTGCCGAACATAGAGAGATTGTGCGCAGTGAGTTGCACAGTTCCGAACTATTGCTCATAGATGGTGACGCAACGAGTTCTCTGGTGTTGATGTTGATATCTGATTCGATAATCTTGTTAAACATCACAACTCCTTTGATATTACGGTTGTGTAGCTCCTTTACAATATTGAGTATGTTTGTAAATTTACTGAACAATTTTACGGAAACAGGGATGTTTATCTGTGCAGTTATCTTGCTAACAATATCTAGATATTGTCGCTCTATATCGCTAGATTTTGCATCTGCTGATGTAGGAATTATTACAATATTTAGCTCTAAAGCGTCTGCTCCTGCCTCCTCATTTCTCTTCGCATAGCTTATCCACTCCTTATCTGTGCTGCAATTTATACTCGCAATAACGGGTATAGAGAGTCTCTTTTTCGCCTCGCTAATCAGAGTTAAATGAGTCGTAAGATAGCTGTCGCTAAGGTGGTGCTTCAGGTAGTCCCCAGCCTCAGGATAGTCATCGTATCGTGACATAAACTCTGTCTCGCCAATAACCTGCTCTTCAAATATAGATTTTAAAACTACCGCTCCAGCTCCCGCCTCTTCGCAACGTAGAAGAGAGTCAATGTTTGATGTGAAGGGCGAACTCGATACAATAATCGGATTGTTCAGTGTGAGTCCTAGATATTTTACCTCTAAATTTTTCATGGTTTCTATTTTTTTATATTATAATCTCTATTTCCAAATATTAGGCTGCCGATGCGAACCATATTACTTCCACACTCAATGGCTAGTTCGTAGTCAGATGTCATCCCCATTGATAACGTATCAAAATTGCTACCAAAAGTCTCTTTGTGTTGTAAAAATAGTTTGTTTAGCGTCAGAAACTCCCTCTCTATTTGGTTTTGGTCGTCGCTATATGTTGCAACACTCATAAACCCCCTAATAGATACATTCTTTAATTTTCGCCACTCTCCACTCTCTACGAACGTGTTAAACTCATCAATGTTCCATCCATGTTTTGAATCCTCTTGTGCAATTTTTATTTCGAATAGTATATTTATAACTCTATCAACTCTAGCTGCTTCGCTATTGATTAATTCAATCACTCTTTGTGAGTCAACAGAGTGTATGAAGTCGACAAAGTTAGCTATCATTCTCACCTTATTTGTCTGAAGGTGACCTATCATGTGCCACTTAATATCTTTCGGTAGCTCCTCCCACTTTCGTTTCAACTCTTGCGGGCGATTCTCTCCAAACGAGCGTTGCCCAGCATTATAAGCCTCTTGTATTGCCTCTGCTGGGTGTGTTTTGGATATGGCTATAAGCTCTACGCTATTTGGTAGAGTGTTTACTAGGTCTTTAATTGTGCTCTCAATCGACATGATCCGTTAAAATATTTAATCTGTTTTTACTAAATCCATTGTTAATCTACAAATTTAGACTTTTTTTTGTTATTTTTGTTGCATATAATAACTTCAGTGAATAAAAATTAAATAGTTCACTGCGATCACGCAGCTCCGCCCGAGGAGGGCAGTTCTCTGCGTAAAGTAAAATTAGTGTGTTCACTGCGACCACGCAGCTCCGCCCGAGGAGGGCAGTTACCTGCGTCAAGCAAACAAAAAAAAATAGATATGAAATACGACATTATTGTTATTGGTAGTGGTCCTGGAGGATATGTTGCAGCGATAAAAGCGGCACAATTAGGAAAAAAAGTCGCTGTAATTGAGCGTAGTGAGTTAGGTGGTGTGTGTTTGAACTGGGGGTGTATTCCTACCAAGGCACTTATGAAGAGTGCACAGGTTTTTAACTACATAACCAAAGCATCGCATTATGGTATCAGCGTAGAGGGTAGCGTTAATGCTGACATGGACAAAATTGTAGATAGAAGTAGAGGCGTTGCAGATACTATGAGTAAAGGCGTTTCATTTTTGTTATCTAAAAACGGTGTTGAGATTATTGTCGGTAGCGGAAAACTACTAGGTGAGGGTAGAGTAGAAGTTGTGAACGCTGAAGGTGAACAAACAATTGTAGAAGCGGACAGTATCGTACTTGCAACTGGTGCTAGACCGAGAGAGATGCCATTTATGAAGGTGGATGGTAAAAATATTATAAGCTCAAAAGATGCTCTAGTTTTGAGAGAACTTCCGCAAAGTATGATTGTTGTTGGTTCTGGTGCTATCGGTAGCGAGTTTGCATATTTATACGCTACACTTGGTGTTAAGGTCTCTGTTGTGGAGTATCTGCCAAACATGATGCCACTGGAAGATGAGGATGTCTCGAAACAGATGGAGCGTTCATTTAGAAAGTTACGAGTTGGTGTGCTTACTTCAACAACAGTCAAAAATGTAGAGGTTGTAGATGGTAAATGTAGAGTGCTAATCGAGAATAAAAAAGGTGAGCAGGTTATCGAGTCTGATATTGTCCTTAGTGCTGTGGGTATTAAGTCAAATATCGAGAACTTGGGACTTGAAGAGGTTGGAGTCGCATTTGATAGAGATAAAATTGTTGTTGACCAGTACGGAGCAACAAATATCAAGGGTATTTATGCTATTGGAGATATTGTCGCTACTCCTGCTCTTGCTCACGTTGCTTCGGCTGAGGCAATCTGTTGTATAGAGAGTATATGTGGCGTGGAGACGCAGCCCGTAGATTATACAACAATTCCATCGTGTGTATACACTTCGCCTGAGGTTGCATCTGTTGGTATGACAGAGAAGCAAGCCAAAGCAGAGGGTATTGAGATTAGAGTAGGTAAGTTCCCTTTTACTGCCTCTGGTAAGGCTACATCTGCTGGTGATAGAGATGGTTTCACAAAGTTGATTTTTGAGGCGTCGAGTGATAAACTTATCGGAGCGCATTTTGTTGGTGCTAATGTAACGGAGATGATTGCAGAGCCTACGGTCGCAAAAGCTCTAGGTGTTACGGCTAGTCAACTTGCTAAGATTGTTCACCCACATCCAACGATGAGCGAGGCAGTTATGGAGGCAGCAGAGGCTTCTCATGGTGTATCTATACACCTATTGTAAGCGAAGTTTAGTGAAGGATAATAAATAAACAGCAAATAAATAAACGCCGCCCAAGTGAGGTTGTTCAGGCAAATTAGCCAATGAACTACTCTTACTTGGGCGGCGCTCTATTTGTTTATTTATCTATTTGTATATTCAACTGAGTGTAAGGCGTTTTAGTACCCTAATATCCTCATCATTGAGCGATAACTCTGCTCCTTAGCAAATAACCTCGTGTAGTACTCATGGTCATTCTTATCTCTATCTATAATGATATGCTTTGGCGCAGGGGTTAGGCAGTGTTGTATTCCTCCGAAGCCTCCCAACGACTCTTGGTATGCCCCAGTGTGGAAGAAACCAATGTACTGCGGATCTTTAGATAGCTTAGGCAGGAATATCGCATTCGCATGAGACTCCCCACTATAATAATCCTCACTGTCGCAGGTCAATCCCCCTAAAAATACCCTCTGATACTCTTTGTCCCAGTTGTTTATCGCTAAAAGAATATACCTTTGGTTTATACCCCAAGTGTCGGGCAGGGTTGTCATAAATGAGCTGTCGATCATATACCAACTCTCCCTGTCATTCTGCTGCTTCTGGTTGATAATAGAGAACAAAGATGCACCACTCTCACCAACGGTGAAAGAGCCAAACTCAGTGAAAATATTTGGCTCAGCAACCTCTGCTTGTGCACAAACATTCTTAATCTGAGAGACAATCTCCTCTGTCATATACTCGTAGTCATAGTCAAAAGCTAAACTATTTTTTATCGGAAATCCTCCTCCAATATTTAACGAATCTAGGTGTGGGCATATCTTTTTAAGCTCACAATATACTGAAAGACACTTGTTAAGCTCATTCCAGTAGTATGAGGTATCCTTGATTCCAGTGTTGATAAAAAAGTGCAACATTTTAAGTTGGAATTTTTTATTCTTCTTTATCTTCTGCTCATAGTACTCCACAATATCATTATATCGTATCCCCAGTCGAGAGGTGTAGAAGTCAAATTTAGGCTCCTCCTCAGACGCAATACGTATACCTATCTTGCATGGACGATCTATAACTGAGTCAAATAACTCAAGCTCATCCTTGTTGTCTAGTACTGGGATTGTGTTGCAAAAACCATCGTTTATCAGTGTCGCAATGTTCTGTACATATTGAGGACGCTTAAATCCATTGCATATTATGTACCTGTTTTTGTCAATCAACCCGCCGTCATATAGCGCATTAACAATGTGAATGTCATATGCCGATGACGTCTCAATGTGTATGTCATTCTTTAGTGCCTCCTCTAGAATGAACGAGAAGTGTGAGCTTTTCGTGCAGTAGCAGTAGTTATAAGAGCCCTTATAATCCACTTTCGCCATAGCCACGTTGAACATTCTCTTCGTCCTATTTATCTGCGCAGATATTTTTGGTAGATATGTTATCTTCAGTGGCGTGCCGTACTGCTTGATAATATCCATCAATGGCACATCATTGAAATTTAACTCATTGTCCGTTACTGAGAATTCATCTTGAGGAAACTCGAAAGTTTGCTCAATTAGATCCATATATTTATTCTTCATTTTATCCCGTTGTAGATTAATGTGATAATCTAAGTTAATTACATGACATAAAATAGCCCGATTTAACTCCGCTACATATCTCTTTTATATTATGATGCAAAGTAGCTAATTATTTTTTGAATTATCAATACTTTAGCTCTATTTTATGCCTATTTTAGTAGGTAATACAACTAAAAATTAGTACTTTTGGGAAAAATTAGCCTTTAAAAACATTTTCAATGATGATTAATGAAATTATTGTAAACTATTTAGTAAGTAACAAGAGATTGGTTATACCCACTTTTGGTGCGTTCCTAAAAAAGGAGAATAACACTATAACTTTTGTTGAGTTGCTGAAAAAAGATGACGAAGTGCTTAATTCTCTTGTATCTAAAAGTATGGGTGTAAGTCACGAATCGGCTGAGTCTATCATAAACGATTTTATAAAATCTATAAAAGAAGAGATCGAAAAAAACGGAACATATCTCGTGGGAACTATTGGTGCTCTAGTGGTTGGCACGAATGGTGTGTATGGTCTTGTCCCTGCTGGCTCTGGACATATTGAGCCTAAGGTCGTTGTTAAACCTAGTCTAGTTGCTCAAAATATCGAAAATAATAGTGCTGTTGGTGCGGAGAAAGAGCCAGACTTGAAGCCAGAAACTCCGAAAGTCGCTCCTGCTGTAACGCCTGCTGTAACTGCTGAAGAGACTCAGTTGCCTCCGCAGGTGTCTCAAGCTCAAGTTAAACCGATAGTTAAACCTATAGCTAAGCCTATATCTACTCCTATAAATAAACCGACAATAAAGTCGCCAGTTAAGAGAGGCGTGTATAGTCAAAGTGAAACAAAAGAGCCATCGGAACAATATACACTTCAAAAAAGAGGTACAAAAAAACAGATGGATATTTTTATGATTATAGCGATAATTGCTGCTATATTGGCATTGGCTCTTTTGGTGTATGGCGCAATGGTTAGCAATGAAATGCCAGATTTCAATCTGTAATATACATAGACTCCGTCGGTCGTCTCGCTATTGACTAGATGAGACAACAAAATAAACTTAACTAAAATATATATTCACACTACTCATGGATTTACTCTCAGTAAAACAACGCTTTGGTATTATTGGTAATAGCCCTCTGCTTAATAGAGCATTGGAGATTGCTGTTAGAGTGGCAAGTACCGATCTTTCTGTGCTGGTAACAGGAGAGAGTGGAGTGGGGAAGGAGTTTTTCCCGCAGGTGATTCACGCATACAGCCCAAGGAAACATAGCAAGTATATCGTAGTAAATTGTGGCGCAATTCCTGAAGGCACAATTGATTCAGAACTGTTTGGTCATGAGAAAAATTCATTTACTGGAGCCGCAGAGGCTCGTAAAGGTTATTTTGAAGAGGCTGATGGTGGAACAATATTCTTAGACGAAGTGGGTGAACTCCCGCAGTCAACACAAGTGAGATTGCTTCGTGTGCTCCAAACAGGTGAGTTCCTAAGAGTCGGTTCGTCAATTACCAAAAAAGTTAATGTTAGAGTTGTTGCTGCTACCAATGCTAATATGCAAAACGCAATTGACGCAGGGAGGTTTAGAGAGGACTTGTTTTATAGACTCAATACCGTTCCAATAAGTATCCCCTCGCTGAGAGAACGAAAAGAGGATATACACCTGATTTTTAGAAAATTTGCAACCGATATAGCGACACAATATAGAATGCCTGCAATATCTCTCGAAGATGGTGCAAGAGCTTTGTTGGAGAACTACCAGTGGCCAGGAAATATTAGACAGCTTAAAAGTGTTGTTGGTCAGATCTCAGCGATTGAAGAGAATCGTGTTGTAGACTCCAATATTATGAGGAAGTATCTGCCAAACTCTCCGTCAAGAGTGCCAATGGTTATGAATGACGGTGGTTCAAAAGATTTGAGCGACGAAAGAGACCTCCTTTATAAAGTGCTATTTGATATAAAGAGCGATATTAATAAACTCAAAATGATGGTTGGAGAGCTTATGCCAGATAGTAAGTTTGAATCCAAATTCGAATCCAAATTCGATGCCTACAAGAGTGATGTAACGGCTCTTTTGCCAAGTGCATTCCACCCTACACACGAAGATAGAGCGCTCCCTATGAAGAGTGAGCCTATGTTTGTTGATAGCGAAGAGGTGATATATGATAGTGAGCCTCCAGTGGAGATGACAAAGGAACAAGCCCAACGTGAGGTGATCGTAAAGGCTCTGAAACGAAATAACGGAAAACGTAAAGAGGCAGCTAAAGAGCTGTTTATATCGGAGCGTACGCTATACAGAAAAATTAAAGATTTAAATATAAATGAATTTTAAGAAAATAATAAAATCTATCGCCCTACTAGTGGCGTTGACAACGGTGAATACTGCTTGTACTGTGAAATACTCTCTGTCGGGCGCATCTATTCCGATAGAGGCAAAAACTGTGAGTATTTCATACTTCCCTAATAATGCCATGATGGTTGCTCCGATGCTTAGCCCAACGCTTACGGATGAGTTGCAGTCTAGATTCCAACGCCAAACAAGATTGTCGCTAGTGCGTGAGGGGGGAGATCTGGACTTCGAAGGCGAGATCACAAACTATACATCAACTCCTGCGGCAATATCGGGTGATGAAGAGGCTATCCTAAATCGATTGACTGTCACTGTGAGAGTGAGGTATACCAGTCGTTTAGAGCCACAGTATAACTATGAGAAAACTTTCTCCGCATTCGAGGATTATGATAGTAATAAATTACTCCAAGAGGTGGAGGCGACTCTAATATCAGAGATCGTAGAGAAACTCGTAGAGGATATATTTAATGCAGCGGTATCTAACTGGTAGAAGTATGGATGATCTTAAAGAGTACTTAGATTCAAACGGAGGGGCTGAGATGCCTTCTGTCGCATACCTAGAGAGGGTTGTAGAGCAGTATCCTTGGTTTGCATTGGGACACAAATTGCTAGCTAGAGTATCGGGAAGTATAACACCACAGGTCGCTCTAATGTTATATATACACAGATGTCCTGCCTTTTTTTATAAAGATTGTACTCTGACTAAAAAGACTGAGTGCTCTGCTGTTGAGAGCATTGAGAGTGTTGAGAGTGTTGAGAGTGTTGAGA
>CAMRBL010000048.1 GCA_947040435.1 uncultured Rikenellaceae bacterium
CCAAACTTATTTGAAAACTTCGTTTTCTGTGGTATTATATGACAAAATAAATCACGGAAAATTTGATCAAACTTTATAAAGTTTGTTGCCAAAGGCAGTTCAATGTCTAGTTGGACGAAAATGCCTTCGGCGATATGCCACAAAAAAAAATTTGGGGAATCCAAAACGGATTCCCCAAACAGTTCATTACATTGAAGTAATAAGTTACGATTTCTTAGAAACAGTACTCTTATTAGCTACGCTTTTAGCTCCCGAAGTTTTAGGTGCAACATTCTTAGGTGCAACACTTTTCGGTGCTTTAGAAACAACTTCACCTTCAGTTGTAGTCGCTTTCTTTGCAGTACGGCTACGACGAGTTTTAGTTTTTTCAGCAGCAGCGGCAGCAACAACTTCGCTTCCATAAGCTTCGTTAAAGTCTACCAACTCAATGAAACACATCTCAGCAGCATCTCCTAAACGGAAACCTGTTTTAAGTATGCGTGTATATCCTCCTGGACGCTCAGCAATTTTAGGAGCAACAGCACTGAACAATTCAGTAACAGCATATTTATCCTTCAAATAACTGAATACAACACGACGAGAGTGTGTTGAAGCATCTTTAGATTTTGTAATCAAAGGCTCAATGTAGATCCTTAGAGCCTTAGCCTTAGCAAGAGTAGTGTTTATGCGCTTGTGCATAATCAATGAACTCGCCATATTAGCAAGCATCGCCTTACGGTGAGCACTCTGTCTGCCAAGGTGGTTAAATTTTTTATTATGTCTCATAATTAATCCTTATCAAGTTTGTATATTGAAACGTCCATTCCGAAGTGAAGATTCAATGATGTTAATAATTCGTCAAGTTCCGTCAAAGATTTTTTACCAAAGTTTCTAAACTTCAATAAGTCACTTCTATTAAATCTAACAAGTTCTCCAACAGTATCTACTTCGGCAGCTTTCAAGCAGTTAAGTGCACGAACACTTAAATCTTGATCAGACAACTTCGTTTTAAGTAGCTGACGCATGTGAAGAACATCTTCATCAAACTCCTCAGCCGCATTTGTATCCTCCAGATTCAGAGAAATTCTTTCATCTGAGAATAACATAAAGTGGTGAATTAGAATCTTAGCTGCCTCTTTCAGTGCATCTTTAGGATGAACCGATCCGTCAGTAGTAATCTCAAGATCCAATTTTTCGTAATCCGTTTTTTGTTCAACACGAAAATTCTCTACAGAGAACTTCACGTTTTTTATCGGAGTATGAATAGAATCAATAGCAAGAAGACCAAATTCTGCATCTTCAGGACGATTCTCTTCGGCAGGGATGTATCCTCTACCTTTACCTATTGTTAAATCAATCTGTAATTTTGTCTCCTTTGAAAGGCGGCAAATTACTAAGTCAGGATTTAACACCTTAAAGTCTGATAGAAAGTTTGATATATAACCTGCAGTAAGTTCAGTAACGCCAGCAACATTTATAGTTACTTTCTCACCGTCGACATTGTCAACAAGCTTCACGAAACGAACCTGCTTTAGATTCAAAATAATATCAATCATCCCTTCCATCACACCGGGGATAGCGGCAAACTCGTGATCAACTCCAGCCACTTTTACCGTCGTAATTGCATAACCTTCAAGAGAAGATAACAATATACGACGAAGTGCATTACCGATTGTCATTCCGAATCCTGGCTCTAATGGACGGAATTCAAACTTTCCGAAATTAGAAGAGGATTCGAGCATAATAACCTTATCAGGTTTTTGGAATGCTAATATTGCCATAATTCTGCTATTGATTAGTTCTACTTAGAGTACAATTCAACGATAAGTTGCTCCTTAATGTTCTCAGGAATCTCCTCACGTTCTGGTCTTTGTAGGAATGTACCAGCCATAGAAGCTGAATTCCACTCTAACCAAGCATAACTGCTTTTGCGACCACCTCCAAGAGAATCTTGAATAACTTCAAGACTTTTCGATTTCTCGCGAATTGCAACTACATCACCAATCTTAAGACTATATGATGGAATATTAACTAATTCACCATTAACTGTAATATGACGGTGAGATACCAACTGACGTGCAGCAGCACGAGTTGGAGCGATACCTAAACGATAAACAACATTATCTAAACGACACTCAAGAAGTTTTAACAAGTTTTCACCTGTAATACCACCCATACGAGTTGCACGCTCATAAGTAAGGCTAAATTGCTTCTCTAGAAGTCCATAAGTTGCCTTAGCTTTTTGTTTTTCGCTTAATTGAGTACCATATTCAGACACTTTCTTGCGCTTACGAGCAAGACCATGTTGTCCTGGAGGATAATTCTTTTTTTCAAGAACTTTGTCCGCACCGAATATAGCTTCACCAAACTTTCTAGCGATTTTGCTTTTTGGTCCTATATATTTTCCCATTGCTTGTTTTTTTTGCTTTTTATTACTCTATAACTGATTTGTCTTAATTGCCGTCTCGAAATTACACACGACGACGATTAGGTGGACGACATCCGTTATGAGGAAGTGGAGTAACGTCAATGATCTCAAGAACTTCGATACCTGCTCCGTGAATTGTACGGATTGCAGACTCACGGCCAGAACCTGGTCCTTTAACATATACTTTCACTTTACGAAGACCCAAATCATAAGCCACCTTTGCGCAATCTAATGCTGCAGTTTGAGCTGCATAAGGTGTATTCTTTTTTGATCCTCTAAAACCCATCTTACCAGCAGAGCTCCAGCTTATCACCTCGCCCACACCGTTAGTAAGAGTTATAATAACGTTGTTGAATGTTGAGTGTACATGAGCCATACCCTGAGCTTCAATCTTAACAACTCTCTTTTTAACTGATCCAGTTTTTTTTGCCATAACCTTACTGTTTACTTAGTTGCTTTTTTCTTGTTAGCTACTGTTTTCTTACGTCCCTTACGAGTACGAGCATTATTTTTTGTATGCTGACCTCTCAAAGGAAGACCAATACGATGACGGATACCACGGTAACAACCGATGTCCATTAATCGTTTGATATTCAATTGAACCATTGAACGGCATTCGCCTTCAACTAAAATTCCTTCACTTGCAATAATATTACGAATTGAAGCAATTTGATCATCATTCCACTCTTGAACTTTAGTATCATAACTGATACCTGCTTTGTCCAAAATCAAACGAGAGGTACTTTTTCCAATACCATAAACATAGGTCAAGCCTATCTCGCCTCTTTTATTTTTAGGTAAATCTACACCTACTATACGTGCCATAAATCTCTTTTTCTTTTAATTTAAAAATTATCCTTGGCGCATTTTGAACTTAGGATTCTTTTTACAAATCACGTAAAGTCTTCCTTTACGTCGAACGATCTTACAATCTTCGCTTCTTTTCTTAACTGATGTTCTGACTTTCATTTTAAGACATCTTTTTTATTTATACCTAAATGAGATACGCCCCTTACTTAGGTCATAAGGTGACATCTCTACTTTAACTTTATCTCCTGTAAGAATCTTAATGTAGTGCATTCTCATCTTACCTGAGATATGGGCAGTTATTATGTGACCATTATCTAACTCAACGCGAAACATTGCATTAGATAGTGCCTCAATAATTGTTCCGTCCTTTTCAATAGCAGTTTGCTTTGCCATAGAGTCTTATTGTTTAATTGCGTTTTCTATTACGTTAAAATCTGTTAACACATCTGGTCCATCTTTTGTGATTGCAACCGCATACTCAAAATGAGCCGAAGGTTTACGATCCTTCGTACGTACTGTCCAACCATCCTGTTCAAAGATAACACTTTTAGTTCCCATATTAATCATCGGTTCGATGCAGAGCACCATTCCCACTTTTAACAGTGGGCCTCTACCTCGTGATCCAAAGTTTGGCACTTCAGGCTCTTCGTGCAGATTACGCCCAAGTCCATGCCCCACTAACTCTCTCACTACCGAAAATCCATTAAGTTCTGCATGTAGTTGCACAGCTGAAGCTATATCGCCTACGCGATTACCCGCTTTAGCCTTCATAGCACCTTTACAAAGAGACTCTTTGGTTACCTTTAGTAGCTTTGCTACATCTTCAGATACTTCACCTACAGTGAAAGTATATGCAGAATCACCATAAAACCCCTTCATAATTGTACCGCAGTCAACCGATACTATATCACTCTCTTTGAGAACTAATTTTGATGACGGGATCCCATGAACAACTTGCTCATTCAATGAAATACACAATGTGTTTGGAAATCCGCCATAACCTAAGAAAGCTGGAACTGCTCCATGAGACCTAATAAACTCTTCTGCAATTGCATCAAGTTCTAAAGTACTAATACCTGGCTTAATATGTCTTCCGACCTCAGCTAGTGTTGCACTTACTAATAGGTTATTCTCACGAATAAGCTCTATCTCCTCTTCTGTCTTTATATTTATCATCTTATTCTTGAATGTAAGAACTCTTGCTAAAGCCGATTACGATCTACCTTTAATTCGTCCAGTCTTCATAAGACCATCATAGTGACGAAGTAGTAAATAGCTCTCAATCTGCTTGAGGGTATCAAGTACAACTCCAACCAAAATCAACAATGATGTTCCTCCATAAAATAGAGCAAACTGTTGATCAATTCCTAGTTTAGATGCAAATGCTGGAAGTATCGCAACAAGTGCAAGGAAAATAGAACCTGGAAGAGTAATTCTTGTCATGACAGTATCAAGATATCCAACGGTATGTTTACCAGGTTTTATTCCAGGAATAAAACCACCATTACGTTTCATATCATCAGCCATCATGTTAGGGTTTACTGTAATTGCAGTATAAAAATATGTAAATGCAACTACTAACAGTCCAAACACTAGATTATACCAAAATCCGGTAAAATCAGCAAATGCAGCAGCGAAACCTGCAGTCGCCTCAAATCTAGCGAAGAACATAGGGATGAACATTAATGCTTGAGCAAATATAATTGGCATTACACCTGCAGCATTAATTTTTAGTGGTATGTATTGACGTACGCCACCATATTGCTTGTTACCTACGATACGTTTTGCATATTGAACAGGGATCTTACGAACCGCTTGTACAAGTGCAATTGTAGCCATAACCACCAAGAATAGAAGCACGAGTTCCACTACAAATAGAGGAATTCCTCCACTACCACTCTCTGTTAAGCGAGTATTAGCTTCAGCAAATAATGCTCTAGGTAGACCAGCAATGATACCAACCATGATGATCAAAGAGACACCATTTCCGATACCTTTATCTGTGATCTTCTCACCTAACCACATTACAAACATAGTTCCTGCAATTAGTACAATGACAGCACTAAATGTAAATAACCAATTCGACGCTCCTAATACAAAAGCTGCATCTGGAAGTTGTGAATGAAGGTTTGCAAGATATACTGGACCCTGAAGTAATAGCACGACAATAGTCAGGAGCCTTGTATATTGATTGATTTTGCGACGGCCACTCTCGCCCTCTTTTTGTAGCTTCTGAAAATAAGGAACAACGATTCCCATTAACTGAATTACAATAGATGCCGAGATGTATGGCATAATTCCAAGAGCAAAGATTGACGCATTTGAGAACGCACCTCCAGAGAAGATGTTAAGTAATCCTAAGATTCCATTTCCATCAACTTGTTCAGAGAGCCCTGCTAATGCCTCAGGATTAATTCCTGGAATCACCACAAAACTACCAAATCTATATATAAGCAGAAGACCCAACGTATAGATAATTCTATTACGTAACTCCTCTATCTTATATATATTTTTAATTATTTCAATTAGCTTCTTCATCGCTAATATGATTAAAGTTTAGTAACTTTACCTCCTAGAGCTTCAATAGCTACTATTGCACTTTTAGTAAATGCGTTAGCAGTTATTTCAATTGCTTTTGTAAGTGTACCTTTACCCATGATTTTGATTTTATCATTCTTAGATGCTAGACCAGACTCGATAAGTGTCTCGATAGAGACAACTGTCAATGAGTTTGCAATTACTAGCTCTTCGATGTCACAAAGGTTGATACCTCTGTATTCAACTCTATTACGACTTGTAAAACCAAATTTAGGTAAACGTCTTTGAAGAGGCATTTGACCACCTTCAAAACCTTGTTTTCTTGAGTAACCAGAACGAGATTGAGCACCGTTATGACCACGAGTAGATGTTCCACCATGACCAGAACCTTGTCCACGACCGATTCGTTTCCCGTGATGCGTAGACCCTGTAGCGGGTTTTAAATTATTCAGATTCATCGTATCAATTCTTGAATGTTAATTATTCCTTTTCAACAGTGATTAAGTGCTGCACCTTTGTAATCATACCAAGGATTATTGCAGAATCTTCATGTATAACTGTTTTATTAACCTTAGTAAGACCTAGTGCGTCCAAATTTCTTTTTTGACGCTCAGTGCTACCAATACGGCTTCTTGTTTGTGTAATTTTTAATTTTGCCATTTCACCAAAGATTAACCGTTAAATACTTTATTCATTGATATTCCACGTACTTGTGCAATTGTTAGAGCATCTCTAAGCTCTGTTAATGCAAGTACTGTTGCCTTCACAAGGTTATGCGGGTTCGAAGAACCTTTACTTTTTGCCAACACGTTTTGAATTCCAACGCTCTCTAGCACAGCACGCATAGCACCTCCTGCAATAACTCCAGTTCCCGGAGCTGCTGGACGAATCATAACTTCTGATCCGCTGAAATGTGCCTCTTGTTTGTGAGGAATAGTTCCTTTAAGAATAGGAATTTTCACAAGATTTTTCTTAGCATCTTCAATTCCTTTTGCAATTGCAGTTGTAACCTCACTTGCTTTACCAAGACCGTATCCTACGATACCGTTTTCGTTACCAACTACAACGATTGCAGAGAAACTAAATGTACGACCACCTTTAGTTACCTTAGTAACTCTCTGGATGCTAACGAGTCTATCTTTAAGCTCTAGGTCGTTTGTTCTTACCTTTTTTATATTTGTATTTGACATACTTTTACTTAGAATTTAAGTCCACCTTCACGGGCAGCTTCTGCTAATACTCTTACTCTTCCGTGGTATAGGTATCCATTTCTGTCGAATGATACTTCAGTTATACCCTTAGCCGCTGCACGTTCAGCTGCTAGCTTACCAACTAGGGTAGCTATTTGGGTTTTGTTTAGTCCTGCTACTTTTTCAGCGATCTCCTTATCTAAAGAAGAGGCTGCTGCTAAAGTAACTCCGCTAACATCATCAATCATCTGTATAGAGATTTGTTTGTTACTTCTAAACACAGACATACGAGGAATAGTTGCTGTTCCGTTAATAATCTTACGGATACGCATCTTAATTCTCGATCTTCTTTGTAATTTATTTAATGACATAATTTTACGATTTTACTATTTAGCGTTAGCAGATTTACCAGCTTTTCTACGAAGCTGCTCACCAACAAACTTAATACCTTTTCCTTTATAAGGCTCTGGCTTACGAAGTGAACGAATCTTAGCGGCAACTTGACCGATAAGTTGTTTATCAATACTTTTCAAAGTAACGATAGGGTTCTTTTTCTTCTCTGTAAGAGCTTCAGCTTTAACTTCAGCAGGTAGTTGCAGATAGATATCATGCGAGTAACCTAAACTGAACTCGATTACTGAACCTTTTACTTCAGCTTTGTAACCAACACCAACTAACTCTTGTTTAGTTTCGTATCCTTTAGATACACCTTCAACCATGTTACTGATTAGAGAGCGATAAAGACCATGCATTGAGCGATGGCGGGGTTGATTCGTAGGACGAGTTACTGTCAATACGCTTCCCTCTACTGTTACTACGATATCGGAGTGAACACTCTGACTCAAAGTTCCTAGAGGTCCTTTTACGCTTACCAAATTCTCAGGAGATACGGTTACCGTAACACCAGCAGGCAAGTTTACAGGCAGTTTTCCAATTCTTGACATTCTTAATTTTTTTTAAGCAATTAGTAAATATAGCACATTACTTCACCACCAACATTTTCTTGGAGTGCTTTTTTGTTTGTCATCACTCCCTTAGAAGTTGATACGATAGCGATACCAAGCCCATTCAATACTCTAGGCATCTCTGCAACACTTGCATAGCGACGTAAACCTGGACGGCTAACACGACGCAATCCTTTGATTGCATTGATTTTGGTTTCAGCTTGATACTTTAAGGCAACCTTAATAGATTTGTGGCCTTTTTCATCTGTATCAACCTTATAGGCAAGGATGTAACCCTGATCAAGAAGAATCTTTGCGATCTCTTCTTTGATCTTTGATGCAGGAGCTGCAACCACCTTATGGTTGGCTTTCACTGCGTTCCTGATACGAGTCAGGAAGTCTGATATAGGATCAGTCATTGTTATAAAATAGTTTAGTGTATAAAATATTAAGTTCGCAAAGTTAATAATAATTTTTGTAATCTACTATTAATTTGACAAATACGTCATATTTTTATCTCTTTTTATGTTAATTTGTTCAAAGTGTCAATTCCAATGCTTATTTGTTCTGTGAGATTACTCAATGAACATGGAAGATTCAAATACTCATTTAAAGTGACCAAATACTCATTACATAAAATAATATATAAACTAATTTATACTTTTGTTTCAAGAAAGAGAGTAGCGCTACCCTTTTAGATAGAAAATTACTAATAATTAAAAACCACGACAATGAAAAATTTATTGTTTAAACGACTATTGGGAGTGAGTTTACTTCTAACTGTTTTCACAAACTGCATTTGGGCGAATACGGATAATACGGTAGCATTCGACAAGCTAAAACTGGGTGATTGGTTTATTTTAAAGAATACGAAACCAATAAATAATATCGGCGAGGAGTTTTCATCCACTTGGAAAGGGGTTGTAACTAATAGCAATGAGCAAGAGGTAACGATTGAGTTTGTACTAACAAACATTTTCAATAAAATCCCAAGTGACAAAGGCTCAAAAGGCACTTCATTTTACATAGATACCGATTTTGCTATGGATGGCAATTACCCCTCTGGTACTAGATCTAAGATCGTTACTGACCCTCCTAAAATTACAATGACTCGCTCACTATCTATTGATAAGTTTCCGTTGATAAGCGCAACTATATCTGACACAACAAGAACCTATGGAATAAGAGACTATATCCATGGATTAAAAAACACAAGGAATAAGGGGAGCCATGGAACTTATACAGCGAAAATTTTATCTATAAGCGATATTTCTGAACAGATAAAATCGTTCTTAATTCAGGACAAAACCAATTCTGGATCGAATTGGAACATAACAGATGCCTCATTTGCCCTTACGCCCAATACAGTTATTTACTACAAACTAGACGGCTATGCACAACAGGAGACCCCCGAGATGTGGGATGGAATATTGCTTTACAATAGTAATATGGAGCGTTTTAAGAAGGATAGCGAAAACACATATTCACTATCACTTTTCCTAGACGAGCCTATCAAACGATGGGTAGAAGGTACTTACATATGGCTTACTCCGGGAGATTCACTAGTGATTACAAAGCACAAAGATGGAAATATCTCATTTAGTGGGAAAGGTGCTGAAATATGCCGAATTTCTAATAAAATTGATGATTACGTGAATGATATCTCTTATAGTTTTCGCCCTAGTGGTATTAATACAATAGATCAGACGATAAAGAAGATCGAACAACTATATGACGAGTTGCTCTACCCTAATGAGTCTAAGATATCTAGATACTGGTATACATCTGCACTGTTGAGCCTAGATTACATTAAAAGTTCTACCTACTTCATAGGCTCTTATTATGGCTCAAGTCTACGTAAGAGTATAGAGGAGTGGGGCGCTCCGGTATTTGATAATATATGTCCTATTTTAGATTATAAATTCCAACCTGAGTTTTATCAAAAATTCATTCGAGAGTTCTACTCCTACAATAGTGTCGTATTAAATGATAATAATATGACAGACAAAGCTTATTTTGGAGAGGATAGAAATGCATTTTATTTGGTGAGGCTACTTCTAAGTGGCTACCCACAATCTTCTTTATGGTTAAAAAACCTGACGTATCGACTTCAGAAGAGTTCTCTTTCTGAATTAAAAGATGAGTTTACAATTTTTTACCAATATTGTTACAACCCACAATTGAGAGCAAAAGCAAAAGAGCTTGAGGCAAAATATGGTAAATTCGAAAACAATAGGAATATAAAAGATGTAAAGTTTGATTTTCTGAAAAAATTACCTCTAAAAAAGAGGAGTAATGGCTATATACTATTAAGTGTATCTAATATTGTAAGCAGCAATGAGGTGATATGTTTTCCAATTATAAATTCAGAACTTAAAGGAAACAACTTAATCAACGATGTAAAGTGGGCTAACTTTAGACCTGAATCCTCAAAGAGCGAACTCGAAGAAGAGGGGATGAAAGATATCAAACAGTATGGATATATATGGGAGAATGCGAGCGATTATAGTGTAAACTACAGAAAATATGGTATTACAGATGACCAAATTCTTATTCTACGTAATGATGGTACAATTATAGGAAGAGTTATAATCGAAAACTCCAGATTAAATGGGAGAGAGATAGTAGATATTATATTGAAAGATAAAGAAGAGGCCGCTACGGCGCCTCTTCTCTCTCGCACACAATTGTATATAATACTTGGTATATTCACTCTTTTAATGAGCGTTTTCGGAGTATTCTATAACAGCCGTATTCGCAAACAGAAGTTACAAACGAAATTGTCTCAACTAAAGCTGAAAGCTATTCGCTCACAAATGAATCCTCACTTCATCTTTAATTCATTAACATCGATACAATCACTTATCCTTCGCAGTGACATTGAGCAATCTAATCACTATTTGACAACATTTTCACGTATGCTCCGTAATGTTCTAACTTCATCGGAAAAGTCATTAATTCCACTTGCATCAGAACTTGAGTTGATTGAGCAGTATTTACATATTGAGCAGCTACGCATGCCAATAAGCTATAGTTTGGAGGTTGCAGATGACATCTATACTGATTCCATTGAGGTTCCAGGGATGCTATTACAACCCATCGTTGAGAATGCTATTATACACGGTCTATTTCCACAGCAAGGGGGACAAATAGATATTAAATTGTGGTTAGAAGAGAGTAATTTATGGTGCAATATTATTGATAATGGTGTCGGTTTGAAAAAAACTTCTGATTCTAAATCAAACTTTGGACTTAATTCTATTCAAGAAAGGTTAACTTTGCTCAACGATTCAAAAGCAACACAAGTTAAGCTAAATATTACAAATAGAGTCGATACGGAGGGAGTTTCGGGGTGTAAAGTCGAGATTATGATCCCATTATAAACAATTAATTGAACAAAATAATGCAAGATATCAGAGCGATAATTATAGATGACGAGGAGAACAATAGAGAGTCTCTACGCCACTTAATAAAAACATATACTCCACATGTTGAGATTATAGCCTTTTGTGGTTCGGCTCAAGCAGCTAGAGAGGCTATAAGCGAACACAATCCGAACCTATTATTTCTAGATATAAAGATGCCACAAGAGAGTGGTTTTGAGTTGTTAGACAGTCTAGAATCGATTAATTTCGAGGTTATATTCACAACAGCCTATGATGAATATGGAGTGAGGGCAGTCAAAGCGAGTGCACTGGACTATCTACTAAAACCCATTGAAGTTACTGAGCTAATTCAAGCTGTACAAAAAGCCAAGGTTATAATTGACCAAAAGTTAAGTAACACACGAATGCAACATCTCATCCAAAATATGAAAGATAGTAATCACAATAAAACAATTGCGTTATCACTATCTGATCGAATAGAGTTTGTCGAGATAAAATCAATTATCCGTTGTGAAGCAGATAACAATTACACTACTTTTTATCTAAAAAATAACTTGAAATACATAGTATCAAAAACGCTTAAGGAGTTTGATGAGTTACTTATACCATCAGGGTTTTTGCGAGTACACCAATCTCACTTGATTAATTTGAGCGAGGTAAAGAGTTTCATAAAGAGTGACGGTGGATATATTTTGATGCGTGATGATTCGCAGGTTGCCATATCACGCCAAAGAAGAGAATCAGTACTAAAAATACTAACAAAAATCTAAATGTTCAGTACGATCACGCACCGCAGCCTGCGAAGGGCAGTTCCCTACTTCCTACAAACTGTCTCCGACGGGAAACTTTGAAAAGTTTCATCTAACTTCTGTGAAAAC
>CAMRBL010000049.1 GCA_947040435.1 uncultured Rikenellaceae bacterium
GTTAGCGATCAAAGAGTACTACGCAGCTAACGACTCCGTTAAACTATGCTCCGACCTCAAAGCAATAAAAGAGAGCGGATACAATACAATTAAAGTGAAAGCTAACCCACAAAGCTCTTATTTCTATGAACTATGCGACCAAATTGGACTGTATGTTTGCAACCAAGCTGACATAAACACTAGTGTGACAGGGAAATCTATTGCAAAAGCGGGAAATGCATCGAACAATCCAGTGTGGGAAGATAGCTTTGTGGATAGAGTACTAACGATGTATCATAGCTCAAAAAATCACCCTAGTGTGATAATGTTCTCAATGGCCGAGAACTCTACAAACGGATATAATCTATATGAAAGCTTCCTTGCCCTAAAAAAGTTAGAGCACATAAGACCAATAGTATACGTGGATGCTAAGGGTGAGTGGAATAGTGATGCAATAGATATTAAAGATAATAGTGCGAACAAACATGATAGAATTGTTCTAGGTGAACACGGAAAAAGTGCCATTCCAGAGGAGGTTATTACTGTTACAGATATAGATTTGAGCAATGGGAAATTTACAGTGAAAAATAACTACTCTCTAACTCCGCTATATGTTAATGCAACATACTTAGTGAAAAAAGGTAGAAAGGTCTATGCCGAGGGTCAGATCCCTTTAAGTATATCTCCTAATAGTTCAAAAAGTTTTGAAATTCCTTTCGGTATTATGAGTAAAGATGTAAAATTGAAAGTTAAATTCTCAATAGATCAAGTTAAGCAAGTCTCAACTGACTATGTTATTATTCCAGCAAATAACAATGAAGAAGAGAAAAAATTGATTCATCTGAATATATTTAAGCCTAAAGAGGTTATAACTAACCCGATAGAAGAGCTATACACAAAAGAGTACGAAGTAATCTCTGCCAAATAGTAATTTGCTAAAAAACAGATGCCAATTAGGTAATATATAAGTATCATATACCAACTGCGCTGCGTAATCTCAAAATAAATTTATTGAGACAACGCAGCGCAGTTGGTATATAGATATATTCACACGCAAAGACATGCGGCAATTACACCCAAATTAAGAGGGTAATTCAACCTCCATTTTCTCATACTTATATCCTAAAAGTTTGAGCTCAATCGAAACTCCAATCTTAAAAAGTACCTTAACAGTAGATGCTAATATATAGAATGACGTTGCTGTCTGCGGCTCAGTCTCCTCCTTACGTATCATACTAATTGCAAGGTGTGCACAGCTGCGGAGTACATTTTCAATACTATTAGCCATCTCAGACTCTAATTCTAAACTCAACAGCTCCTCTAACACATACTCGTCTAGCGCATCAAAACCACGTGGCTCTCTGAATTTGTCATACAAGTTTTCAATATCCTTATAATCACTCCACACAGTATCCCATATTGCAGTTAACCCCATTCCCAAATATGCAGCCCACGCAATGGCTACCGAGGGGTATTCATTCACCTCCGCAACTGCATCCGCCATATAATTAGGTGCAAGTTGCGTCCACTTCTCATCTAACTCATCAATCATATACAATTGACCACTCAGAAATCCCTTTGAGGTGCATAAATCAACTAACACTTTAGTTAGTCTCTCCTCGTACTGGTCGTAAAATTCAACGTTATTCATATTAATTAAATTATATCTAGAGCCTTGCTCCATTTCTCTTCATTAAATCCAAACAAAACATTATCTTCAAGAACTAGTACTGGGCGTTTTACCAACTTCCCATCTGAAGCTAGAATATCTATTAACTCATCATCTGTCGACGTGTTAACAATACTCTTTAGATTTAACTCTCGGTACTTTATCCCACTAGTGTTAAACACCTTAGGTAGTAGTAATGAATAGTTTAAACTCCACGATTTAAGCTCATCTTTACTCGGGTTCTCATCAATAATGTCTCGTATATCAAAATCAATATTGTTCTCTTTTAACCACTTAGCGGCTTTTCTACAAGTACTACACTTCGGATAGTGTATAAAAATAGGTTTCATTTAATCTCTTTATTATTTATAAATAATCTCAATAATTATAATATCTTATATCCACACACGATATATACGACAGAATAGCAACCATAACAGTCATCGCAGTTGCCATAGTAGAGACATGGATACGATACAAAAAAAATAGTAGTACTATTCTGAATTACAAAATAGTACTACTAATATATATATCAATTCAGAGTTATTACTGCTGTAATGCTTTTAGCATTTCAGAGTATTTTTCAAATTTACCCTCTTGACCTGGTTTATCTCTTACACGGAAAGTTATACCTTTCAATAGCTCAAGTATAGCTTTATCGGTAGGCTTCAATGCAGCAGCTTTCTCCATTGGCACTAGACCTTTAATATACAAGTCAAATACCACTTTAAAAGCAGCGTCATAATCCTCTTGATTCGTAAACTCTTGTGTATTCAACTCATCTCCAATAATATCACCCTTTCTAATATATAGAAGTCCAAGATTAAATTGAGCACCAAAATCATTCGGAGCTAATTCTGCAGCCTTTTCAAAAGCTTTTAGAGATTCATCTGGTTTATTTAACTTCTCATATATACTACCTAAACCGTTCCATAAACTTGCGTTATTTGGATAGTTCTCAAGTGCTCTCATTACCAAAGGAAGTACTTTATTTGGATCCTCACCAACTGAAGTATATAATGAAAGAAGTCCCTCCATGATATTATTATTACTAGGATATTTGGCAAATCCCTCCTCTAATATATTACGTGCATTCACTGTATCATTTAGTGCATAGTAACAATGGAATATAAAATAATGAGTCTCTCCATCTCTATCAAATCCATATTTCAACGCCTCTTTGAAGTCTACAATTGCAGGCTCATATGCTAAACCGATAGTATTAAGGTATCCCGCATTGAAGACAGAAACTGTATCAACAACACTTAAAGCTGGATGTAGTCCTACATCGTATGAACCTCGGAACATCTTTGCTGCACCAACATAATTAAGATTAGAGTTTAAACTTCCACCCTTCTCTTTATATAGGTTTGCAATAGCAAATAGTGCCTCGTTTACTTGTGTTGCTAGCTCTGGATCTAATTCATAAGCCTTATTATAAGCAACAATAGCTTCAGCTAGAGCATCCTCTTTTACTTGCTTTGTAACGCTCCAAAAAGCTAACTTGTCACTCAAAAAATAAGCATCAAAGTAAGGATAAGATATTACTTCGTACTCCTGATCTTTTACTTTTTTCTTCTCTTCAGGCTTGCCTCCTTCAAATGTAGCTATAACTTTAGCTTTTGTTAGACCAATATATAGCCCTTTTGTTGGTGCATTTGCAATATCAAAAAGTAAGGCTCCTCTATCAAACCAAACATCTGCTTTTGTACTCTTCTTAGGATTTGCAATTGCTTCGTCCGACTTTACCAGTTTCTTATTTAGTCCTTTTTCATCCACCTCAATTAGGACTTGCTGAGCTTGCACTCCTAACACAATCACTAAAGAGAGAGCAACTAATGATAATAATTTTTTCATATTATTTTTGTATTTTAATTATTGTTACTATTGTCAACATCTTCTGTAATTGCTTCAGTTTCTACAACTACACCATCTACATTAACTCCAGCTTCTGTTCTATTTATGCCACGAGGAATTGGATTACCATCTTCCTCAAGAGCTAATACCTCCTCTTCTTCGCTCTTAGGAACTGCCATTATAGAAGCGATACTATCATTTTTACGTAAATTGATAATCTTAACGCCTTGTGTAGCACGTCCTGCGACTCTAATATCTGCAACTCCAATACGAATAGTAATACCACTCTTGTTAATAATCATCAAATCATTTTCATCTGTAACAGCCTGAATAGATATTAAGCTTCCTGTTTTCTCTGTGATTTGAATTGTTTTAACACCTTTACCACCCCTATTAGTTACTCTGTAATCTTCAAGATCTGTACGCTTACCGTAACCATGCTCACTCAATACAAGAATATCTTGATTTGATTCTGGCTCAATACATATCATTCCGATAACCTCATCATTAGCCTCAATGTTGATACCTCTAACTCCTGCAGCAGTACGCCCAATCGCTCTAACAGCATCCTCTTTACATCTAATAGCTTTTCCATTACGTGCCGCAATAATAACATCTGCATTTCCGCCCGTTAATGAAGCATCAATTAGTTGGTCACCATCCTTAATCGTAATAGCATTTACACCATTCTGACGTGGGCGAGAGTAAGCCTCTAATTTTGTCTTCTTGATGATACCATCCTTTGTACACATGATGATATAGTTAGCATCAACATACTCCTTATCAACTAAGCTTCGTACATTAATATATGCTCTAATTTTATCATCTGGCTCAATTTGGATAACATTTTGGATTGCTCGTCCTTTAGAAGAACGAGAACCTTCTGGTATTTCGTATACTTTCAACCAATAACAACGTCCTTTTTCTGTAAAGAACAACATTGTATTGTGCATCGTTGTAACATAAATATGCTCAATAAAGTCTGCATCTCTTGTTGCACTACCTTTCATGCCTATTCCACCACGGTTCTGTGTTTTATAGTCAATTAATGGTGTACGTTTAATGTAACCAAGGTGAGATATTGTGATTACCATCTCATCGTTAGCGTAGAAATCTTCTGGATTAAACTCCTCTGCACTAAATACAATCTCACTACGTCTAGCATCTCCATACTTATCTCTCATCTCAATCATCTCATCTTTAATGATCTGCATTTGAACTGAAACATCAGATAGGATAGTATTATAGTAATCTATCATTTTACGTAAAGCCTCATACTCTGACTCTAGTTTATGACGCTCAAGACCAGTTAAGGCTCTCAAACGCATATCAATAATAGCTGCCGCTTGTAGTTCAGATAGTCCAAAACGCTCAATCATCGATGCCTTAGCCAAGTCTGGTGTTGATGATGCTCTTATGATCTTTATAATCTCTTCGATATGATCTAAAGCGATTAATAGACCCTCTAGAATATGAGCTCTTTTTTCTGCTTGCGCTAGATCATATTTTGTACGTCTAATTACAACCTCATGTCTATGCTCAACAAAGTGCTGAATCATATCCCTAAGATTTAGCATCATAGGACGACCATTAACAAGTGCGATATTATTTACGGCAAAACTTGTCTGAAGAGCTGAGTATTTAAACAAAGTATTAAGAACAACACTCGCTACTGCATCTTGTTTAAGGATGATAACGATTCTCATTCCAGTACGATCACTCTCATCATTAATATAAGAGATTCCATCAATCTTCTTTGTGTTAATTAAGTCTGCGATCTTCTTAATCATCTCAGCTTTATTAACTTGATAAGGTATCTCTGTTATAACAATACAAGTACGTCCACTATCTGTGATTTCAATTTCCGTACGTCCTCGCATCACAACTCGTCCACGACCAGTCTCTAATGCTTCACGCACCCCTTCATATCCATAGATAATTCCTCCTGTTGGAAAATCGGGAGCTTTTACGTGTTTAATCAGCTCTCCAATCTCAACCTCGGGATTATCGATATAAGCACAAACTGCATTAGACACCTCTGTCAAGTTATGTGGAGGCATATTAGTTGCCATACCAACAGCAATACCAGAAGCTCCATTTACTAAGAGTAGAGGGATTTTACTTGGTAGCACTGTAGGCTCCTGACTTGTATCATCATAGTTAAGTGTAAAGTCAACTGTATCCTTTTCAATATCGGCCATTACCTCATCGGCAATCTTTCTCATCTTAACCTCAGTGTAACGCATTGCCGCAGCAGGGTCACCATCGACAGATCCAAAGTTACCTTGACCATCTACTAGTTGGTATCTTAAATTCCACTCCTGCGCCATTCTTACCATAGCTTCATAGATCGAGCTATCACCATGTGGGTGATACTTTCCCATCACATCTCCGACAACTTTCGCAGACTTTCGGTGCGCTCTATCAGAGTATAGATTAAGGTCACTACTCATACCATAAAGGATACGACGATGAACTGGTTTTAACCCATCCCTAACATCGGGTAAGGCACGAGAAACGATGACTGACATCGAGTAATCGATGTAAGCAGATTTCATCTGCTCCTCAATATTGATCTTAATTATTCTTTCTTCTTGCATAATAATAGTTAATATAACGACTGCTAAGGTACTCTTATTTTATCAATTTACAATAAAAAAAATGAAGAAAACACAAGTTTTCTTCAAAGTTTTACTTCATTTATTTATGTTCAACTACCAATCTTTAATTAGAGTCTAAATAAATTTTAATACTAGTTATTATTACGGCTATTAGACACTAAAATTCCGCCATATATACAGGAGCTATACATAATACCTTGCGCTCTAAAATATCTATATATCGTAATAAAATAGTTATACCAACCCTGAAAAACCCATAAATGCCATAGCTAATATACCTGCCGTTACAAGGGCAATAGGCACACCTTTCATAGCCTTTGGTACATCTTCAAAATCCAACCTCTCTCTCAATCCTGCAAACAAAACCAGTGCCAAAGAGAAACCTACAGCAGAGGAGACAGAAAAAACAACGGACTCAAGGAGTGAATACTCTTTCTGCACCAATATGATGGCAACGCCGAGTACAGCACAATTTGTTGTGATGAGAGGTAAGAAGATACCCAACGCTTGATACAGTGCTGGACTCAATTTTTTAAGCATTATCTCAACCATCTGCACTAACGAGGCGATAACCAAGATAAACACAATAGTCTGCATATATTGAATCTCTAATGGAACGAGAATATGATACTGTATAAGGTAGACTACAACTGATGAGATAGCCATCACAAATGTCACAGCAGCACCCATTCCCATTGAGGTCTCGACTTTATTCGAGACGCCTAAAAATGGACAGATTCCTAAAAATTGTGCTAGAACGATATTATTTACAAATATAGCTCCAATAATTATTGCGAAGTATTCCATATTATTATTATTTTTTAGTCGTTAATTTGAGCTATCTCACCTTCACGGAGAGGTCAATCAAACCAAAACTATTTAAATTTAGCAGTTAGTTTATTAAAAATCACTAGTAAGTAACCGAGTGCGATAAATGCCCCTGGAGCTAGTACGAATAGAAGAATTCCATCACCCTCTATAAACTTATACCCAAAGAAAGATCCCGCTCCTAGAGCCTCACGAACAGTACCCAACAGAACTAAAGCCATTGTAAATCCGAGTCCCATACCAATTCCATCTAACGCAGAGTCTACAACATTATTCTTAGATGCGAAAGCCTCTGCCCTACCTAGAATGATGCAGTTTACTACGATCAAAGGGATGAACACCCCAAGTGTAGCGTACAACTCTGGGACAAATGCCTCCATACACAACTGCACGACTGTAACGAATGACGCAATAACCACAATAAATGATGGTATACGCACCTTTGCAGGGATAAAATCTTTGATTAATGATATAGCAATATTGGATAGTGTCAACACAAAAAGCGTTGCAATTCCCATACTTAGACCATTTATTGCTGAAGAAGTTGTCCCCAACATTGGACACATTCCGAGTAACAGAACAAAAGATGGATTCTCTTTTATTATACCCTTTGTAAGTGTTTGTAATTTACCCATTATTTTAAACCTCCATCATTTAATGATAAAACTGCATCGTAAGCCCTTTTAACTGCGTCAATATAAGCAACAGATGTTATTGTCGAAGCAGTAATTGCATCTACATCTCCACCATCTTTTTTAACGCTTAATTTCATATTAGCAGGACTTTTACCCTTGAAACTAACTAGTAGTACATTATCGGGATCTCCCATCTTACTTCCAAGACCGGGAGTCTCGGCGTGTTGCAAAACCTCAATATTTACAATCTCCATATCGCTATTAAACCCTACCATAAGTTTGAATGTTCCCGAAAAACCCTTCTTAGTTGAGCTTTCAACAGCATAACCAACTACCCCATCGGCATTACGTGCAGGATAGACAATAATTTCCATATCATCTAAACTCACAATTTGTTTATCCGCAGTAGGATCATTTGTAATATCACCCTCTGGCAACACTTTAGAGAGTGCTCCAGTTGTTTTATTCCCTTTTGCCTCTGCAATTGGACCCTCAGTAATCAGGTACACCAACCCTACGGCAGTAGAGGAGACAAGTGTAATAATTAATAGGGTTAAAACCATATTTTTTAATGAACTTTTCATCTTTTACTCTTATTTAGATACTCCGAAACGAGCAGGTTTGACATATTTATTAAGTATTGGAACAACAGCATTCATTATCAAAATCGCAAAAGAGATACCCTCTGGATATGCACCCCACACACGAATCAAAATAGTTATTACACCAATACCAACTCCGTAAATCATCATACCACGCTTAGACATCGGAGAAGTTACATAATCAGTAGCCATGAATATCGCCCCTAGCAATACACCTCCCGTTAAGATATGGAATATTGGGTCCATATACTGCTCTGGATTGAAGAACCACAACGCACCAGTAAATAGTGTCATACTTCCAACGATAAAGAGTGGGATATGCCATGTAATAACCTTACGTACAAGAAGATATACAAATCCTAAAATCAATGCCAAAGCACCAATCTCGCCAAAAGAGCCAGATTTAATACCCAACAACATATTTTGATATGATATATTAGGCATAATTTCGCTCACACTACAACCATTTTTCAAAGCATCCTTAACATAAGCTAGTGGTGTTGCGCCCGACATTGCATCTGTTGCACCATAGAGAGCATCTCTCACCATATCAGGAGCATCAAACATTGTCATCTGCACTGGGAAAGATAGCAACAAGAATACTCTTCCCACAAGAGCTGGGTTAAAAGGGTTGCGACCTAGACCTCCAAATGACATCTTTGCGATTCCGATAGAGACTAAAGATCCCAAAACAACCATCCAAATTGGAATGCCTATTGGGAGATTAAACGCCAATAACACTCCAGTCAAAATGGCTGAGTAGTCGTTTATGGTATTAGATCCTTTAAGGAGGAATTTTTGAATTAAATACTCAAACAACACACACGACACAACAGCAACTCCTGTTAGTACCAAAGCTTGCATGCCATAAATAACAACCGTAACAACAAATGCTGGAAGTAGTGCAATAAGCACATCTCTCATAAGCTTTGATGTTGTATCTTTTCCAAAAACGTGTGGAGATGGAGATACTATAAATTTATTACTCATTATATTTTAATTTTTACTTTTTACAGAGTTTACTTGACCTGCCCTCCGCAGGCGGCGCTGCGTGATAGCAGGAAAAAAATATTATATAACTATTTTCTTGTACGAATAATCTTCATAACTTCATTTTTACCCAATTTTATCATATCCAACAAAGGTAATGACGCAGGGCAAGTAAACGAGCAACTTCCACACTCAATACAATCTGTAACTTTATGCTCTTCGGTATCTGCTAGACGCCCCAGATCAGCAAGTTTATAGAGTAAATATGGTTCAAGTCCCATAGGGCAAACGCCTACACACTTTGCACACTTGATACAAACTGATGACGAACGACGAAGTGACTCTTCGCTAGGCATTATCAAAACACCAGATGTACCCTTTGTAACTGGAGCACTAAGGTTACACATTGCGCGTCCCATCATAGGTCCACCACCGATTACCTTACCACTATTTTCAGGAAGACCCCCGCAATAGGTGATTAGTGAGTCAATTGACGTTCCAACACGCACCATTAAATTTGATGGTTTTTCTAACTTCTTGCCAGTAACCGTGACAACTCTCTCGATAAGAGGTTTATTTTTTTGGACAGCTTCATAAATTGCAAGTGCTGTTCCGACATTCTGGACAACGGCACCAACCTCAATAGGGATAGCACCCGAGGGTACCTCCAGAGCAACAACCGCATCTATAAGTTGCTTCTCACCACCTTGAGGATACTTAACCTTCAATGGAATAATATCAATATTAGGGTACTCCGCTATGACCTTTGATATATGTGCAATAGCGTCGGGTTTATTATTTTCAACCCCAATATAAGTTCTTACTACTCCCAATGCTTTTGCTAAAATTGATATTCCGACAACCATCTCCTCCGCTCTCTCAAGCATAACTCTATGGTCAGCAGTCAAATACGGTTCACACTCTACCCCATTAATAATAAGATATACTGCTTTTTTACCCTCAGGAATAGATAGTTTTACTTGCGTTGGGAACGTAGCTCCTCCCATACCAACAATACCCATCGCTGCAATTTTAGAGACAATCTCTTTAGGCTCTAAGTCACATATTTTATTTAAGCTCGAGTCTCTATCAATACCCTCTAACCAAGTATCACCCTCAACTTTTATAATCACTCCAACTCTCCTCAAACCAGAAGCGTCAACAAAATCACCAACCGCAGTAACAACACCACTAACAGACGAGTGTATATTACTAGATACGAAACCTCCAGCTTTTGCGATTAATTGCCCTACAACGACACTATCTCCTTTCGCCACAATGGCAACTGCGGGAGCACCGATATGTTGAGATATAGGGATTACAACGGACTCAGGAAGAGGAAGCTGCTCAATAGCTGCCCCTCTACTTATTTTATTTTCTGGTGGATGGATACCACCTAAACGAAAACTCTTTAACATATTATATCCTCCTGTTAATCTAATTTATTTTTACAAAACTTAAAGTAGGAAACCGACTGCAACACTAAATAAGTTGAGCAAACGGCACTACAATAACAGCGATAATGTTTCGCTGTGAGCAAAAAACACTCTATTTAAATAGTTGGTTCAACGACTTTTCTTGGCGGGAAATTCACCTCAACAATAGCGTTAGTTGGACACTCAAGAACACACTTACGACACAAACGACACTTATTATAATCGATATATGCCACATTATTCTCAATCTTTATAGCGTCGAATGCGCAAACCTTGACACACTTTGAACAAGCAATACACGCAACCTTACAACTCTTACGAGCAACCGCTCCTTTATCTTTATTTATACAAGAGACGTAAACTTTTCTTGATTTAGGACCTTTCTTTCGTAACTCAATAACCATCTTAGGACAAGCCTTGATACATGCACCACAACCAGTACATTTATCCTCATCTACTTCCGCCAACCCACTCTCACTATTGATTCGTAGGGCACCAAAGTTACAAACCTTAACACAGTCACCCATTCCTAAGCAACCATAATTACAACCACTCTCTCCTCCATACAGCGTAGAACTAACAGCACAAGATGTTGCTCCATCAAACTGATTAACCTTAGGAGTATTGTCACACGTTCCATTACATCTAACAACAGCAACCATTGGCTCTTTTTCGGGAGCACTCTTACCCAAAAATGAAGCGATGCTATTCATAGTTTCGCCACCGCCAACGGGACAGAACAGAGCTGAAATATCATCTTCTTTAACCAATGCATCTGCAAATCCTCTACATCCAGGGAATCCACATCCGCCACAATTAGCTCCGGGCAACATCCCTTCCGTAGTATCAATTCTAGGATCTTCGTACACCTTAAATTTTTGCGCTACAAAATATAATATAACTGCAGCTAAAACGCCTAACGTTGATAACGTTATAATGGTAAATAATAAAATTGAACTCATTATACTTTTCTTAAATTAAATACTATATCCCTCTCTAGCCTATCCCTCACAACATACAGACCAACATAATACAGTCCAACAACCCCTAAAGATGTAACTCCTGCTACTGCTTCGGACAAACTCAACTCCAAAGTTAATAATAATGATGATAATAGCAATACAAAAGGCAATATATACGCATACATAACGGCTTTCATTCCCATTGCTCGTGTTATTGTAACCATAACCTCATCTCCTATTGCAAAGAAATTTGGATCCTCAACAAACACATCTACACTCTTATCAACACTCTCAGATGCGCCACAGGCCGATTTAGCCTGACACGAAACACATGCACTACTTACTACCATTTTTACCTCAACAATATGCCCATTAATGGAAACAACTTCTGCTAGGTGTTCAATATTTTTCATATTACACTGTATTAATATACCTTCTAAACTGCCCTACTCGGGCGGAGCTGCGTGGTCGCAGGGAACGTTACATTCTAAAAATTCTAAACTGCCCTGCTCGGGCGGAGCTGCGTGGTCGCAGGGAACGTTACATTCTAAAAATTCTAAACTG
>CAMRBL010000050.1 GCA_947040435.1 uncultured Rikenellaceae bacterium
GTCAAACTAGACTACGAACTGCCTTCGGCGATAAACTTTGAAAAGTTTAATCAAATTTTTTATGATTTTATCTTGCTGAAACCATAGCTCCTACCTACTTTTATGCATTAGCTTCTCTCGCTTCCATGTAGAGGCAGACAACAGAATAGCACATACACACGACGCTATAAGGATATAGAAACCGCCATCCCATCCAAAGTGATCCACAACATATCCAAGTACGATATTTGCAAATAAAGCACCTCCTAAATACCCGAATAGTCCCGTAAAACCCGCCGCAGTACCTGCCGCTTTTTTAGGTACTAAATCCAGAGCTTGTACTCCAATCAACATAACTGGTCCATAGATCAAGAAGCCAATTGCAATCAACGCAATATTATCAACCATAATATTCCCTGGAGGATTTTTCCAATATACAATTACCGCAACGAGTACTAACGCCATAAATATAATCGTAGACGGAGCTCGTCGACCCTGAAACAACTTATCTGAGATCCAACCGCAAAGAAGTGTTCCCGGAATACCCGCATACTCATACAAGAAATATGCCCATCCACTCTCAGTAACACTCATGCCTTTTACCTCTTCTAAGTATGTTGGCGCCCAGTCGAGCACGCCATATCTAACCAAATATACAAAAGCATTAGCAAAAGCTATTAACCACAACAGCTTATTGTTTAGTACATGGTCCATGAATATCTGCTTTGCTGAGAACTCCTGCTCATCTTCACGCGAATACTCTGCCGAAGCGTCACGTTTATACTCCTCAATTGGAGGTAGTCCACAAGATTGCGGTGTATCTCTCATCAAATACCAAGTCACAGCAGCAACAACAAGTGCAACCATTCCAGGAAAATAGAGTTTTGACTCCCAATCTCCAAATATAGCAACCCCTAGTATCGCAAGCGGCCCGATAAGACCACCTCCAACATTATGCGCTACATTCCAGATGGACATCTTAACCCCTCGCTCTTTATGAGAGAACCAATGTACCATTGTACGTCCACACGGAGGCCATCCCATACCTTGAACCCATCCATTAACGAATAATATCGCAAACATTATTCCTACTGAACTGACAGCAAAAGGGAATGATCCCATTACAATCATGGTCAATGCCGAGAGAACTAAACCTATTGTTATAAACTTTCTTGAATTTGAACGATCAGACAAATTACCCATCAAAAACTTACTAATTCCATAAGCTATTGATATTGCAGATAGTGCCAATCCCAACTCTCCTTTTGTATACCCTCGCTCTATTAAGTCTGGAATTATAAGAGAGAAGTTTTTACGAACCAAATAGTAACCCGCATAACCTATGAAGATCCCCATAAATACTTGGAATCGTAACCTCTTATACTCTTTATCCACCTTACTCTTCTCCATCGTTGGTTTATGAGGAGCTGGTTTAAGAAATTTAATCATCTTTTTTTAGTTTTAGTTAATAGTATCTCTCAAATTGAGAGGAGAGTCCTATATGCATAGCAGAGGTAAAAATCAGCTATTAGAACTCAAAGAACAAACGACACATCACAGAGTTAAGATTCTTATCTAAATAACTATAACTAGTCAATCTTTGATAGTTATAATTCAACTTAACGATTAGGTTATTAGTAACATAGTAATTCAAACCTACTGTACAACTATTCACCTTACCTCCTGATACAGAGTTATTTGGTTTTCCCGATGCTTGATCTTCATAGAATCTACCATCAAACCACACTCCATCAACATCATCCAGATCTGTGTGATTGTAACGCACAAGCATCTCAAAAGCCCCCTTACCCGGACGATTCATAAGAGCACTTGTTGAGTTGTATGAGTAGTTTCCCCCTTTAATCAACCAACCAAGTTCAGCATAGTATCCATTAAAGTTAATATCACGATCATCACCAAACCAACTCTTAAATGCCTCCATAGTGTCATAGTCCCAAAGTCCACCTAATTGTCTCTTGAAGAGTGTCTCCCAATCTTTGTTACGGCTTACGTTTGAACCAATATACTCTCCTTGAACATATAGATTTCTCCAAAAACCAATCGCCTCAGCACCATATCGCATAACCTTATCTGCATTAAAAACAGTAGCATCTAAGAAATGAGTCTTATCTATTGACGACTCCAAAGAGGAGTTCACATTAAAAACTCTATTATGGTCATCTTTCCCAGTCTCATACCCGCTAGCATTTGCATGGCGGAAATTGAATGATCCCCCTACATGAAATCCATAATCCTCGCCACATGGTGTGTAACGAAACAACATACGAGTAGAAAATGACCACCCCTTATCTCCTAAAGATTCATTCGACGAAATTTTCTCACTGAACATTCCCGCTTCGCCCCAAAATTTATCTGCATAATATCTGTATGAAACTCCCAATGCACGTCCAGTACCCAAGGCACTAACTGTTGACGATTTGAACATCAAACTATTATCTGCCGAACTCTGGATACTACTTGCAGAGAAAGGCTCAGAGAAGTTACCAACGTAAAACATTCCGCTTTGACCTAGATGGTAACGTACATACATGTCCTTTATTGCAACTTTATTTCTTGCGAAATCTATGTCAAATTTTGCATCAAAATTCTCTGCAAAAGAGCTATAAACTCGTAATCTAGCCTCTGTTAGTCCAAATCCAGATCCACGATCAGTTACATCATCAATATAGTATGCTCCATCAACGCCAACTCTCGCTCCTACTCTAAAACTCACACCCTTATCTTCTGACGACCATTTTACTAGACCATCCTCCATAAAAGAGGTCATCTCCTCTTTAGCGTCCTGAGCGAAAGTGTATCCTCCTACCGACATAACGGCTATTGCTAATAATATATATTTTTTCATAATATTTTTCATTATTAAGTTAAAAGAATAAGTCTATTTAGTTATATAGTAACCTAATTTAGTAAGAGCCTCTCTTGAGTTAAAGTACCCTGGAACAGGCTCTTTATCATACTTAAATTCTTGAATATTATTAGGCATCTTAGGGTTTGTCATGAGTGCATTTGATTGAAAGTGATTCTCTCCTGCATCAAATAGAGTCTGAAGGTCATTAGCGAAGAATGACACCGACATATCAGCCTTATTAGTAAACCATCCATCAACTAAGTTACGTCCAATACCAAGCTCCGAATTGTACCAAACACCTGAATACTCTCGCATTTGAGCATCTGTGTCAAATGAATATCCATGAACATTCATTCCTGAACGGTGAATAAGATCTCCCATCCAAGGCTCAAGTAGATTCGCATAATTATTTGGCTTACCAGAGATACTTGGACCCATAATTGTTGCACCGTGTTCAATTCCAAAATTGATCCATGCTCCATATGAGATAGGGTCATCATTTGACATTGACCCACCTGATGCATTTCCTTTGTCTAACCACAAAAGGAAACAAGTTGGAATCTTACGAGTAAATATCTTATTAAGATTAATAAGTGATGGTCTTGAGAATGTCTGAACTATAATACGAGAAGGAGTATTAGCAATACCAACCAACCCCGCAGTTACAGGAATATTCTTCATATCTGAGATATTATCCGCATACCATCCCAATCTAACAAGCTCATCTTTAAGAATCTGCTCGATATTTGGAAACTGCCATGGCTCCTTTGTCTCAGGATAAACTCCCGGTCTATTACCATTATCCTCAGGATCAATCTCATAGTAAGATGTGATTTTACCCGCTGCATCTTCCGTTGTAATACGCTTGCCATCTTCTTCATCACGCTTAATACGATAGCCCTCTGCAATCATAATAACATCTTCGAAGGTAAGAATATCAAGTCCGACAAATGAAGCTCTAGCTTGTGCTGCTGTTGCGGGGTCATTATTAAACCATGAACCTGCATCAAGTGTTAAAAGTTCCTTATATGTAAAATTATTAGCTGTAAGATCTTCCTTTCCAGGGAATTTAAGTGCAATATCAGTCGTTCTGCTCAAATTGTCATCATGCAATGCAATTAGAACATTATCTTTTGTAAGTTGAAGGTCAACTTCAAGGTAGTCTGCACCAGCATTTCTTGCCCAACGCATAGCTGCTTCGGTCTCCTCTGGCGCCCAAAATGTAGAACCCCTATGTGCAATAATAATATTGCGAGGAGTGTTATTAATTACATCAATTTGTGTTTTAGACAATGGAAGAAGGTTAATCTCCGTAGATAGAGATTCGGGTGAGTTATCCACGTCTTTAGTGCAACTTGTTACAGGAAGTAACATTCCTAAACAGAACATAGGAACAAAAAACAATTTACTGAGTTTGAGATGTTGTCTTTTCATAATTTTCTTCATTTTACTGTTACATTAAATAACTAAAATATGGTGTAGATATATAGTTCTCTGCGATCACGCAGCGCCGCCCGCGTAGGGCAATTCATAGTCTAAGTAAAAAAATCTCTGCAACCACGTAGGGCCGCCCGCGTAGGGCGGCTCATAGTCTAAGTTATACCCAAGGGTACTACCCCAAAATATAATTTGCAGCAATTTTTTTAAACTGTATAACCTCTTTTTCAATCCATTTTTCATCATGCCCCAACTCATTTGCGATAATCTCGGCAACTTTATGAGACACCTCCATCGCAACTCTCGCATCAACAAATAGTAATCTCACTCTTCGTGCCAAAATATCTTCAACAGTTCGAGCAAACTCATTTCTCACTGCCCATATAACCTCTGCAACAGTGTAATCATACTCACTATGTAGCTTCGCCCCCTTATCTGCACTCTCCTCAATAATAGCATTTATCCCCTCAGCATCAGTTCCGTATACATACATATGATCTGTCAAATCTGGATTTTCTAAGTATCCATGTATCTTAAAATCTTTCGTTCCGCACTCCCTCTTATCAAGTAATCCAAGACTAATCGCCTTATCAACACAATCTTGTGCCATTCTTCTATAAGTTGTCCACTTTCCCCCAATAATCGTAATGAGATTGCTCTCTGAAACTACAATTTTATGACTTCGTGAAATCTCTTTTGTTTTTTTACTATCTTTCTTTGGCGCAGCCAATGGACGTAGACCAGCAAACACCGATAAAACATCTGCTCTAGTTGGTTTACGAGTCATGTATCGACCTGCTGTATTTAAAATAAACTCTATTTCTGAATCTAACGCTACAGGCTCAAATTCCGCACTCTCTCTCAATGTATCTGTCGTCCCAACAACAACTTTATTATGCCATGGAACAGCAAACAACACTCTACCATCATCCGTCTTAGGTATCATAATAGCGTAATCACTCTGCAAGAATGATTTATCTAATACCAAATGTACACCTTGACTCGGTCTAACTAGGTGCTCACCCGTAGGCTTATCCATCTGCATGATATCATCAACAAATACTCCCGTTGCATTGATAACACTCTTTGCTTTCACAATATATGAAATATCTGTCTCATTATCAATAACCGTTACGCCATCTAAATCACCACTCTCTTTATGCATTATAGATGTCACCCTAGCGTGGTTTATTACACACCCCCCCTGTTCAACACAAGATTGTGCCAAATTAATTGCTAATCTAGAGTCATCAAATTGACCATCTTGATATATAACGCCACCTTTGAGCCCCTTCTCTCGAAGCACTGGTATACGAGAAATTGCACTAGCTTTAGATATATACTTAGATCTTCCTAATCCCAACTTCCCCGCCAAAAGGTCGTATGCAGTAAGACCAACTGTATATAATAAATTATCCCAGAGCGTATAATTGGGAATTATGAAAGATTGGTTCTTAACCAAATGAGGTGCATTTTTCTTTAGTAGACCTCTCTCATACAGAGCTTCAAGCACAAGAGCGACATCTCCTTGCGCCAAATAACGAACCCCACCATGAACTAATTTTGTACTCCTACTTGAAGTACCTTTTGCAAAGTCTTCGCATTCAAACAATACAACGCTATATCCTCTAATCGCAGCATCGAGTGCAATACCTAGCCCAGTTGCTCCTCCCCCTACTACTACCAAATCCCAAACTCTATCAGAGTCCGCAATTTTACCTATTAATTCAGCTCTTTTCATATTCTATTTTTGTTATATATTATCTGTCTTTAATATATAACAAAAATAAAGCCGAATTATTACGTATATTTAAATATAATGTTAAAATATTTATAATATTTCTATGTATTCAACTGCAACATCATAAAACTCATAGATATATAACAAAATAAAGCGACCTCTACGTAAAGTATAGAGGTCGCTTTTATTTGCAAATAAAACTCTTTAAATAATTTAGAGTCTACTGCCAGATTATTTCATTATCACCTATAAAGTTGATAATATCTATTTAATTGTTTCCAAAAAGTCAAAATCAACATCAGGTTTAACCCCTTCATAGGTTGATATAAAATTTGTATATCCCTTTGTTGTTTCATTAAAGAATCCACCCATTTTTAGGTAGAATGATCCATTATCTAATACACCCCCAGCAAAATCTAACCTTACACCAGCGGAAGCAGTAGCGTCATGTGTAAATGTAGCGTTTTTCAACCTTATCCACTGACCACTAACACTATGTGCCCACTGATTCGAAAACTTCACCTCACGAGTAAGATAACCTTGCTCTGGACTAAAGTTCTCCAAGAAAGAGTGAGAATTTGTATACCAAGTATCTGTTTTAGGACGCATGAAACTTGCAATTAAACGCCACTCATTATCGTCTGTTGCAAAGAAGTAAGCCGTATAAATTGTATTCCCATTCCCATCAGGATGTACCTGCATTAAGAACTTATAAGTCTCTCCTGCCGTCCAATTGTAGCGCAAATAACTTTGACCACCAGAGCCCTCATTACCAAACTCTCCAATATAAACATCTCGTCCCTTTTTCTTTAGTACAATTCTATACTCTTCAGGTATATCTCCAGGTTTATCTGTTACATACGGACTCCACAATGAAAATAAAACCCTACGCTCTGTACCCGAATTATACTGCATACCAAAATAACCCTCTCCAAATCCAGCAGCCATATAGTAACTACTCATCGTTTCTCCCTCTTTAGGTACAGTTACCTCATTGTAAAACCACTCTACATCCTCTGCTGGAAGATTATATTTCATATGAACCGATGGTCCTCTACGTCCCCAGTAATTTTCAAAATCATGCACATATGTCATTTTACCTTTCGCCCCAACCAATAGAGCTTTTACTTGGCCAAAGTTACCACTTGCTGCGCTCACGCCTTGCAAATCTACGCATACATAACCAGGCTTCTCAACAGTAAAAGTACCAACACCAAATCTCGTAAATTCGTCACTATCTACTTTTACATTATAAGCCTTATCACCACATTTAACAGTAATTTCAGAATGGCCCTGAGCCTCTATATCAAGGTCAAAGGTTCCAGCCTCATGCATATAAAAATAGGTGCTAATTACACTCTTTGCATCTACCCAACTAATTAATCCTCTATTATGGTCGATCTTTGCACCAGATCTCTCTACTGTTACATAACTGTTACCTCCCAATTCAACAACTGTCGGAACAATAACTGTAACATCACAAGTAGCCCTTTTTACTCTGTCTCCCGTAACTACTGTAATTACAGCCTCTCCCGCTTTTAATGGAGTTACAACACCTAGCTCATCAATAGTTGCCACTGTTTTGTCACTAATAGACCACGTAAGATTTTTGTTTGATGCGTTTTCAGGCGTAAAAACTGCTACTATAGATTTTGGCTCTCCACCTTCAATAAGTACCAAAAGTGATGGATCAATTTTAACTCCAATAACAGGAACATACTTTGGGGTAATTGTTACAATACAATTACCTGATTTTGATTTATCCTTAGCAGTTACAGTAATTACAACCTCTCCATCGTTTAAAGGGGTAACAACTCCAACCTCATCAACAACGGCCAGTGTCTCGTCACTACTTGACCACGTAACATCTCGCTCTGTTGTATTTTTTGGTGTAAAAATAGCTAAGAGGGTAGCAGCATCTCCTCCTTCTTCTAAACTCAATGTAGTTTGATCTATTTTTATTCCAGTTAGAGGAATTACATCTTTACTAACCGTTACAACACTCCTTCCTATCATCTCTCCATCATCCGTAGTCACAGAGATTATAGCTTCTCCTGCACTAATAGATGAGACAACTCCACCTTTATTAACCTTTGCCACTGAGTTATCGCTACTTGACCAAACAACCGATCTATTTGTTGCGTCCATAGGTAATACAGTAACAACAAGAGTATCAACATCACCTTCAACTGAACTTAAAGTTGGATGATTAATTTTAACACCTGTCACAGGAACTACACCTATACCATCTTCTGATGAACAAGATACAAAAAATGCCAGCGATATTATCGCATATAACACTAACATTGACTTACTTAAAAGTGTTCTCATATATTTTAATTTTAGTTGTGATATTTATATATTGTGTTTATTATTTTTCATAACATAATTACATTCAACAAGCAAATTCAATAATCTCATCGGCTTTAAATATTACTTTACAGTCTATGTGTTATATAAACTACCAATATATACCTACTCTATTACAAATATATATATAAATAATGAAACTCTGTACATATATATTAAATTATATATATGTACAGAGTTCCATTAATATTAGTAACAATAAGATATTCTATTTAAGAATATTTGGAAGTTCTCTATTCAAAAGGTGCTTATACCAAAAAATTAGATCACTTTTTCTACTGTGTACCCATTGAGCCCCACCATAACCATGGTATGCACCTGGGTATATCATCAACTCAAACTCTTTATTCTCCATCTGAAGAGCATACACAAGTTGCATTGTGTTCTGCATATGAACATTATCGTCAAGACTACCATGAGTAATCCTTACCATTGACCCCTCTCCACCTTTATATTTTGATACACGATTCCACACTCTTGTGAAGGCGTATCCATCCTTATTATCTTGCGGACGATCCATATAACGCTCCGTATAGTGAGTATCATATAGTTGCCAATCCATAACGCCACCACCTGCGATACCATACTGGAAGTACTCCGCACCATCAGTAAGAGCCAACATAGTCATTGTTCCACCATATGAGAAACCTGTAATACCAATCTTCTCTGCATCTACATAAGGAAGAGTTCGAAGGTACTTAACCCACTCAATGTAGTCTGAAAGTTCTACCTGACCTAGTGATCTATGAATGAAATTCACTCCCTCTTTACCACAATGTCCCGAAGCTCTATGATCGATAGATATTTGAATAACTTCTTGGTTAGCCCAAAGTTGGTTCCCAGCAGAAGGATAGCTCCATCTATCCATAACACTACCTGCATTAGGACCTCCATACATAGAGATAATTACAGGATACTTCTTTGTAGAGTCCATGTCGATAGGTAGTATAATAGATGCTGGCAGAGTGTAGCCATCAACACTAATAAAACGCATCTCTGACTCTGCGATCTTATAATCACCATACGACGCACCTTTACTATCCGAGATAACTTTTATCTTAGCTCTCTTTCCTATGTTTAGTAAAACTGCTTTCGTTGGCGTTGACACATTAGATATATCCGCAACGAAGTTTTTATTATCTGGAGATATGCGTATATTAGTGTAATTGTAATCACCTAGTGAGATCTTTTTTGTTGTCCCTTTTTTGATGTTCAACATATATACGTCGTTACGAGTAGAGATATTTGCTCTAGAAGAGAAGAATATAAGACCCGCTTTTTCATCCAACTTTAATATAGTTGTATTCCAATTTTTATCATGAGTTAGTTTTTTTAGCGTTTTACCGTCGAAAGATTGATAATATATCTGCTCCCAACCGTCAAAATCTCTTGTCATATAGAAACCATCTTCACAGAACACCATATCACTAATCCAATCTATCCATGTAGCTTGGTTCTCCTCATACACCTCTGTTTTAGCGCCATCGCTAGGTGAAACTTCATACAACACTAAATTATTTTGCTCACGAGGCATCCAAGGAACCATAAATTTATCCGACTCAGCACTCCAAAAAGGGATTCCGAAGTATTGATCATCGTCTCTCTTGAAATCAGCCCAAATCGTCTTTCCCGACTCAATATCAACCATAGCAATATCAACCTTTGGATTCTCATCTCCAGCTTTTGGGTAGCGTGTCTCAGTTAATTTTCCGTGCTTACCTGTGGCGTCATAAATAGGGAACATTGGCACATTTGAGTCATCAAACTTATAATAAGCAAGTTTCTTGCTATCTGGCGACCACCAAAATGCCTTATACGCTGTATGACGACCTAAAATCTCCTCATAGTAGACCCAAGATGACCAACCATTAAGTATAAGATCTGTTCCATCAGTAGTAAGTGCCTTATGTTTTTTAGACGCTACGTCCATTATATATAGATTATTCCCCTTTGTATATGCCACCATTGTAGAGTCAGGAGAGAATGTTGGATTGGACACCTCCTTTTTCATATCACTTATAATTGATGGCTCTACCTTCGGCTTTGGTGGAGTGTAGTCACTTCTCTCACCACTCTTAAGATTATATGTAGAGTAGTCACGACCATCTTTTAATATAACATCTTTGTCACCCGACCAGTTAATAATAGCAGATTTAGCACTACTAATACCAGCTGGCATAGATTTAACAATCTGCTCCATAGAGAGATTCTTTTTCTCTTGTGTGTAGCCTATTGAGGTGATAAGCAAGGCTGTACCTAGCACAAAAAATTGTTTTAACATATTCATGTAATTTAGTTAGTATAGATTAAGATACAAAGGTAAATAAAAAAATCAGCTTGTTTTAGTTGACAATAGCCATATACACCAACTCAAGAGGAGCCACAGTAACTATTGATTTACGAAACAATAAATAGCTCAATATGTAAAGGCGAATTTTGAGTCAAAAAAAACAAAAAAAATCATAACAAAGATATATAATAATATTTAGAAACTCTAAACATATTTATGGTTAATCTACTTTTGTAACGATAGTGGCACATCTATCCCACGATAAAAGATCCAATCCACAACTTAATTTGGTGAAAATAGAGTGATATTTATGCTATTATCTGAAATAAAATCACTATATTGTAAAACAGAGTTCGTATACAATAAAAATAATATTTGTTGGGATTCAATTTGCTGTTGTCATTAATTATGAATAATATTGTATTATAATTGTACCGCTTAGATTACGATACAAATCAAAATTATATAATAAATTAACATTTAATAGATAGTATGATGAGTATACCTTATTTCCCTACATTAGAAAATATAGCAAAAGCAGGAGACACATTAAAAGAGATAATCACCTCAACTCCTCTACAAAGGAATAGACACCTTTCAAATAAATATGGGGCTAATATCTTCCTAAAACGAGAGGACTTACAAATAGTAAGATCTTATAAGATAAGAGGAGCTTACAATAAAATTAGATCACTCGTACCAGAAGAAGTTCAGACGGGAATCGTATGCGCAAGTGCAGGAAATCACGCACAAGGTGTCGCATACTCTTGTAATACACTGAAAATATATGGCAAAATATTTATGCCACTTACAACTCCAAAGCAAAAAATAAGGCAAGTAGAGGTATTTGGTGGTGAATTTGTGGAGATCATACTCGTTGGAGACTCATTCGATCAATGTTCAGAGAGTGCTTTAGAATATTGCGCAAAGAAAAGCATGACATTTATCCACCCATTTGATGACCCAAAAGTTATAGAGGGGCAAGCAACTGTGGGGGCAGAGATACTTAATGATATTGATGTTCCTATTGACTACCTTTTCGTCCCGATTGGAGGGGGAGGAATGGTCTCTGGCGTTGGATCATTTTTCAAGCACATAAGCCCAGAGACAAAGATCATAGGAATAGAACCTTGTGGTGCAGCGTCTATGGCTCTATCATTTGAAAATGGGTGTAATACTACAATGTCAGAAATTGATACTTTTGTAGACGGTGCAGCTGTGAAACGAGTTGGTACAATAACTTTCGAAATTGCGCAACAAGTAGTATCTCAGTTGGTTGCAGTACCCGAGGGTAAGGTGTGTACAACGATACTAGATATGTATGAGAA
>CAMRBL010000051.1 GCA_947040435.1 uncultured Rikenellaceae bacterium
TATCTAAAATATTTGCTTAAAAAAATCACCAACAACAAGATATTCTGATTGATCCGTAATTCCCTCAATATGTCATTTGCAATATTTGGGGGATATGTTGCCATTTTATTTAGGATATAGGTGAAATAGTCAAATGTATTGATGTTGTGTAACCTACAATAACGTGCCAACGAAGTAGAATAAAATGGAGATTATTGATGATTTTTACAGCGTACTAAATGAATGCTCTAAATAAAACATGTGATATTGGATAATAATGGATCAATCTGAAAATTCAGATTGATTCCTTTCGTAATGCATTGCGAGATCATATATGGAGCATAAAAAAGGTCTAAAAATCAATGATTCTTAGACCTTTTTATGTCGGGGTACCAGGATTCGAACCTGGGACCCCCTGCTCCCAAAGCAGGTGCGCTAACCGGGCTGCGCTACACCCCGAAGTGTGTTGTAAAACAATAAACTTGTCTAGAAGAGTTGGGACTCTTTAAAACTTCAGACTCAATTAAGAGGCATTGTTTGTTGTTTGTGGTGCAAAAGTATGGATAATTTTATTACAAACAAAATTTTTAAGGCTTTTTTTTCGTAAATATTCAAAAAAAATGATAAAATAGCCTAAAAACTATAGAGAATATAGATATTCTCGGTAATCTTCCATCGGTGATACATGATATGTTTTAATTCCTAATTTCAGTGCAGTGGCAATATTTGCTGGACTGTCATCCAAAAATAGAGTCTCATCTGGATTCATTGCTCCATCTGCTAACATTACTTCATAAATAGAGCTATCAGGCTTTAGTAGTTGCATCTCAAATGATAAGTAACGACGATCAAAGTATGATTCCCATGTTAAACCCTCTTGAGTGAACATATTTTCATCAACATACTTCATTATAATAGAGCTTGTATTGCTAAGCATGTAGACATTATAACTCTCTCGGAGTTTTCGTAACATTTCGAGTTTATATATAGGTAGTTCTACAAGAAATTTGCTTAAAGAGAGATCTATCTGCTCATCGGTAATTGAACTCCCCGCATTATCTTTAATATTCTGATAAAATTCGCTTGTTGTTACCGTACCCTTCTCTAGCTGCATAAAGATTCCTTTTTGCAGGTACGGATTCAACATCTCTTTAGCTTGGGGGAAGCCATTTTCAGCAAATGCACTCACACATGCTGACCAGTCAAGGTCTATGAGTACACCACCCATATCAAATACAATATTCTTAATCTTTGTCATTATGTTTGGTATAAAGTTAGTTAGTTAGTTAGTTAGTTCCCTGCGGTCACATAGCATCGTTAGCGCAGGGAATTTTAAAAAGATTACTGTTTGTATAGTAGCTTAAGTTTATCCATCGCACACTCATAATCAGGTTCATTAACTATATCACTAACATACTCGACATACTGAACGACACCCTTCTTGTCAATAATTACAACACCTCTAGCTAGTAGCATCATCTCCTCGATTAAGAAGCCATACTTAGTTCCAAATTCGCTATTTTTGTAGTCCGAGAGTGTAGTCACTCGTTCTATACCGTCGGCAGCACAGAATCGACCCAATGCAAATGGCAGATCCTTTGATACTCCTATAATTTCAATCTCTTCGCTCAACTCGGATGCAGCTTTATTAAAGTGCCTCACTTGTGCCGCACACACTGGAGTGTCGATGGATGGATATATAGATAGAACTAATAGTTTACCATTAAAGTCAGAAAGTTTTACACTCTCGCCATTTTGATTGACAAGAGAACAATCTGGAGCAATATCCCCAACTTTTATTTGATCTCCTAATAAAGTGATTGGTTCTCCTGCTTTTGTTATGATACCTTTAACCTTATTCATAATATTTTGTTTTAGTGTAAAGAGGTAAGCGACAATTGTTATGCCAAAAGTTATTAAGCTATATCATTTTTGTATATTAACACAACAGCTTCAGAGGCGATACCCTCCTCTCGACCTGTAAATCCTAGTTTTTCAGTCGTTGTGGCCTTTACTGATACTTGATCTAATTGTAGGTTCAATTCTGATGCAATACGCCCTCTCATCTCTAATATAAATGGATTTACTTTAGGCTTTTGTGCTATTATTGTGATGTCTATATTACCTATTATATATTTATTCTCTCTCAGTATAGATGCAACCTTATTAAGGAGTATCATAGAGTCAATATTTTCAAACTCATTTGATGTGTCAGGGAAGTGGTATCCTATATCCCCCAATGCCGCTGCACCTAAAAGAGCATCGCACAGAGAGTGTATCGCAACATCTCCATCGGAGTGGGCAATACAACCTTTTGTATGTTCAATCTCAACGCCACAGAGTACAAGTCTTAATCCCTCTTGTAGTGCGTGCACGTCATAGCCGTGACCTATTCTTGGTATATTCATCATAATTAATATTATACTTGAATAGCAAAAATAACAAAATATTTTGTTATTTTTACACTTATATAGGTTTAGTTAATCTATTTTAAATTGATAAACAGAAAAAACAATAATATTATGTCCGTTTTAAAGGGTTTAGAACCACAATTAGTATGGAAATACTTCGAGGAGATTACTCGTGTACCTCGTCCATCAAAGCATGAGGAGAAGATTTGTGAATATCTAGTAAATTTCGCCAAAACAAACAATCTTGACTACAAGAGTGATGAAGTAGGAAATATCGTAATACTGAAACCTGCTACTGCTACAATGACGAATCATCCAACTGTGATACTACAGAGTCATATGGATATGGTTTGTGAAAAGAATTCAGATGTTGAGTTCGATTTTATGAATGATCCAATTAAGATCAAAGTCATTGAAGATTGGGTTAGTGCAGAGGGTACGACATTGGGAGCTGATTGCGGAATCGGTATGGCCGCTGCTCTCGCATTACTCGTTGATACAACTGTTGAGCATCCAGCTATTGAGGCTCTATTTACAATTGACGAGGAGAGTGGACTAACGGGAGCTATTGAATTATCTCCAAATCTTTTGACTGGAAAGTATTTAATAAATCTTGATTCTGAGGATGAAGGGGAACTTTTTATTGGTTGTGCTGGGGGTGTTGATACAGTGGCAACATTCAGATATGAACCAGAGAGTGCTCCAGCGGAGTATCAATACTACACGTTAAATGTCAGTGGTTTGAAAGGGGGACACTCTGGAGATGATATAAACAAAGGGTATGCTAACTCAAATAAATTGTCAGCTCACTTACTTTGGAGAGTTATGGGCGAAATGAACCTTGTATTGTGTCACTTTGACGGTGGAAATCTAAGAAATGCAATTCCTCGTGAAGCGACCGTTACTTTCGGTGTTCCAATGAGTGGTTGTAATATGGTAGATGAGTTGTTTGATGAGTATGTTGTAGAGATCGCAGAGGAGTATGGCACTGTTGAGCAAAACCTAAAAATTAAATTAAATAAAATATCTCAACAATCTAAAATAATCACTCAAAAAGTATCAAACAACCTTATTAGTGCCCTAGTTGCAGTGGATAATGGAGTGATTGCAATGAGTAATTCAATCCCCGAACTCGTTGAGACCTCTACAAATTTGGCCTCGGTTAAATTTATTGGAGATGATAAAGTGGTTGTTGCAACATCACAACGCTCTTCATTAACAGGAGCAAAAAAATGTGCTGCATCTACGGTTAGATCGCTCTTCATACTTGCTGGTGCAGAGGTAGTGGATGAGGATGGTTACCCAGGATGGAGTCCAAATACTAATTCAAGACTACTTGAAATCTCAAAAGAGAGCTATAAAAATCTATTTGGGGTTGAAGCTAAAGTTAAGGCGATTCATGCGGGACTAGAGTGTGGATTATTCTTAGAGAAATATCCTGAGTTAGATATGATCTCATTTGGACCAACATTGAGGTGTGTCCACTCTCCTGATGAAAGGATGCAAATATCAACAGTGGATAAGTTCTGGAAGCTATTAATAGCAATTGTACAAGCTGTATAAAGAGCCTATAAGAACTCTCAAAAACACTATAAAAAAAGCGAAGTTTTAATACAATATGTATTAAAACTTCGCTTTCTAACTTTAGTTTGATGTATGTTACATCATACCTCCCATGCCACCCATTCCTGGAACACCCATAGCAGGAGCATCTTCTTTTATATCAGCTAATACACACTCTGTTGTCAAGAACATAGCCGCAATAGAAGCAGCGTTCTCCAAAGCAACACGAGCAACTTTAGTTGGGTCGATAATTCCAGCCGCAAATAAGTCCTCATAAATATCAGCACGAGCGTTGTAACCAAAGCTACCTTCACCCTCTTTAACTCTATTTACAACAACCGAACCTTCTCCACCAGCATTCTCAACGATTTGACGTAAAGGCTCCTCGATTGCACGCTTGATGATCTGTACACCCGTTGTTTCATCTTCATTGTCCCCTTTAAGGTTCTCTAGTGCAGAGATTGCACGAATATATGCAATACCACCTCCAGGGATAATACCCTCTTCAACAGCAGCACGAGTCGCAGCTAATGCATCATCAACACGATCCTTTTTCTCTTTCATCTCAACCTCAGTAGCAGCACCAACATAAAGAACTGCAACACCACCAGATAATTTAGCTAAACGCTCAGAAAGTTTCTCTGTATCGTAGTCAGAAGTAGATAGTTCCATTTGTTTGCGGATCTGCGCAACACGAGCCTCAATAGCCTCTTTATCACCATCACCATTAACAATTGTAGTATTCTCCTTATTAACAGCAACTTTCTCTGCACTACCTAACATCTCAACAGTAGCTTGCTCAAGTTTAAGACCTTTGTCTTCAGAGATAACAGTACCTCCAGTAAGAACAGCGATATCTTCTAGCATCTCCTTACGACGGTCACCAAATCCTGGAGCTTTAACAGCTGCAATTTTAAGTGTACCTCTAAGCTTATTTACAACTAACGCTGCAAGTGCCTCTCCATCTACATCTTCTGCAATGATAACTAGTGAACGTCCGTTCTGAGCAACTGGCTCAAGAACTCCCATAAGCTCCTTCATTGTAGAGATCTTTCTATCAGTGATAAGAATATATGGCTTCTCTAATGTAGACTCCATTTTCTCTGAATCAGTGATGAAATATGGAGATATATAACCTCTATCAAATTGCATTCCTTCAACTACTTCAACGTGAGTCTCAGTACCTTTAGCCTCTTCAACTGTAATAACACCCTCTTTTTTAACCTTACCCATCGCCTCAGCAATAAGTTTACCAATAGTGTTGTCATTGTTAGCAGAGATTGTTGCAACCTGCTCAATTTTGTCAATATCATCACCAACCTCGTGACTCTGAGCTCTTAGATTTTCAACAACACAAGCAACAGCTTTGTCAATACCACGTTTCAAATCCATTGGATTTGCACCAGCTGTAACGTTCTTAACTCCAACACTTATGATTGATTGAGCCAATACAGTTGCAGTTGTAGTTCCATCTCCAGCATCATCGTTAGTCTTAGAAGCAACCTCTCTTACCATCTGCGCACCCATGTTTGCAAATTTGTCCTCTAGTTCAATCTCTTTTGCTACTGTTACACCATCTTTAGTGATCTGCGGTGCACCGAATTTTCTCTCAATGATTACATTACGTCCCTTAGGTCCTAATGTTACTTTTACTGCGTTTGCTAATGCGTCAACACCTACTTTAAGTAGCTCTCTCGCTTCAACGTTATATTTAATCTCTTTAGCCATAGCTTTGTATCTATATTTTTTTTATTATTCTTAATTTGCTCCATGCGGTCACTCAAAGCTCTCTGCATAGGGCAATTTTATCAAACACTGAAAGTTCTGTTCAAATTGAAAACTTCCTCTCAGTAAGTTTTTTTATATAATAGCAAGAATATCATTTTGACGCATGATAAGATAATCTACCCCATCAACATTAACCTCTGTACCAGCATATTTGCTATATAGTACAGTATCGTCAACTTTAACCTCCATTTTAACCTCTTCTGTACCAGGACCAGCTGCAATAACTTTACCTGCTAGAGGCTTCTCTTTAGCTGTCTCAGGAATAAAAAGTCCACCTGCAGTCTTCTCTTCTGCTGGATTAGGTAGAATTAATACCCTATCTGATAATGGTTTTATGCTCATAACTTATTTTTTTTATTGGTTATTAATTAATAATTTCAAACGAATCACAAATATATAAATATTTATTATAAGAAATGTATAAAATTTCTAATACATATAAAATTAATTCACTGTTATCATTTTGTGTTCTCTATACCTGAGAATTATATCAAACTCAAAAAAGGTGCTAAACTATATATTATTACAGTCTAACACCTTTTTGAAGTATTTATTGTTTAGTCTCTACGACGATCTCTTGAAAAACGACGCTCTGGACTTGAAGATGGTCTATCTGAAGATGGTCTGTCAGAAGCTGGTCTATCAGAAGATGGTCTGTCACCACCAGATGATCTACGATCAGAGAAACCTCCTCTGTCACCACCAGATGATCTACGGTCAGAGAAACCTCCTCTATCACCACCAGATGATCTACGGTCAGAGAATCCTCCTCTGTCACCACCAGATGATCTGCGATCAGAAGAACCTCCTCTGTCACCACCACTTCTGCGATCAGAGAAACCTCCTCTATCACCACCACCTCTGCGATCAGAAGATCTATAACCACCTCTGTCACCGCCACGTCTAAAGTCACCACCTCTATCACCACCTCGTGAAGAGCCAGAACCTTTTTCGTTAGCAACTTCAGCCATCGGACGAGAACCTTCACGCAATGCGTTTAAGCTACGTACAACGCCTTCAGCTTCTGTATAAGGAACAGTTACAAAAGAGTATGTCTCAAGAACTTTGACATCATCAATCGAGTTATCAGAGATGTTACACTCTGTTTTAAGCAATTGAGCCAAAGAACGAGCATCATGTCCGTCAACTTTACCAATTGATATAAACAATCTTGAAGTACCTTTTCTGTCAACGCTGAATGAGCGAATCTCAGGGTAGTTATTTTCACTAAGTTCGTTTTTAAATGCCAAACGTAGAAGAGCACTTAAAGCAACCTCAGGTGTGTTCGTAGCTAAAATTTCTGTAGCCATTGTAGCGCAATCGCTATATGTCTCAGCATCAATGATCTCTTGAAGATCACTCATGATTTTATTACGCTTCATTACAATAACATCTTGAGCTGTTGGTAAGTTCTCTCTCTTAATATCAACTTTAATATCTTTTTTAAGATATCCAAATTGGCGTAATTCAGAGTTAGATATAAATGTAATAGCTGTACCTTCCTTACCTGCACGACCTGTTCTACCAATACGGTGGATATAACTTTCAGAGTCTTGAGGAAGAGAGTAATTGATTACGTGAGTAAGATTATTAACGTCAATACCTCTGGCTGCAACGTCAGTCGCAACTAAGATATTTACATTTTTCTGCTTAAATCTTTTAAGAGTTTTCTCTCGTTGACCTTGAGAAACATCTCCGTGAAGACCTTCAGCTGCATATCCACGTTCGATAAGTCTGCTAGTAATATCATCAACACCAACTTTTGTGCGACTAAATACTATACCGTAGAATTCGCCTTCGACGTCAATAATACGAGTAAGAGCATCAAATTTATCACCTTCTCTTACTTCAAAATAGATTTGGTTAGTAAGAGATGTTGTAATATTCGTAGCTACTGCTTTTACGATCTGAATATCGTTCATGTAACGCTTAGAAAGCGACTTGATACGATCAGGCATAGTTGCAGAGAATAGAAGCGTACGCTTATTATCGTTCATGCTACTCATGATCTCTTCGATGTCCTCAATAAATCCCATATTAAGCATCTCATCAGCCTCATCAAGTATTAAATACTCTGAATTAGCTAGTTTAAGCGTACCTCTACGGATATGGTCAAGAACACGACCTGGAGTACCAACAACGATATCTAGTCCTTTGCTTAGTCTACGAAGCTGCTCTGTCATAGAAGCACCACCATAAATAGCTGCAATAGATAAGCGTTTTTTACGATTGAAAGATAGTAACTCTTCGGTTACCTGCAATGCCAACTCACGAGTAGGGGCAAGGATTAGAGCTTTAACTCCGTCGCTACCGCCTGGAGTCAACATGTCCAAAATCGGAAGTCCGAAAGCGGCTGTTTTTCCAGTACCTGTTTGAGCTTGAGCGATGATATCACCACCTGGCTTTGTTAGGATAGGAATAGTTAAAGCTTGAATTGGAGATGCTTTTTCGAAACCTTTTTCTTTGATGGCTTCCAACATCTCTTCTGACAGACCTAATGTCTGAAAATCTGATAATTGATTCATTAAATATTTAATTAAATTATGGACAAAAAAATAGGGTCTCCTGGTGAGCCCAATATCCTTTAATTATAACTAAGGTTAATTAATTGTCAATACTCAGCTCTAGCCTAAACTATATATTATGTGTGTCTCTTACACAACCGCATATCAACAAGATTAACATGTCGCAATTTTGTCCGTGGCAAAGATACGCTAAATATTATGATATTGTTGCATGGTTTTTGTTATTTTATCAAAATAACACTGTTTTATATAAAAAAAAGCAATAAATGGGCTCTAATGGATTAAAAATTGTATGATTATAATAAATAAGGGGTAGCTTACCGTTACTTAAATATACTAGTGACCTAAGATTAATTTTAAAATATGTAGCTCTATGAATATTATTATTATTATTTTTGCTCTCGTGTTGATGCAAAATGTAGAACCATTAAAAGATAAAAATCAAAAAGATACTGTAATTATGAAAGAGTTAACCAAAGAGGAGAAAAGGGTGCTTATTGATAAGGGCACAGAACTCCCATTTACGGGAGAGTATAATGATAATAAGGCAGAGGGGGTATATTTATGTAAACTTTGTGGCGCAAAGTTATATTTATCTGCCGATAAGTACAATTCAATGTGTGGATGGCCTAGTTTTGATGATGAGATCAAGGGGGCGATTAAAAGGCAAATAGATGCGGATGGAATCCGAACAGAGATCATGTGTGCTAATTGTGGTGCACATCTAGGTCATGTGTTCAAGGGTGAGAATCACACTTTGAAAAATGTAAGACACTGTGTTAACTCAATTTCTATGATCTTCAAGCCTACGAAGGAGGTTGCGATATTTGCTGGAGGGTGTTTCTGGGGAGTTGAGCACCTTATGCAGCAGCAAAAGGGTGTGATTAGTGCGGTTTCTGGATATATTGGAGGGACAGTTGAGAATCCAACATATAAACAGATATGTACTAAAGAGACTGGACATGCGGAAGCTGTGCAGATAACGTTTGATCCAACACTTATTGACTTTGAAACAGTAGCAAAATTGTTCTTCGAAATACATGACTCTACTCAAGAAGGGGGACAAGGTCCTGATATAGGACCTCAGTATCGTTCGGAGATTTTTTATACGTCTGAGAGTCAAAAAGAGATAGCAGAGAAAATTATTTCGGAGTTAAAGGGTAAGGGATATGATGTAAAGACAAAGGTAACTTCAGCTACTACATTTAATGTTGCAGAGGCTGAGCACCAAGATTATTATGAGACAAAGGGGACAGAACCGTATTGTCACACTCGTAAAAAAATATTTTAATGGAACTGCACCGTGTGATTCCAGACAACAATTAGAGTTATAATAGTTCCCTGCGATCACGCAGTGCCGTCCGCATAGGGCAGTTATATACTATAAAGTAAATACCCCAACTACAAAAAGCGTAATGTAGTTGGGGTATTTACTTATCAATATATTATCTATTTGAATATTGATTCTGTTGGTCTTGACAGCCAAACTTTTGGTTGTTCTATCTTTAAGTACTCTCCAATAGTAGCAGTTACGTCATAAATCATAAGGCTCTCTTCAATTGCATATCCTTTTTTCACTCCGTCTCCATAATATATAATAGGTACCTGCATCTCTTTCATAGATTTCCCACCATGATTAGTATTTATTCCACCATGGTCAGAAACTATAACAATCATTGTATTATCCATCATATCAGCCTCTTCAATAGCATCTACAATCATCTTTAGCGCATTATCTAGGTGAGTTAGCTTCTTAAAGTATTCAGGAGACTCCCAACCAAAGCTGTGTCCTGCTCCATCAGGTTGATCAAAAATGATAGAGCATAAGTTCGGTTTATTTTCAATAATATGGTCAATAGTCGGTTGTAGATTTTTTTTGAAATCTTTACTTGATAGTTTAGCTTGCTTTATATAATCAATAGATAGTGTGTCAGCTAGGTATTTCATGCCTCCCCACTCATATATATAGCTAGTTTTTGCATTGGGATCCTTCTGTTTAAGCGCCCAGTATATATCTGGGAACATTCCGTTTGGAGTGCACTCTCGTGATGGAAGGTCTGGAGTTTTACTTCCCCATGTTGTATATCCATGTAGCTCGGGACCAGACCCCATGTATATTGAAGCCCAATTTACGGCACTCGACGAAGGGAGTACAGAGCGAACTTCCAGTGAAGACGAACCCTCTGCAATTAATCCTCTTAATGTTGGCATCTCAGCTCCGTTGTTTATGGAGTATGCGCTCAGTCCATCAAATCCAATAATAATAACAGACTTCTCTTTTTTTGCAGATAAGTTTTGGGTAGAGCATATTGCACATAGGGTAAATACGACTAATAGAATCTTTCTTTTTTTCATTATTTTCAGTATTAGTTATAGTAGTTTAGTTCTGGTTGTAGGGTGTATATTTATGGCGTTGCGTTTTAAAAATTACTCTCTCCAATAAACTCTCTGAGAATTGATGCATACGGGATCTCATCCGCCTCAATAGGTCTGAAGTTTTCTAAGAATTTTAGAAGTCTTCTAGCCTCTCCATATTCGGGTATTGTGTTGGGCACCTCCAGAAGCATCGGCTCAACATATTTTTTAAGTACAGAGATCTCATAGAACAGAGATGAGTTAAATACAATATCAGCATTCTCTTGGTACGGGAATATGTGTTTTCGCTCCCCATGCCCGACACTTGCCCAGCGTTTTAGTGTATCTGCTGCGTTGCAATTTCGGGTGTGGAAATCTCGAACAATACGTCTTATTAATCTATTGTCAGATGTTGATATACGAGAGAGGTTATCCATTGAGATGGATGTTAGAGCCGAAGTGTATATTTTAAACTTAAGGTCATCATCAATTTGAGATGTAAGCTCTGGATTTAGACCATGTATACCCTCTACGACAAGAATTGATCTATCGTTTAACTGTAATGGTTTGTCGTGACTCTGTCTTGATCCTTTGATGAAGTCATAGCGAGGAATGTTTACACACTCTCCATTCATCAACTGTTTTAGGTGCTTGTTGAATGTCACCAAGTCTAGTGAGTGTATCGATTCAAAATCATACTCTCCATTTTCGTCAAGCGGCGTATCTACTCTGTCAACAAAGTAGTCGTCCATTGAGAGTAGGACTGGTTTAAGACCAAGTATCGTTAATTGGATGCCTAGTCGTTTAGAGAATGTTGTCTTTCCGCTTGATGATGGTCCAGATATGAGTATAAGTTTTAAGCCTCTTGACTTGTGTACCTCATATATTTTATCGGCAATAATTGCGATTTTTTTCTCGTGAAATGCCTCAGCTATCTTAATCATCTCACTCTGTTCCCCACAACTAATCTTATTATTCAGTGATCCAATATTTGAGAGTCCCATTACATCTCCCCATGTTGCATACTCTTTAAATATCTCAAACATCTTATCTTGGCGAACCATTGCCTCTAGCTCTTTAGGGTTTGATAGTTTAGGTACGGCTAGATACATCCCATCATAATACTTTTTAAGATCGAAAAGGTCTATTGTTTTAGTTGATGAGGCTAACGTGCCATAAAAATAT
>CAMRBL010000052.1 GCA_947040435.1 uncultured Rikenellaceae bacterium
TTGGAGGAGTATGAGGAGCGTCAGATGTTCCTAGCAGAAGTTGGACTAAAAGAGAGCGGTGTAAATAGATTGGTGTGCGCTGCATACGACCTACTAAACCTTGAGACATACATTACCACAGGCGAGGTTGAGACTAGAGCTTGGACATATACAAAGGGTACTAAAGCCCCTCAAGCAGCAGGAGTTATTCACACAGATTTTGAGCGTGGATTTATCCGTGCAGAGGTTATAAAGTATGACGATTATGTCACTTTGGGATCTGAGAAGGCTTGTCGTGAGAACGGAAAGATCTCAATTGAAGGAAAAGAGTACGTTGTAAAAGATGGCGACATCATGCACTTCCTATTTAATGTCTAAACGACTAAGAAAATATTAAAAAAAATACAACTATGGAGAGACGTGTAAGGGTTAGATTTGCCCCAAGTCCTACAGGACCACTACATATTGGAGGAGTGCGTACAGCACTTTACAACTATCTATTTGCTCGCAAACACAAAGGTGATTTCATTTTGCGAATCGAGGATACAGATTCACAACGCTTTGTCCCAGGTGCAGAGGATTACATCAATGAGTCACTTCGTTGGTGTGGCATCAATATAGACGAGGGTGTAAACGAAGGTGGAGCATACGCACCATATAGGCAGAGTGAGCGCAGAGAGATCTATCTTAAATATGCTATGGATCTTATCGAGTCAGGCAATGCATACTACGCCTTTGACACTCCCGAGGAGTTGACCTCCCTGCGAGAGAGCGTAGAGGCAAAAGGTGAAGTATTCTCATATAATTATACTATACGAGAGGAGCTATCTACCTCACTTAAACTATCTAGTTCAGAGGTTGAAGAGAGGAAAAATAGAGGAGACCAATGGGTTGTCCGCTTTAAGATGCCTGAGGGAGAGATCATTCACATGAAAGACCTTATCCGAGGAGATATTTCAGTGAACACATCAACTTTAGACGATAAAGTTCTTTATAAGTCATCAGATGCCCTTCCTACATACCATCTTGCAAACATTGTAGATGATAAATTAATGGATATCTCACACGTTATCCGTGGCGAAGAGTGGCTTCCATCCCTACCGCTACACTACTTATTATATAGGTCTTTTGGTTGGAGCGATGTACAGCCAGAGTTTGCACATCTTCCACTACTACTTAAACCTACTGGTAAAGGTAAGTTGAGTAAAAGAGATGGAGATAAGATGGGCTTTCCAGTCTTTCCACTTAAATGGGTTGCGCCTACAACTGGCGAAACAGCTAGAGGTTACCGTGAAGATGGCTACTTTCCTGAATCATTCATCAATATGATAGCTCTTTTGGGTTGGAACCCGGGAAATGACATAGAGATTATGAATATGGAGCAGCTCACAGAACTCTTCTCGCTAGATAAAGTTGGTAAATCTGGAGCTAGATTTGACCCCGAGAAGGCGAAGTGGTTCAACTCACAATATATGCAAAAGAGAGATAACAGCGAACTAGCAGAGCTCTTTTTAGCAGAACTCAAAGAGAGAGGTATAGATTGTAGTTTAGAAGTAGCTATAAAAGTCACAAGCCTAATCAAAGAGCGAACAACTTTTATCTCTGATTTTTGGGGAGAGTCGTTCTTCATCTTTGAAGCACCTACAAGCTTTGACGAGAAAGTAGTATCTAAGTTTTGGAAGGGTGAAAACCCTACACGCATGGCAAAGCTAAAGGAGTTGCTTACGGGCATTGAAGATTTCTCAGCGAAAAATACAGAACCTTTAGTTCATGATTGGATTAAATCAAATGAGTTCCCTATGGGACAGATTATGAACTCACTACGACTTGTAATAGTTGGCGAGAGTAAAGGTCCAAGTATGTTTGACATCTGCGAGATGATAGGCAAAGAGGAGACTCTAAGACGAATCGAATTTGCACTAAATAAATTAGCAACAGTTTAAGTATACTGCTGACTACTACCACATAAATCCGCCCACTAGTTATAAATTGCTCAAGTATAATTTACATATTTTGAGAGATTTATAACTAGTGGGCGGCTTTAGTTTAAAACCATCAACAACAGCACATTATCACTTTTGGATATGGTTAATCATAATAGTTCCACTCTATGCTTTAGACTTTTCACTAAAATAAGTTAAAAAGTACGTTTCAGCCACTAGTATGGCAAGAAGTTTGATAGTAATTATTACGAATCAAAAACTTAAAACGTATGAAGTATCTATTATTACTTATTGCCACAGCTTGGTGCTATTCAAGTACTGGCGCAGAGCTAACAAAAGAGAAGAAAGCCGATAACCCTGCACATCTTGAACGAGTGCAAAATCGCGAAGTTCGTCACGCAGCCTACATAAGACATGTAGATTCCCTAATTTTGTCGCACGATTTCACATTTAAGCCCAGCACCTTTCAGCGAGAACCAGCAGGAATGCCACAATCGATCTACAACCCACTTTTTGGCATCGGCATTTTCAAGGATTTCATCGACGTAGACATCCCATTCATCAAGGGTATAGCTCCACCATACTCTCTTATACACATGAACTACACTCTAACACCAATAGAGTATAACAACTACAAAGCCGTACAAAATAAAGAGGGCTGGATTGTAAGTTTCACCACAGATTTTTTTGGAGCAGACGAGTACACATTCTCATTTAAGGTCTATTCACTATCTGGAACAGCTGTACTAACCGTATCAAATGCTACATACGGTACAGTGACATATGGCGGGTCACTTTTAGCACATTACTAATTGACTTTACAAATATTATAAAACAAAAAAAACGATTACTCTTGAAATAAGAGTAATCGTTTTTTTTTGAATCATTATCTATAGACTATCTGTACTCGTCCCAAGATCTGATCTGTATATCTTTCTCATCTAGCGTACAAAATGAGTTTATGAACGCTGCCGCAAGACGTGCATTTGTCAACAATGGAATGTTGTAATCAATAGCAGCACGACGCACCTTGTATCCATTACTCTTCTCTCTCGTTGTGTTATCTCTCGGGATATTGATAATAAGATCAAATTTCTTATCAGCAATCATCTCCATAACATTTGCATCACCATCCTCATCAGGGCGATTTACCGAAGTAGCTTTAATACCCTGTTCAGCAAGGAAATCAGCAGTACCTTTTGTAGCATATATATCGTAACCACACTTATCTAAGTTGATACACGCTTCAAGAAGGTCAACTTTAGACTTAGCTTCACCAGAAGATATCATCACTCCCTTTTTAGGTATTGAGTAACCTACCGATAATAGAGCACTTAAAAGTGCCTCGTTGAAGTCATCTCCAAGACAACCAACCTCACCAGTTGAAGACATATCTACTCCTAATATAGGGTCGATATTCAACAGACGAGCAAATGAGAATTGAGAAGCTTTCACACCGATACACTCCACGTCAAACGAAGTTTTGTCAGGCTTATCGTAAGGAGCATCTAACATAATCTTAGTTGCAGTCTCAATAAAGTTTCTTTTCAGTACTTTAGATACGAATGGGAAACTACGAGAAGCACGAAGGTTACACTCGATAACTTTAATTTCGTTATTTTTAGCAAGGAACTGTATATTGAATGGACCACTAATACACAACTCTTTAGCGATTTGTCTACTAATTTTCTTGATTCTACGACCTGTTTCGAAATAAATTTTCTGAGCAGGGAAAACCAACGTAGCATCACCAGAGTGAACACCCGCAAACTCAATATGCTCAGATATTGCATATTCGATAATCTCACCATTGTGCGCCACCGCGTCAAACTCTACCTCTTTCGCGTTCTGAAGGAATGCAGAGATAACAACAGGATACTCTTTAGAGACCTTAGCTGCGATATTAAGGAAATGTTCCATCTCGTCTTGGTTGTAACACACTTTCATAGCAGCACCAGACAACACGTAAGAAGGACGAATCAAGAGAGGGAATCCTACTCTTTCAGCGAACACTTTAACGTCGCTCATTGTAGAGAGCTCTTTCCACTCAGGTTGGTCAATTTTCAAAGAGTCAAGCATAGAAGAGAATTTATGACGATTCTCAGCTCTATCAATTGAAATTGGCGATGTTCCCAAGATAGGTACACTTTGACGATGAAGTTTCATCGCAAGGTTATTAGGAATTTGACCTCCTACTGATACCATAACACCATTAGGGTTCTCAAGATCGATTACGTCCAACACTCTCTCAAGAGAAAGTTCGTCAAAGTAAAGACGGTCACACATATCATAATCCGTAGATACAGTCTCAGGGTTACAGTTGATCATAATTGAGGTATACCCCAATTTACGAGCAGTTTGTATTGCATTAACAGAACACCAGTCAAACTCTACCGAGCTACCAATTCTGTATGCACCAGAACCTAGTACGATAACAGATTTTTTGTTCTGATAGTAAAGAATATCGTGTTTACTCTTATCGTAAGTAAGATAAAGGTAGTTTGTTAATTCAGGGTGCTCAGAAGCGATTGTATTGATACGCTTCACAGAAGGTATTATACCAAACTCTTTACGGCGATTACGAACCTGAATAGACTCTTTTTCCATGTTACCTTGAACATCAGCAACAAGGCGAGCAATCTGGAAGTCAGAGAAACCTAGACGCTTAGCTTCGAAAAGCACATCTTCAGTTAAATCTTCAATTTTATTATATGCACCGATTACTTTAGAGTAATTGTGGATATTTTCTAATTTACCTAAGAACCAATGGTCAATTTTTGTTAGATCGTGAATCTGCTGTACAGTATAACCTCTATCGAAAGCGATTGCAAGAGCGAAGAATCTCATATCGCTTGGGTTTGCCAACTCATCGTCAAGATCCTCATACTCAAGACCATTATTACAAACAAAACCGTGCATACCTTGACCGATCATACGAAGACCTTTTTGGATAATCTCCTCAAAGCTCTTACCAATTGACATGATCTCACCTACTGACTTCATACTTGAACCAATAAGACGAGAAATACCGTCAAATTTACTCAAATCCCAACGAGGGATCTTACATATCATGTAATCAAGATCTGGCGCAGCGTAAGCTGAATTTGTAGTTCCAAGCTCACCGATCTCATCCAATCCGTAACCTAAAGCAAGTTTTGCCGCAACGAAAGCAAGAGGGAAACCAGTAGCTTTAGAAGCAAGAGCAGAAGATCTACTCAAACGAGCATTCACCTCAATCACACGGTAGTCACAAGTTTCAGAAGTGTAAGCGAACTGAATGTTACACTCACCAACGATTCCAAGGTGACGAATAGTTCTACGGCTAATATCTTGAAGCATTAATACTTCATCTTCTCTCAAAGAGCAAGTTGGAGCAACAACGATACTCTCACCTGTATGAATTCCAAGTGGGTCAACGTTCTCCATACTAGCTACGGTGAAACAGTGGTCATTTTTATCACGTATAACTTCAAACTCAATCTCTTTCCACCCTTTAAGCGACTCTTCGATAAGAATCTGAGGAGCATACGAGAATGCGTTAGTAGCCAACTCAACTAACTCTGTCATGTTGTAGCAGAAACCGCTACCCATACCACCTAGTACATAAGCAGAACGAACAATGATAGGAAATCCGATAGTTTCCGCCGCTTTAATAGCGTCATCCATTGTTCTAACTGCTAAACTTCTAGCAGTTTTGATATCAACTTCAGTAAGTTTCTCAACGAACAGTTCACGATCTTCAGTGTTTGTGATCGCTTCAACAGTTGTACCAAGAACTTCCACACCATATTTAGCCAACGTACCTGAGTTATATAGCTCAGTTCCAAGATTCAAAGCAGTCTGTCCACCAAAAGCTAGTAATATAGCATCAGGAGCATCTTTTTTGAAAATTTCCTCAACGAAATAAGACGTTAAAGGTAGAAAATAAACCTTATCAGCAATACCTTCAGAAGTCTGAATTGTTGCGATATTAGGATTAATTAAGATGGTAGATATACCCTCTTCTTTCATAGCCTTTAGGGCTTGAGACCCTGAGTAGTCAAACTCTCCAGCTTGACCAATCTTTAGCGCTCCCGAACCAAGTACGAGAACTTTTGAAATTTTTTTCTTCATGTGTCGACTAATTTATTATTTAAAACTTAATTTATTTATATTTATCACCTTAGTGTTTGGGTATTGGTAATTCACAAAAAAATAGCCTAGCAATTAAATGCAAGGCTATTGTATATAATAAATAGTGAATAAACAAATACAGAGTTAACGAATAATAAGAAAAAAGGGTATTTGGCAAGAGGTTTTGTACCATCCTGTCCTTTATACACTACGTTATGTGAAGAGATTTCAACTCTCTTTAAAAACAATTTCATATTCTTCATAATATCTGTGCAAAGATAGAAATAAATTTCATATAATCAAAAAAGAATGCAACTTTTTACAAAAAAAACTACATAAACTACTTTGTGATGGTTGTTCCACCATAGTCCTCTCTTGATATATTCTCTGCACTACATATAACTACTCTACCAACACCACTATCAATGGCCTTAAATGCATTTTCCAACTTAGGTAACATTCCATCGACAATAACACCATCTAGCTTCAGTTTTTCGAAAGATTCTCCATCCACTTGAGCTATAACGGAGTCGTCATCCTCAACATCCATCAACACACCTTGCTTCTCAAAACAGTATACCAACTCCACCGCTTCATCACCAGCAGCCATTGCCACAGCAATAGTCTGCGCTACTGTATCAGCATTAGTGTTCAGTAACTCACCGTCTCCACTACTTGTAATAGGAGCGATAACGATAGTGTATCCATTTGAAGAGAGCAGGGTCAACAGCTCGACATTCACCGACTTTGGGTCTCCAACATAACCATAATCAATAGGCTCTTGAGATCTTTTATTCGACACTATCAAATCACCATCAGCACCACTAAGCCCGACACATCGACAATCTAAGGAGTTCAATTTATTTACTATACTTTTATTTACCCCACCAGCATAGACCATCGTAACAACCTTTAGCGTCTCAAGGTCAGTCACTCTGCGCCCATTAATCATCTGCGTCTCGATACCCAATGATTTACTAATCGCAGTAGCTATCTTACCACCACCGTGAATAAGCACTTTACCTCCACCTACTGAGGCAAAATCTTGTAAAAACTTATCTAATTTTAGAGGATTATCTACGATATTGCCCCCTATTTTTACAACTTTAATCATTCTTTATTGAGTTTTCTTAAATTGCCCTACGGGGGCAACACTGCGAAATTGCAGACAACACTATGGTATTATGTATTATGCTAAAACTTTTTTGAAGGCATCTAAGAAAGTATCTGCATGCTCCTTAGTTATATTAAGTGCAGGAAGTAGTCTTATAATATTTTTACCCGCCGCACCTACAAAGACATGCTCTTCAAACAGTAATTTTTTTCTAAGTTCAGAACTATCATAAGGCATCTCGATTGCAATCATGAGACCCTTACCTCTAATCTCCTTTATACCCTCTATTTTTTTCAACTCCTCCATAAGGTAGTTTCCAATAGTAGTGGTATTCTCGATCAAGTTCTCTTGTGCCATTACATCCGCAACTGCAATCGCAGCACGACAAGCTAGATGGTTACCACCAAATGTAGTCCCTAGCATACCATATTTAGGAGCGATATGAGGAGCAATAGATATTGCACCCATAGGGAATCCGTTTCCGATACCTTTTGCCATTGCGTATATATCAGCATTGACTCCAGCCCAATCATGCGAGTAGTATTTTCCACTTCTACCACAACCACACTGCACGCTATCAGCAATATAAAGCGCACCAGACTCGTCACACACTTGGCGTATAGCCTTCAAAAACTCATCCGTAGCGAGGATAATTCCACCAACACCTTGAATACCCTCAACGATTACAGATGAAATATCTTTACCATGCTCTGCGAAGTATGCTTTCAAAGCATCAACATCATTATATGGCAAGAAGACAATATCATCTGTTTGGTTCACTGGCGCAATGATAGAAGGGATGTCTGTTGCAGCAACGGCCAAAGATGTTCTACCATGGAAAGCGCCTTTAAACGCAACAATTTTAGATCTATTATTGTAGAAAGATGCTAATTTCAGAGCATTTTCATTAGCTTCTGCACCTGAGTTACACAAGAAAAGTTGATAATCTTCTTTTCCGCTCAACGCACCTAACTTTTCAGAAAGCTCCTTTTGTTGCTCTATAATAACAGAGTTTGAGTAAAAACCAATTTTATTCAACTGATCGGTTAAAGCACCCACGTAAGTAGGATTTGTGTGACCAATAGATATAACGGCGTGACCACCGTACATATCTAGATATTTTTGTCCATTTGCATCCCACACCCAAGAGCCCATTGCCTTAGTGATTGAGATGTTATTCAATGGATATACATCAAACATTTTCATATAAAAAAATAATTTAAAAGTTAGAGCAAATCTTTCTAAAACTTTCGTCTCTTGATTTGCTCTAATTCTTTATAATTTATCGACAAAGGCTGTTTTATTAAACTAGCCTATATATTTCCCTTACGGGTATCATTGCGAGAACGCAGAGAATTAAATTAAAATGCTGCTGGTTTTAATCTCAAACCGCATCGTTGATCCAATCCGAACATAATATTCATATTCTGAACTGCCTGACCACTAGCACCTTTAAGCAAGTTATCAATAGCACTCATTACACAAACATTATCTCCATGTTTAGATACATACAACAGACATTTATTTGTATTTACCACCTGCTTTAGAGCAATATTTGTATCGCTCACCACAGTAAATTTAGCATCTTTATAATACTCCTTATATAGTGCAACAACCGCCTCTTCGCTCAAATCACACTTTGTGTAGATTGAAGCGAATATCCCTCTAGCAAAATCACCTCTATAAGGGATGAAGTTAATAGCCGATGCAAAGTTAGGCATCAAAGAGCGTATTGTTTCACCAATTTCATTAAGATGTTGGTGGTCAAAACACTTATATGTAGAGAAGTTATTTGCTCTCCAACTAAAGTGAGAAGTCTGTGCTAATTTCTGTCCTGCACCCGTAGAACCAGTTGCAGCACTAATATGCACATCATCCGTCAACAGCCCCGCCGCCGCTAAAGGCAACATACCAAGTTGTAGTGCCGTAGCAAAACATCCTGGGTTAGCTATATTTTTAGCTTTAGATATTTCGTCAAAGTTTCTCTCCGAAAGACCATAAACAAACTCTCTATCACCGATAGTATGACCAGCATCAAGTCTAAAATCTTGACTTAAATCTATAACTCTTACATTTTCAGGCAACTCATGGCTCTCCATAAATTTGCGAGCATCACCATGTCCGACGCACAAAAATAGCACATCAACATCCGTACTCATCTGCTCAGCAAACTTCATATCCGTATCACCTAACAAATCTGTGTGAACTTTATATATGTAGTTTCCAGCGTTAGAAGTACTCTGAACAAAAGACAGCTCAACCTCTGGATGGTTTATTAAGAGACGAATCGCCTCACCGCCGGTGTAACCAGCACCACCAATAATACCAACTTTTATCATAATCTTCTACTCTTCTAACCCATTAATTTTATAGAAGATAGTATTTTGATTACCGAACATTTTACCGAAACCTTTTACATCTTCGCTTGTCCAATCACTCATAGTCTCTCCGTAAGCACCAAACTTATCGCTCATCAAATCGTGCTCACTCTCAACACCAACCATAACAAAACGATATGGATGTAACTCTACTAACACATCACCAGTAACATATCTCTGGCTCTTATCCAACATAGCCTCCATATCACGCATAACGGGATCATAGTACTGACCTTCGTGTAGGTGATTACCGTAGAATGCTGAAATTTGATCTTTCCAGAACAACTGCCATTTAGTAAGTGTGTGTTTCTCTAGCATATGATGTGCTTTAATTATAACCATCGGAGCAGCAGCTTCAAATCCCACTCTACCCTTTATACCTATAATAGTATCACCAATATGCATATCTCTACCAATTGCATATTTAGAAGCAATTGCGTTAAGTTTCTGAATAGCCTCTATTTTATTTTCGAAACGCTCTCCATTAAGTCCAACAAACTCACCTTTCTCGAAAGTAAGCTTTACATTCGTTGGTTCAGTCTCTGTCAACTGCGAAGGGTAAGCTGCCTCAGGAAGAGTTTCGCTAGATGTCAAAGTCTCTTTTCCTCCAATTGAAGTACCCCAAATACCTTGGTTGATTGAGTACTCAGCTTTTTCGAAGTTGAAATCTACTCCATTGCTACGCAAGTAAGCGATCTCTTCCTCTCTACTAAGTCTCTTCTCTCTCACAAGAGCAATAACCTCAACCTCTGGAGCTATGATATTAAAGATCATATCAAAACGGATCTGATCGTTACCAGCTCCCGTAGATCCATGACAAAGGAAGTCTGCTCCCATATCCTTAGCATACTTAGCAATCACAGTAGCTTGAGAGATTCTCTCCGAGCTTACAGAAATTGGATAAGTTGAATTTTTAAGGACATTACCAAATACCATATATTTAATAGTGTTCTCGTAGTAATCCTGCGTAACATCTAAAGCGACATAACTCTTCACACCTAAACCAAGTGCTCGTCGTTCAATGTCTGCTAGCTCTTCATCTGAAAAGCCACCTGTATTTGCTAATGCTGCATGCACCTCAAGCCCCATCTCTTTGGCGAGGTAAATTGCACAATATGACGTATCTAAACCGCCACTAAATGCTAAAACTACTTTTTTCATCCTATTAAAATTTCTTAACTATATAAAAATATATAGTTGTTAAAATATATTGTGTGTTTAAAAATATAACTATTTTTCTACTGCTTGTTTGACCTTAACGACATCAACCTCAGGATCAAACAACATCGCCGTACATAGGCAATTCTGTCTGTTCTTGCTCTGCAATATTGGATAGTTTACGCAATTCTGACACCCTTTCCAAAACTGCTCGTCATCGGTTAATTCAGCAAAAACGACGGGTCTATACCCAATTTCGTTATTGATCTTCATCACAGCTAGTCCAGTGGTCAAACCAAATAGTTTTGCCCCCTTATACTTCTCTAGTGATAGGAAGAAGGTTGCTGTTTTAATTGCCTTAGCCAACCCCAGTTTACGGAATTGAGGGTCGATAATCAACCCCGAATTAGCGACATAATCTCCATGTCCCCAAGTCTCTATATAACTAAAACCAGCCCAAGTTCCATCATTATGAAAAGCTATTACAGCCTTACCTTCTGTCATCTTATTGGCAACATACTCAGGAGTTCTTTTTGCGATACCTGTACCACGTGCCTTTGCCGACTCAGCCATTTCATAACAAATAGCAGCAGCAAATTGGGTATCATTCTCTGTAGCAACTCTAACTACAAAATCTTCGATTGTCATATCTATCTATAAAAACCATTTATTTAAGTCAACAAAGATACCACTTTTGACTCTAAAAAAGCAAGAACTGTTTATTTTTTTGCAAAAACTTTTTAATTTAAAAGCAATAGAGCCGAAACTCATCAGAAAAAACGAAATTATCCATAAAATTTTAAGGAAAACAACTCGAAGAAGGGGCATTTGACAACCACATGTAAGAAGCTTGACAAAACTTATTTAAAAACTTTGTTTTATTTAAGTGTATTTCCATTTTAAATATGGTATATTTAGCATCTACTAGAGTGATAATGGTATGATTATTGACCTAAAACCAGTAACAAACACATAAACGTTAACCTTTTAATCTGTACGATAATGACAACAACAATTAAACTTCCAGAACTTCCTTATGCTCTTAATGCACTAGAGCCAAACATTAGTGAAGAGACAAT
>CAMRBL010000053.1 GCA_947040435.1 uncultured Rikenellaceae bacterium
GGCTCGTATATCTGGAATGAGGCTTGACCATCTAAATGCTGTATAATATGTATTTGCACTGCTCTGTTTTAGTGCAGGGTAGCGCCATCTGAAATAGCCCCGAATAGCTTGTAGACGCTTGTGAGCTAGGGTGATGTTGTAGTCCAAATCCCCCTCGGGTGAGGAGCTTGCGTGAATAGATATAGAGTCGATGCTATATTTAGATGTACTACTTGAGTAAAACTGTGCGAATGCATCTAGCTCTCTGTTATTATTTAGAAACTCCTTCTCTAACAATGAACGGTTAAATCTAAAATGCAACGAAACATTATTTTTATTTGATGCATAACGATCCAACTCTTGACCACAAAGTGGTATGGAGCAGGTGATGATAGCAAATATTAAAATTAACTTTAGCATATTCGTATATATAGCTTCACAGATACACTATGATAATATAATTATCATAGCAGTGTAACATAAATTTAAAAGAAAGTAGTAGATATAAGTAACTGACTATATTATTTAACGTATTTTTAAATAAACACCTAAATTGTTACTAGATAGAATTTATAACATTAGGAGGGAGGGGATACTCCTTTTTGAATGGCGAGAACATCAACATGTCAACATGGCATATAGTCACACAGATATACCCAAAAGAGGGTTGTCTTTTGGGTATATATATATTCTGTTGAGCTTTGATCATATTGTTTTAATGCTAGTTTTTATTAATGCGTCACTATATATTTAGCATTAAATGGTATAAAATGTATAAATTTTAACAAATGTACGAAAAAATAGTTATAATGCAATACTTTTGGCAAAACAACTTATGCAAGTATAAAATTAGTATCATTTATCAAAGTTCCGCTATATTCCGCAGATTGATTTGTAGTCGCACCATTGACAAATTGAGCGATCTTCACACTGTATGAATGGTGTACTCTCGTCAAATAGCTCCGCTAAAACTACTCTTAATTGCTCTTCAAATTCAACCTTATAGTCGGAGAAGCGGTAGACGTAATCTCCGCTCAATTTGTTTCGTAGTAGGGGAGAGTACTCCCTGTTATTTAGCTCTATGATGTAGTATAGAGCGGGTTGCACATCTAGCCCTTGGTCGCTTAGCATTAATGAGTAGAGTAGAGTTTGTAGAACAGCAGAACTTCTGTCACGGTGTGATTTAGAAAATAGGGACTCTATACCCTTGAAATCTATGTGCTTAGCCCCCGATTTGTAGTCAACAATCCTAATTATACCACTCTCAAGAAGATCTATTCGGTCGGCTTTTCCTCCGAATGTGATTGATCTATCGTCTTTAAGTTTAAATTTACACTCTACGGACTTCTCTATGTCTGTTATAGTGTAGTCGTTGTTGCGTAAGTCATATGGTAGAATACATTGATTAATGTATTTACATATAATCTCTTTCGTCAAAGTGATATTCCCACCATACTCTGACGCTGAAGCGGTGTTATCCTTTAAGTAGACCTCATTGATTGACTGAATCACAGCATCTTCTACAAATTTACTCCCTATAAGAGATTTTATGTGCTCTTTGTTGCTCTCTTTGCCTAGAATCGGAAGGTATAAGATCTCCATCGCTTTGTGGAGAATAGACCCAAATAGTGGTGAGTTTACATCCTCTACAACTTCGTCTTCGGGTTTAATCTTCGCAATACTTTTAAAGTAAAACTTCAATGGACACTCAATATAGTTATAGAAAGAGGTTGGTGAAAGTTTCTTGTCTGAGCTGTTTATAAACTCGTTAAGTGACTCTAAAACGGCACCATCTTTTGCAATAACAATATCATTGTTACTTGATAGATTGACGTCAACGCCAATCTCCTCACGTTTTATTTTATGAGATGTTTCATATATAAGCTGGTGTATATATCTACTCCTCTCTCCACTGTTTTTGTCGTCACTTTTTGAGCAGTAGACAACAGTCACTTTTTTTGCTCGTTGAAGTAGTCGGTAAAAGTAGTAGGCATATACCCCCTCGTGGTGCGCAGGGGTTGGCAGATTGTATGCTAAGCGTAGATTATATGGTATGAAAGAGGAGGAAAACATACTCCCCGGAAATGTGTCATCGTTTACAGAGAGGATGATTACATTCTCAAAATCTAAATTACGGGTCTCTAAAATTCCCATAATCTGAACCCCCGAAAGAGGCTCTCCTTCGTATGGAATCTTAATTGGTTGTAGTATACGTCTTAGTAGAGATGTAAATATAGAGTCCGAAAGCTCCAGTTCACAATCTTTCAGTGAGTTTCTTAGCTTTATGATGTTGTCATTAAGTACAATTAAGTACTCTGTTCGCTTTGAGTAGTCACTTTTGCTTTGAGTAGGGTTGAACACCTCCGAACAGACATCTGTAATGTAATCTGCGAGGTTTTCCCATCCGTAAACCTCTTGAAAAAGTTTCGAAAATAGACCCTCAATAGCTATTGTACTCTTCTGTATATGTATCTGTTGTCTTTGAATTATCCCTTTCAATAGAGAGTCCGCAACCTCTCTGTTGTGCTCAATTATAAAAGGGTGCGAGAGTAGCCCACACACATCACTGTGGTAGAATGATACCTTTTTCCCTTTTACTCTTTTTCTACTTTGTAGCTCAATCAAACGTTCGACAAATGAATAGACCAATGTCTGGCGGAATGGGTACCCCATAGTTATATTAATATTCTGGATGTTTTCAGGTATTGAGTATAACACTGGTTGCAGTAGATTTTCGTTGGTTAGAACTATTGCAGTCTCCTTATCTAGTAACTGCATTGAGTCAGCCTGCAACTCCTCTAGGAATGTGTGAACATACTTGCATTGTAGACTATCAGAAGGGGCTCCAACTACTGTAATATCTTTCTCTGAGCTGAATAGGTCGTAACTATATGGTAGTTTTAGTCTTTCAGGAAATCGTTTGATATTGTCTCGGAGGAATAATCCCGCCTCTTGTTCGAGGTTGTTGTCGGAAATATAGTAGTTGTCATAGTCCCAAAAGAAATCTACCGATGAGTTGGTTGTAAGATGAGCTAGAAGTCTCTTTTCACACTCGCTCAGTGCATTGAAACCTGCACATACATATCTTCTATCTGTAATTTCACTATTTATATCGCCATCTTTTATCCTTCTTGCAGCCTCTCTGTGCATCATTCCAGTGTATGCAATATTGTCAGTTCGGAGCGATTTCGTAAAATCGCTATATATAGGAGCTAGGCTTTTCCAAATAGATAGAAACTCCTCTTGTTCCTTCGAGAATTTACTCTCTAGTCCAAAATTCCTCCAAAATTGTGCAATTATTTCAATTTGTTCAGGAGTTAGGTAAGAGTAGTCGCTCTCTAGCTCTTTAATGTCAGCAATGTTTGAAAATATTGTCGGGGCATCAATAATATATTTATCTATCGCATCAAAGTCCGATAGCAACATCTCTCCCCAGTAGTAAAATGAGTCAAAATTTTCGCTATGATACTGCGAGTAAACTTTGTATAACTTTGCAATTAGCTTTATTGGTTCACCCTGCTTCAGCCCCGAAATATCGGACATTAGCTCATCAATAGATATATATTTAGGTTGCCATATTGGCTTATCTGTTATCTTTGAGAGTGCATCTGCAAAAAATAGGCGAGCTCTACGACTAGGAAGTATAACATAAAGGGACGAAATATCGTCCCCATACTCTTTATATAGTCTATATGCAACTTGTTCAATAAACCCCTGCATTATAATTGTCTAATTTATGTTAATATTTAAGCTTGTGGATTCCTGCACCTAATCCAGATATTTTTGGTGTGTTTAGCTTCATAATTATAGGTTCACCAGTGTAGAATATTGTTGAACCAGTTTTGGCAGTTGCAATTAAACGCTCTTCTGCGCTAACATATACTTCAGAGTTGGAAGAGCTCACTACTTCACAACTAATAGTCTCCAATTTTCGTGTGTCGACACGGCTATTTTCGTATGCTTCTATATCGATGTATGTGGTCTCTCCAGAGAGATCAACTATTGCATCACTTCCTACTTTCACCTCCATGTCAATTGCTTCGAATGTTGCTGTAACCTTCGATGATGATGTTGCAATAAGAACAATCATATTTGATATTATTGTACTCTCAGCAATAAAGTTTGACTCACTAACCTTTAATTTTTTCAAAGGGGTACTACTCCATATTTTAACGTCAGCATATCCATCCTTTGTGCCAGTAGGTTTTAGCATAACATTTAGAACACCCTCTTCTATCTCCCACCTCAATTTACTTATGTCGGTGTTGTATAGAATTATTTCGATTGCGTTCTTGTCAGAGGGGATGTATGTTACATTTAATCTCCCTGATAGTGTTATTTCTGCGATATGCCCAATGTTTTCGCTTCCAATCTTCTGTTGAGCTGATGCTGAGATAGTCAAAATAGAAGTTACTATCAATAATAATAATACTCTTAGTTTCATAATTTAGTTTTGTGATATTTAGGTACGAAAGGTACAAAAAAAACTTTTAAGAAAACAACGTTTCATTATTATTAGTTTAATAAAAGTTATTTTTGATATAAAGTGTCACTACGTGAAGTGTAAAATCGCAATTATTGCATATATACAATAATATATATAATTATTGTTGTTGTAATAATATAATATATTACCTTTGTCTAATATTACAGTATATATAATATCTGTTAGGTTTATTATAATATATTATGGTGTACTATGTTGAGAATTTAACTGATGAGAAGTTTAATCCCTAGATATATATATATTATTGTATATTTACTTCGTTGAGAGATAAAATAAAACTATTAATAAAACTAAAATTATGTCAAAGTTACTTAGTCTAAAAGACTTTACTCCATCTCTAAATGAAAATATAGAGAAAAAAGTTGTTTCATTTCAGAGCTACATCGATCAAATGAACCATTATGACCACAATACTTACTTCATTGAAGCTACGGCAAGTACTGGTTCTCATATGACAATTAAGCATCCGTATACAAATGAGGATAAGAAAGTTATCAGTTTTGTTTCGAATGATTATCTAGGTTTATCACAACACCCTGAGACGATAGCAGTCGGAATAGAGGCTCTGCGCCAACATGGGACAGGAGCTTGTGCAGCAACAGTAATTGGTGGTTACAGACAAATCCACCATGAGTTAGAGAGTGCACTAGCTGCATTTTTAGAGCAAGAGGATGCTATTGTATTTTCGTCTGGCTTTGGAGCTAATGAAGGTGTGTTAAAAGCGTTGTTAGGTAAAAATGATATTGCTCTTGTTGACTCATTTATACATGCTAGTGCACTTAATGGGCTAAGTGAGACGAATGTCAAAAATATTGGACATAACGATATTGAGTATTTAGAGAAGACTCTAATTGACCTCAAAGATAAGTATACTACTAAACTTGTAATTGTAGACGGAGTATATTCTCAGGATGGAGACATAGCGGATTTACCTGGAATATTGGCAGTGTGTAGAAAGCACGGAGCACAACTTATGGTTGATGATGCACACGGTATAGGAGTCTATGGTGAGAGTGGCAAGGGTATTGTTGAGCACTTTGGTTTGTTGGGGCAAATTGACATCATTACGGGTACTTTAAGTAAGTCTTTTGGTTGTGTCGGAGGATTTGTTGCTGCGTCAAAACAGATGATACAATATATGAAGTACTATGCGCCACATAATCTTTTCTCTGCGGCTCTACCGCCGTCAACTACAGCTTCGGCACTAAAGGCGTTAGAAATAATAGAAAAAGCAACAGATTTAAGGGCAAAGTTATGGGATAATGTCGCTTTCATGCGCAGTGAGATGGAGAGAATCGGTGCTGATATTGTTCCCTCTGAGTCGCAAATATTCCCTGTTAAAGTTAGAAATAACAATAAAACAAGAGATGTTGGTGCACAGTTAATAGAGAGAGGTATCTATACAAGTGCAATTACGTTTCCAGCAGTAAGAGAGAAGGATTCAAGAATGAGAGTAAGTGTATTGGCGACTCATTCACATAGTGATATCACAGCACTTGCTGAGGCTCTAAAGGAAATATTGTAAATTAAATGATAAAAATGAGCAAGTCAAATAGAAGATCTAAGAAAGAGATAGAAGATAGTGCAATAGCTGCTATGGAGCGACTTGTTCCTGAGTTTGGCTTCAATAATCTGTCGCTGCTTACCTTAATAAAGGAGGCGGGTATGGACCATAACGTATTTTACCGTAATTTTGGAACTTTAGATGAGTTGTTCGATAAGTTTGTAAAGAAATATGACTTTTGGTTGAACGACAAAGTTGATATTAGTCAAATACAAACTCTAGGAGATAGAAAATTTATGATAAATCTTTTGCAAATTTTTTATCGCGAGCTTGAGAATTCGGAAGTCATGCAGAAGATTTTGATTTGGGAGTTGGAAGATACGAGTCCAATAACACGAACATCTGCTAATTTAAGAGAGAATTTGAATATGAATATCACTGTCTATTTAGAGGATGTATTTAAAGATTCTAAGCTAGATATTAGTGCAATTAATTCAATTATTACATCGGGAATTTATTACACGGTACTACATCGTAAAGTATCAACTTTTTGCGGTATAAATTATAATTTAGCTGCTGGAAGAAAGAGGGTATTAAAAGCAATTGAAGATCTAATTAATCTTACATTCGATAAGTTGGACGAGCAGAACAAGCAAAACTCTATTATCAGAATGATGGCTAATGATGGAATTGAGCATGCAAAAATAGCAAAATACTTTAGTTTGTCAGCTATTCAGCTAAAAAAGGTATTATCTAGGTAATTATTACTGTGGGTCTATATTACACTCTTTACTAGGTTGTTGTATATACTATAGCTTATATTTTATAACATAAAAAAACGCCAGTCTCAAAATTAACATTTGAGGCTGGCGTTTTTATTATTCTGTTATTCTAAATACTATGCAAGTATCTCGATAAGAACTTGGTTCTCCATAACAGTCTCTCCCTCTGCAACAACGATTCTGTGAACCTTTCCTGCGAAATCAGACATGATAGAGTTCTCCATCTTCATAGCTTCAAGAATGACAACTGTTTGTCCAACAGATATAGTGTCACCCACCTTAACTTCATAATTTAGTATACGTCCAGGAAGTGGAGACATTACCTTTAATGTTGGTAATACAACCTTCTCTTCTTCAACGACCTTAGTCTCTGCAACTACTTCTACTGGCTTTTGTGTTATGCACAGAGCTTTTTTATGTTTAGTAAGATAGTCTTTTGCAACAAGAGGGAATAGTTCAAGAAGTAGTACTTCTTTCTCATTCTCAGCTAAATGTACATTATTACAATCTTCTAAAATAGGATTTGGTTGCATCTTGTATTTAGATACGTCGTAATTAGTCTCTTCTCTTACACCTGCAATTTTCAAGCGGAATTCAGGATCAACTTTTACTGGTGTAGCACCATACTCACCCTTAACAAGAGCAACAAACTGTGTAGATGTATTTGAGTACATTGGTTTTCCGTTTCTGATGTCCATCGCACAACTAACTGCTTGTGCTCCTACAATTTGACTTGTCGGTGTCACAAGAGGAGGAAGTCCTGCATCAAGTCTCACTTTAGGGATAAGTTTCATAGCACTCTCCAATATATCTTCAGCTTTAAGTTGTTTAAGCTGAGCTACCATATTTGTGTACATTCCACCTGGGATCTCTGCATCTTTAACAAGTTGGTTAGGAGCAGGGAATCCAAAATACTTCTCAATAGCTTGACAAGCAGAAATAAGAGTCGCTTCGTCACCACTCTTCACTGCCTTAATTGCCTTGTCGATTAGGTTACTTACTTCAGTTGGAACGTTGTCTGTAACAGGGTTAAATGCGATTGGAATCTTCTTCACAGCATCATACGCCTCAAGTTCCTTACGAATAACTAGGAGTTGAGTGTTTATTTTAGCGACAGCCTCCATATTCACGTCCAACTCAACGTCCATTTTTTTACAAAATAGGTATATAAGTTCAATTGGAGGTGCAGCTGGCCCACCTGCGAAGTTCCATATTACAGTGTCAAGAATATCTACACCTGAGTTGATAGCTGAAACTACAGAAGCTAATCCTACACCTGGAGTACAGTGTGTATGGAAGTCGATAGGTATATTAACAACAGCTTTGATTTTGCGAATTAAAGTTGCTACTCTCGTAGGAGGGATCAATCCACTCATATCCTTAATCGTAATCATATCTGCACCTAGGGCAGCCATTTGTTTCGCTTTGTTGACAAAGTAGTCATCTGTAAATACGCTACTAGGAACAGGTTTCCCTTTTAAGAATGCTTTTACTTTCTCTGCAAAGGTAAAGTTAGGGTCAATAGTGTAGCACACTGCACAATCTGCAATACCACCATATTTTTTGACATACTTAATAGTTGCTTTTACATTGTCCACGTCATTAAGAGCATCGAAGATACGCATAATTCCGAGTCCTGACTCAATTGCCGTTTTACAAAATCCATCTATAATATTATCAGGATAAGGTGCATATCCGAATAGATTTCGTCCACGAGATAGAGCTGTTAGTTTTGAGACATCTCCAATAATGCTCTTAGTTTTCTCTAATCTGTCCCAAGGGTTTTCACCTAGGAATCTCATTACAGAGTCTGGAACGGCTCCACCCCAAACCTCCATTGCATAGAAGTTTGCATCTTTGTAAAATGGGAGTACTGTATCTATTTGACCTTGGGTCATACGCGTTGCGAATGCAGACTGTTGTCCGTCTCTAAGCGTTAGATCTCTAATTAAAATTTTTCTACTCATTGTTATATTTAGTTTTAGCTTTTTTCCTTGTAATTGCTCTAATAGTCTCATATTCAGCTACTCTAGCAGGCACATAATTTCTTAAGTGCAATTTAATTTCGAAAGTTAGTCATTTAATCGTAATATATTGTCTATTTCATGTATAATTTTTAATATTATTTTTTAATGCACTCTTTTGTCATTAATGCATGGTGTTTTTGGAGGTCTATTAAACGAGGAAAATGCATGATATATCCCGCTTACAAGCAGTTTATTACCTTGATATTTCATTAATAGATTTCGGTGTGGGCGATGGATGTGACTCGCTGGCGTACTACGATACAATTATATATATATATGCCTTATAATTATTACTGATTTTTAGCGTTTAGTTGCTTTTAGGAAAAAATAATTACCTTTGGGCTCTACTCGTATCTAATTAATACGTTTGTAGAGGTATTTTTAGTATAAAACAAAAACAAAAATTATGAAAAAATTGATCTTAGGATTAATGCTATTATCTGCAACATCAGTTTTTGCAGAGGGGTACCAAATAAACTTGCAGAGTACAAAGCAAGCGGGTATGGCACACACAGGAGCTGCAATGAAACTTGGTTCAGAGAGTATGCACTTCAACCCAGCGGCCCTAGTTTACATGAAGGGTAATGTAGATTTCTCGGTAGGAGGGTCTGCGGTTATGGCAACGGCAAAATATAATGACGGCATGGGTTACACTGCGAAGACTGACAATACTATGGGAACACCATTTTATTTATATGCAGGCTTTAATATCTATGAAGATAAATTGGCAGCGGGAGTATCTCTTACTACGCCATTTGGAAACTCGCTTAACTGGAGTGAAAATTGGAAGGGTGCTAGTATTGTACAGAATATCGCTCTACAATCGTTTAGATTTCAGCCAACACTATCGTATAAGATTATGGATAAATTATCTATTGGAGTTGGAGCTGACATTACTTGGGGTAATTTCGAACTTTCTCGTGCTATGATGACTATCGATGAGCTAATTTTAGCTGGAGGAGGATCTGCATTTGACCCGTTGAAAGGTAATAACGCTGCCTCTGCAACACTTAGTGGTGATGGTAATATTAAGGTAGGTTTCAATGTTGGTCTTATGTACGACATTTCGGATAAAGTGACAGTGGGATTGACATACCGTTCAAAAGTAATGATGGAGGTTGCAGAGGGTGATGCTAAGATGACATACCTAAATAGTACGATAGAGGGTGTACTAGGAGCAATTCCAACATTCCCGAAGTTGAACCAAGGTACATTTAGTGCGGAATTACCTCTTCCTGCAAATACAACTTTGGCAGTTAGCTACAAAGTAACACCACGATTATTATTAGCATTTGACCTGCAATATACACAGTGGGGAGCATATGATAAATTAGACGTTGTATTTACGGAGAATGTACTTAACGGTTATAGTATATCTGCAACTAAGAACTATAAGAATACATTTGCTTATCGTTTAGGTGCGCAATATGAACTTACCGAGAGATTAGATATACGTGGTGGTGTTTACTATGATGAGACACCAGTAAGAAGTGACTATTATAACCCAGAGACTCCAGGTGCTGATAAGATTGGTGTTACATTAGGTCTATCTTTCGAGCCATACGAGAATCTATCTATTGATATAGCTGCTGCATATTTGCAAGGAGGAGCTGTTGATGGTTCTTACACTACTAAGAATGCACTGAACCAACCAGTTGTTTTCTCTGGAGAGTACAAGTCGCACGCTTTTATGCCATCAATAGGTGTTAGTTATAATTTCTAATTATATACCATTGAGCACTATTATATAGTGTAATACTAATCTATTGTATCTATTTATGTGAGTAGTATTATAAGTTGAAAGTCCAATATTAAGTGATCTAATAGAGTAATTTATTAGGTTATTTAATATTGGACTTTTTTTTGATTAATCGCTATCGCTTTGATTCCCCTTGTCTCCTGTTACATGAGAGCTTATACTTAAACTTTAATATATTTTATGGCTAGTACTATCCCAGCACCCACTACAACTAGTAAAAAAAGAGTTGTAAGGAGCATCATTCGATTAACATAGCGTCGTTCATCTCTTTTTCTCTCTCTAATATGCTTTTGTATCTGACAGAAACGTTCAGCAGTAATTTTATCCCCAGAAGGAGTGCTGTGTGTGCTATGTGAGTTTTCGCAAAGTTTTTCTCTGCGTTTGCGACGTTTCTCAAGTAGAGCTCTGTTGGCTTTATTGCGTTGTATCATGTCAAAAACGAATCCTGCTGCACCTGTCATAATAGTATTGTTTTAGAGATTCAATATTAACTTTAAAGATATATTATAAAGGGAAAAAAACTCCCTTTGAATTGTAATCAGAGGGAGTTTTTGTGTAATTTGTAGTATATACAATATCTATTGCTTGTATTTCTCTACCCAGTTGGTTAGTTCAACAAAGTCTTGAACGGACAACTGTTCAGCTCTAGTGGTAAATTTAGGGTGGATCTCTCCTCCGAAGTCACCAAATATTGATTTAAGTGAGTTTCTAAGCATTTTTCTACGTTGACTGAAAGATGCCTTTACCACTTGAATGAATAGCTTCTCAGAGCATCCAAGTTCAGTTACGTTGTTTCTCTTTAATCTTATAACAGCACTTTTAACCTTCGGTGGAGGGTTGAAGACAGTCTCATTAACGGTAAATAGATATTCAATATCATACCAAGCTTGCAGAAGAACACTTACGATTCCGTAGCTTCTACTTCCAGGTGGTTCGGCAATTCTTACAGCAACCTCTTTTTGTATCATACCAACTACCTCAGGTACTAAATCTCTGTAATCAAGTACTTTGAAGAAAATTTGAGATGAAATGTTGTAGGGAAGATTTCCTATTATGCGAAGTCCATTAGGGAATTGCTCTTGTAGGTTCATTTTTAAGAAATCGCCTTCAATAAGGTTTGGTGTAAATTCTGGGTAGTGCTCGTGAAGGTACTCCACACTCTCTCTGTCTAT
>CAMRBL010000054.1 GCA_947040435.1 uncultured Rikenellaceae bacterium
GCTGTTTGTGCACAAAACAGTAGCCTTAACACATTCTCACCATACACAATGTACGGGCTAGGAGATTTGTCAACGCAAGGAACAGCATCACTCCGATCAATGGGAGGAGCTGGTGTCGCTTTTAGCTCACCTTTTTCGATAAATTATCTAAACCCTGCCTCAGCAGGAACAATGCGTCGCGAAAGTTTTCTATTCAATTTTGGACTAGAAGGACAAAATTTTTATAGTAATACAAGTAATGCTAGCACTAGCTACAATACTTTTAATATTAGAGATGTCGCTGTTCAGTTTCCAATATATAAAGATATAGGATTCACTATATCTATGACTCCATACAGCAGTATCGGATATAACGTAAATAAATCTGAAACTGACGAAGAGATTATTGGAAACATTGGTGATGTAAAATATCAGTACAAAGGAGAGGGTAATGTATCTAAATTTCAATTTGCACTTGGAATTAAAATCTTGAAAAACCTATCTCTTGGTGCTCAACTAGATTATTACCATGGAAACTTGAATCGCTCTTATGATATGAATATCAACCCTATTGCGGGGGGGGGATACAACAATATGAGCGGACTAAGTAATGAAAGAATATCTAAAATAGGAGGAACATTTGGTCTACTATACTCCCCTGTTATTACACAAAATCACTTCTTAACACTTGGTGCAGTTTACAAAACAGGAGGGAAATCCTTAAACTCAACAATCACAGAGACAATATATACAAATGAACTGGTAGACCACACAAGCGTTACATCAGACCTTAAATTACCTCAGGAGCTATCTCTGGGTGCATCATTTCTTACACAGAAAATTACTGTAAATGCTGATTACACATACCAATCATGGGGTAAGAGCAACAACACACTATCTTATGAGTATGGTGATGGTCAAGTAAGGTATAAAAATACAAACTCTATTAAAATCGGAGGAGAGTATACCCCTAATAGAGGTGACATCAGGAAATTCTACAAAAGAATATCATACCGATTAGGTTTTAAGTATTCTGATTACTACCTACAATTTAACAACCATGATATTGCAGACAAAGCTGTTACATTTGGAGTTGGGGTTCCTGTTAAATTAGCAGGATCTACAAATATAAATATAGGTGTAGAGTTGGGTGAGCGTGGCAGTACAAGAAGTAACCTAATCAAAGAGAAATACTTTAAATTCTCTATTGGTATGAGCCTATTTGGAGCAGCTCCCGACGACTATTGGTTCCACAAACCAAAGTACGATTAATCGTAACATGTATCAAGAAACCTTAAAATGAAATTTACATATAAAATGAAAACTATTAAATTATTTTTACTCATTGTCGTTGCGTGTATCACAACAACAACATTTGCACAACAGCAATCATATCTTGAGAACCCTAACTGGGGTGCGAATCCAGATGAAAGAGAAGCTAATGCCATAACTTTCAACTTCTACAGAAATGCCTTTAATACAAAAGATTACCCAACTGCAATTAAGTACTTGAACGAACTCCTGACAAAATCCCCTAAAGGAAGTGAGAACATATACATATTTGGTATAAATATGTATGATAGTAAGGTAATTGGAGCAACATCTTTAGATGCTAAAAAGGTAGCATTAGATTCACTTATGATGCTTTATGATAAACGTATAGAGCACTTTGGTACAACATCAAAGATTGGGTTTGCAGGGCTTAAAGAGTACAAAGCTAAGGCATATTACAGACACAATCCGAGTGACTTAGAGGGCGTCCAACAACTTTTCCACGAAGCAATTGAGGCTGGAGGAGATAAAATAGATCTACGATTAATTAACTCTTATTTTAAGATGTTGACCGATGGATATATGATGGATATTATTGAAGTTGATGAACTTTTAAATAGTTACAATGAGTTAATAGTACTTTTTGACACTAGTAGTGATACTACTGCGACTAGACAAAAAGCTACATTCGAATCACTTTTCCTAGCTAGTGGTGCAGCAAATTGCGACAATCTAGAGATGTTATTTAAAGATCAGGTTGAGCAGCATCCAGATAGTATTGAGTTACTAAACAAAGTATTTAAACTACTTTCTGGTAGTGATTGTGAGAGCGAATTTTTCTTAAGTGTTGCAGAGAAGTCATATGCAATTACTCCAACATCTGAAGTTGCGCTACTACTTGCAAGTTCATTTCAAGATAAGAAAGATTTCAAAAAAGCGCTACAATACCTAAACGAAGCAGCAGCTAATGAGACAGACCCAACGGCAAAAGCAAATCTTTATATTAGTATTGGTGGAACTGAACTAGCACTAAAAAACCTAACGAATGCTGTGAAATATGCAAATATGGCGATAGAGATTAGTCCAAATAGCGCATATGCTTACATCATTTTAGGATCAGCATACCTCCAAGGTTCGGAGTCATGTACTGAATTCAAAAAGCAGACTGTATATTGGCTAGCACATGATGCATTTATGAAAGCACGCCGTAACCTATCAGAAGGAGATCCTCAGATGGCAAATGTTAAGTCACAAATCTCAGCTTGTAGTGGAAACTTCCCAACAACAGAAGATTGCTTTTTCCTTGGTCTAAACGAAGGAACTGCATATACAGTCGAGTGTGGTTGGATAAAGATAGCTACAACAGTTAGATTCCGTAAATAAATATAATATCCCTGTGAATATTGTAAATAATTATAATAAACAAATGGTAGCACTTCTCTTTATGGGAGGTGCTATCTTGTTTAGCTCTTGCGACAAACAGAATAGTCTTGCAAAGGCAGATGAAGAGAACACGGTAACCCTGCAAGTGGACTCTCTTATTCAGATTGACTCCGAAAATGGACATAAGCAACGCATAGTAAAAGCACCAATAATGGAGCAATATGGATTAGCAGAGGAGTCGTACATTGAGTTCATAGAGGGTATTTCTGTCACTACTTACAAAGATACAACACTTGAAGTTGCATCAACATTAGTAGCTGATTATGCTATACTTCTTGAAAAACAGAAACTATGGGAGGCAAAAGGCAATGTTGTTATAACAAACTCAGATGGCAGAATTCTTGAAACAGAACAACTTTTCTGGAACCAAAAGCTAGAGAAGATCTACTCTAATGTTGAGTCAAAAATTATAGATGGCGACAATGTTATTATAGGTGTAGGCTTTGAGTCCGACCAAGAGTTTAAAGACTACACACTGCGCAGACCTAAAGGTCAGCTATTGGTAGACACTAAACCTACTCCACCTGCAGATACAACAGCTGTTGATACTCTAACTAATAAATAATATTTTTACAATCTTTAAATCATGAATAAAATAGCAACTAATAGTTAAAGTATGTTTGATGAAATAATAATAGTTATTATGGCACTTCTGTTTTCTGCTATTTTTTCAGGAATGGAGGTTGCATTTACAACATTTAATAGATTTAGATCAGAGATTGATCGCACGCATAATCAGCTATTCAGTAGGATTATAGAGTATTTTTTTGAACATTCAGGTCAATATATAATCACCATCTTAATCGGTAAATATGTATCATTGATTCTCTATGCTCTATCGCTTACAGAGCTAATTGAGAGCATATCAACTGCGTATAACCTCAATCTCTTAATCCAATCACTAGGTAGCAGAGTCGTAATTGCAACACTTATACTGATTTTCACAACAGAGCTAATATATAAAATTGTTGTAAAATTTAATCCGAGCTTATATCTACATATATTCTCTCTTCCTGCTTTTGTAATTTATATACTACTCTACCCTGTAAGTAAGATTATATCACTACTATCTTCATCTATTCTGTGGATAATAGGCTTTAGAGGAGAGAAGTTGGTAAATCTTAGAGGTTTTGATAGAGAGGATTTAGAACATCTGCTCGAAGAAGTTGTTGAGAGCGATGGCGACGATAGTAATGAAGACAATATTAAACTCTTTCAAAATACATTTGAATTCTCTGATTTGAAAGTTAGAGACTGTCTAATTCCAAGAGTTGACATGGAAGCAGTCGACATAAATACCCCTATTAAAGATCTTATACAAAAATTTATTGACACACATTACTCACGTATATTCATATTTGAGAAGTCAATTGATAATATCGTAGGTTACGTAAATACAAAAGGTCTATTTAACAATCCATCAAAGATTTCAGATATTTTAATGAAAGTAGACTTCGTCCCCGAGAGCCTTCCAACACAACGTTTACTCTCGAACCTAATAAAGAACAATAAATCTGTAGCAGTAGTCGTAGATGAGTTTGGCGGCACAGCAGGAATGATCTCTATGGAAGATGTTCTGGAGGAGATATTTGGCGAAATCGAAGATGAATATGACTCAAATGACGATATAGAGAAACAACTATCAAATAATGAGTACCTTCTCTCATGCAGACTAGAGATTGAATACCTGAATGAGAAGTATAATTTTGACATTCCCGAGTCCGATGACTATGACACATTAGCTGGTTATATAATATCCAATAATGAGCGAATTCCAAATAAAGGAGAAGAGTTAGTTATTGGAACTTATGTAATTAAGGTGCTTCGCACTAGTGCATCTAAGTTAGATTTGGTTCAATTTAAAATTATGTAACAAAAAAACTCATTAAATATCGTTGTCAAAGAGATTTTTATTATCTTTGAACTTCGTAAATATAACAAAAATATATACGCATACACATTACACTCAACATAATACATTGACAATTAATCAAATAGATAAATAATATGGCAAGTTTAAACACATTAAGGACTCGTGGAGGAGTGATTGTATCGATTGTTATCGGTATTGCACTATTTTCATTTCTATTAGGCGACTTTATGTCTTCTGGGGATAGTTACATGAACGCTAACCAAATGGAGGTAGGTGAGATCAATGGAACAATGGTTGAATACCCTGAGTATAATAGTAGCACAAATAACTTCACTGAGGTAGTGAAATTAATGTCTCGTAAAGATGCACTGTCTAACGAAGAGCAGAAGCAAGCTCAAGATATGGCATGGGAATCTTTAATCATTAAGTACTCTTATCAGCCAGGTTTTGACGCTCTAGGAATCACTGCTGGTGACGAAGAGACTATTGATATGGTTAACGGTGTATACCGCTCTCCAGTTATTGCAGGCTTTTTTGCAAATCCACAAACTGGAGCTTTTGATCCAATGATGATTAAAGGATTCTTATCTAATTTAGATCTAGATGCTAGTGGTCGCACAAGCCTAATCTGGAGCTATTTGAAACAAGAGATGAATAACCAACGTCAAATGAGTAAGTATTTAAATCTTATCTCTAAAGGGTCATATATTACAGACATAGAAGTAGCTCACAACGTAGAGGTAGCAAACAACACATACTCTGCTCGTTATGTAACTCAAGACTATAGCTCTATTGCAGATTCAACAATTAATATTAGCAACTCAGAGATCTCTAGCTACTACTCTAAACATGAAAACAAGTTTAAGCAGGGTACGTCTCGTGATATTGAGTATGTAGTGTTCGATCTACTACCATCTATGACAGATTATGAAGATGCAGCGGTGCACATCAAAGAAATTGCAGCAGAATTCAAAGAGAGTACAAACCCAATGCAGTATGCAACACTTAATACTCACTCTCCAGTAGATAATAAATACTATAAGAGTTCTGAATTAAGCGCAGAGATTGCAGCGGCATTATACAATAATCCTGAAGCTATTTATGGACCTGTAATGCAAGGAGACCAATATACAATCTCTCGCCTTGCATCTATGAAGAGCCTTCCAGATTCTTTAGGCGCAAAACATATTCTTCTTGCAAATACAGACCAGAAAGTTGCTGATAGTATCATAACTGTACTTAAGAATGGCGGTGATTTCACAGCCCTTTCAAATGAGTTCTCGACAGATGAAACTGCAAAACAAGATGGTGGTAATCTAGGAGTCTTTACTCCAGAGCAGATGATCCCTACATTTAGTGACGCGTGTATCGCAGAAGAAGTAGGTAATATCTTCTCTATTACTACAGACTTTGGAATCCACGTTGTTGAGTTAACAAAAAAGACTCCTTCAATTGATAAGGCACAAATTGTAACAGTTACTTATGATGTAGAGCCTAGTGCTGAGACACAACAGTTAGTTTATGGTGAAGCTAGTAACTTTATAGCTGCTGCGGCTAACTCATATGACTCTTTCAAGACTGCTGCAACAGAGTCTGCACTATCTAAGAGAGTAGCACGTATTCGTAATACAGAGCGTCAAATAGCTGGATTAGATCAAACTAGAGAGCTTATTCGCTGGACATACAGTGTTGAGAAAGGAAGTGTATCTCCAATCATGGAGATTGATGGAGATTACATAGTTGCAGCTCTTACAGAGGTTGCTGAAGAGGGTATTATGCCACTTAATCAAGCAACAACAACTATTCGTGCTACATTGACGAAAGATAAAAAAGCTGAACTAATTAGAGCTAAAATGGCTAATGCTACTTCAATTGATGCCGTAGCAACATCTATTGGAGCAGAAGTTAAAGAGCTTAAAGATCTTAAATTTAGCTCATTCTTTATTGATAACATCGGAGTTGAACCTAAATTAATAGGTGCAATTTGCGGTGGTGCAGCTGAGAATAAAGTATCAAAAGCTGTAGATGGCATGAGTGGTGTATTCTTATTCGATGTAAATAACATTACGGTTACTAAAGATGTTACAATGCAAAGTGAAAGAGTTCTACTAGAGGCTAACTCACAGAACTACATTACAGATAGAGTAGGTATGGCACTAGCAGAGGCTAGCGCATTAACTGATATGAGAATCAAATTCTTTTAATCTACGTTCTCTATAATAGGTACAAAAAAAAGCTCCACAAGTTATAATAACTTGTGGAGCTTTTTTTTGTACTCTTTACTTTTTATTGTAAAGTTTCTCTATTGACTCTTGTATCTTTTCATTCGTGATATAATCATCATAGTCAGTATATTTATCAATCATTCCATTAGGAGTAATTTCGATAATACGATTTGCAACAGTATTTATAAATTCGTGGTCATGAGATGACATCAACACATTACCTTTATACCCTACTAACGAGTTATTAAACGCTTGAATACTCTCAAGGTCAAGGTGATTAGTTGGCGAGTCTAGTACAAGTGTATTAGCCTCTTCGATCATCATACGAGAGATCATGCAACGCATTTTTTCCCCTCCAGACAACACACTAACTTTTTTGTAGATCTCTTCTCCAAGATAACCTCTAAGGTACAGCTCCGAAGTATCATTAGAGAACTGTGCTAACCAATCAATGATGTTTAATTCGGTATTGAAATACCCAGTATTATTCATCGGAAGGTACGCCTTCTTAATTGTTATACCCCACTCTATCATCCCCGAGTCAGCAGTATCTTGTCCCGCAAGGATCTCCAGTAGTGCAGTTACTGCACGAGGTTCACGAGATAAGAAACAAACTTTGTCACCCTTCTCAATTGTGAATGATATATTTGAGAACAACTTCTCTCCATTAATAGTCTTACTAAGACCGTCAACAGCAAGGATTCTTGTTCCCGGCTCACGCTCCATAGAGAATATGATTCCCGGGTACTTACGCATTGAAGGTTTAATCTCTTCGATATTAAGTTTTTCGATCATCTTCTTACGAGAAGTTGTCTGCTTAGATTTAGCAACATTCGCACTAAAACGCTGAATAAACTCTTGCAACTCTTTTTTCTTCTCTTCAAGTTTCTTATTTTGCTGTGCTTGTTGACGAGAAGCCAATTGAGATGATGCATACCAAAACGAGTAGTTACCTGCAAAAAGGTTTATATCTGCGTAGTCAATATCTAGTGTATGTGTCGAAATTGAGTCAATAAAGTGACGATCATGCGAAACAACAAGAACTGTATTCTCATAGTTTGCTAGATAGTTCTCCAACCACATAATTGTTTTTACGTCGAGGTCATTTGTAGGCTCATCGAGTAGAAGGTTATCTGGCTTTCCAAATAGTGCTTGAGCAAGTAGTACACGAACTTTCTCTTTTGCATTCAGGTCCTTCATTAAAGAAAAGTGTAAATTCTCCTTAATTCCAAGTCCACTAAGAAGGTTAGCAGCATCACTCTCTGCGTTCCAACCATCCATCTCAGAAAACTGCTCTTCAAGGTCACCAACTCTTAAACCATCCTCTTCAGAAAAGTCCTCTTTTGAATAGAGTTCATTTTTTTGTTGAATAATATCCCAAAGGATTGTGTGTCCCATAAGTACAGTATCTAAAACTGTGCACTCATCGTGTTTATAGTGATCTTGGCTAAGGACAGACAGACGCTCTCCAGGACCAAAAGAGACACTACCTCTAGTTGCGTCAACATCTCCACTCAACACCTTTAGAAAGGTTGATTTACCCGCTCCATTTGCACCTATAACACCGTAGCAATTGCCTGGTGTAAATTTTAAATTAACATCTTTGAAAAGAACTCGTTTTCCGAATTGAACCTCTAGATTTGATACAGTAATCATTTATTGTTTTTTTATTTGGCTCTCCAATTCTATATAATTTAGAGAGTCGAAGTAAATATATAAAATACAGTGTAAAATTAGTTAAAAATATGTAATTAATAGAATTTGAAGAGATTCAATAGAAAAATGCTCTCCTCTAATATTAATTTATCAAACTAAATAATGAAAAAAACCTCACTTAATTTAGTTTTCACGAGCATACTGCTCTAGTTTCTCGGGATATAGCAATATTATCTCTTTACCTTTTACGTATATCGCCCCTTCATCAGCCAGCTCTTTAATAGCCCTTGCCAATGCTGGGCGTGTGACACCAAAAAGCTCTGCCATTTGACGTTGTGTTAGATCGTTACGGAATGTCGTACCTCCCTCTACTTTCAATCTATTCAGAAGATAATTTGAATATTTACTTTTTATAGTTTTGTAGGTAAGGTACATTATATTATCCGAGACGAACTTATTAGACGATGACATAATAGTCAGAAGATTGACCATTAAACGAATATTTCGGCTCATCATCAAACAGAGTTCGTCCTTATCAATCACCACCAACGTAACTTCTGTCTTAGCGAGCAAGCTCACTGGCAGGTGAGAATTCTCAGCAAAGAGGTACGATGGAGCTATTAATGATGTTGGAGTTATCCTCTCGACCACCACTGAACGATTTGAGGCGTCGGCAGTTTCTGCCTGAACGACACCATCTATTACAATTAACAGGTGTGTATATGTATTGCCCTCAATTGCAATAACATCTCCGTTGGCATATGATTTAGTCTTTATATCATATATTTCAAATAACTCTTTAATTTCGTCAATAGACAACTCATTAAAAAGATTACAGGGAGTAAGGTTTGCGTACATAGTCAATTTTTATTTGCCTACAAATATAATAATATATCATATGATACAAAAACAATAAGTATAAATAAACACAAATAACATCATTATTACTATTTATACATAGTATATCCGCTTATCAACTACCAATATTGGCCTCACAACGCAATTACAGCGATCAATAATTAATAGTAACACAAAGCCCTTTAGGATTGACTCCTAAAGGGCTTTACTAAATTTTGAAATAAAATATTTCTTATTTACAAAGAGTACTCAATTGCTCAAATAATCCATCTACCTTAGAGAACATATCACGACGAATCTGTGCGTAATGTCTCTTCATTAGTGTTACATTATTCTTCTCAGCAGGATTATTTGCTCTTTCGAATAGGTTATTACGAACTTCGATAGCCTCACTCATTATAGACAAAATAGCCTCTTTGTTTGCTGAGTGAAAGTAGATTGACAAATAACAATCAGATACCAACTCTTCAACTAGATAATCGATATCCTTCTTTAGTATTCTTAAACTTGACATAATATTATATTTTAATTATTAATTTAACCTTATTTACTGCTTATACAAAACAGCTTCGTTTTATTATAGTTTACAAATATAGTAATTTAAATTATAACTCAACCATTGCTTCAGCTAAAAAATCTATTATATCAGAACTATTCATAGATTCTGCGCCATAATAATCCTGAGCTTTTTCACCTGCAACTCCATGAATATAAACTCCTAACATTGCGCTATGCAATGAATTGTAGCCTCTTGCGATTAAACCACCTAATAGACCTGCGAGAATATCTCCACATCCCGCTTTAGCCATTCCAGAGCATCCACTAGAGTTAAACAACACTGAGCCTTCGGGGGTATATATTGCAGAGTGCGCCCCTTTAACGATAATATAGCACTTAATTTTTTTAGCTAATGCTTTAATCTTCGTCAATTTATCCTCTTCGCTACTCCACGCCTGCAATCTTTTCAACTCACCCAAGTGAGGAGTAAGTATTGAATTTTCAGGAATTAGAGTTAATAGCTCTTGATTAGATGCAATAATATTAATTGCATCTGCATCGATAACCATAGGTTTGTTATAACTTTTAAGAAGTTCTGTTAGCGCCTGAACTGTTTGTTCATTCACTCCAAGACCACATCCAACAACAATTGAGTTATACTTATCTATATCACTTGGCAGTGTCGAAAAACACTGTGCACTATCTAAACTTGCGATAGCAGGTGGGCAACTTGCATGTAGAGCAAACCTCTCCTCTGCTGGAATATGTGTCGTTACCAAACCACACCCCGATCTTAGAGCAGCACTTGTTGCGAGTATTGCAGCACCCGACATTCCAACACTTCCACATATTAGTAATGTGTGTCCAAATTGGTTTTTGTAGCCAAATTTTCTACGAGGCATAACAATCGATGCAATATCATCGGCAGTAACGTATTGGTAAGGCGAATTTGAACTCTCGATATACTCCGCATCCAATTCGATTGGAATAACCTCAATTTTACCACAACACTCTCCAGCCTCAGGTAATAACATTGAGAGTTTCGGAAACTCTAGTGTTAATGTTGTTTCAGCATGGATAATTTTATCTTCGTCATTCGGCGATTCACATTTCATTCCAGAGGGAAGATCAATAGATATTACACGACACTCTAAAGAGTTAATTAAATTTATAATTTCGAGCATTTGCTCTCTAATCTCACCCTTCAAACCGCTACCTAATAATGTATCAATTATTACACTATCTTCATTAATATCTAGTTCGTCATCTGCAATTATATTAACAGATTCGGGTAATCTTTCTAAATTAACCTTAAACTCATCGCTAGAGTCGCTAGAAGAGGCGTAAATATATACTCCGCAACGATATCCCACATTCGACAACATTCGGGCAATAGCCAAACCATCACCGCCATTATTCCCTTTACCAACAAAGAATAGCAGATCTTTATCCTGCTCCACATTATTACATATCCATTGCGATATTGACTCCGAAGCACGCTCCATCAACTCTAATGACTCTATATCTTGTCGCTCAATTGTCTTACAATCGGCAATTTGTATCTCTTTTCCTGTAAGTATTTTCATTTGTCACAAATATAGTCATTTTACAAAAAAAATCACTATATTTACAATTACCATAAACTATTAACTACATTAAAGATAATTAATTATGAAAAAAATCTTATTAGGATTACTTATCAGTAGCTCTATAATGCAATGTTTTGCATCTGGAGAGTCTTTAAATGGATTCTACTACAGCAAACAAAAAGCTCCAGTCGGGAACGAGTGGGAGTCACCTGAAAACTTAGCTCTCAACAAAGAGCAACCAAAAGCATATTTTTTCTCATTTCAAGATGTGAATAGTGCTCGTAAAGTACTACCTGAAAATAGTAAATATTGGCAATCACTAAATGGAGAT
>CAMRBL010000055.1 GCA_947040435.1 uncultured Rikenellaceae bacterium
AAAAATGCTTTAGTAGAGGAAGTAAAGTTAAAAGTTTCAGATGTTATGCTCAATTACCTCAATACTTTACCATTGCATCATTCTCAAATAATAGAGGATAATATACTATCACTAAACATAATTATCAACCCCGAATTAGAGAATAAGATTATTAGCTATGGGGAGCATATAGAAATTTTATCTCCACAACATCTAAGAGACAAGATAAAACAGCGATTAACAAGAGCATTAAATCAATATTAAAAGAAGTAGCCATTGCAGTAATGTAGTGGCTATTTTTTGTAACAAACCCTCACACCGACTTATATTGTCGTACATTAGTGGCGATATTTGCATAAAAATAGAATACTATGAATAACCCGAATAGCAGAATAATAGAAAGACCGATTAAATTTCAATATAAAGAAGTGGATATTATCGCCATTTCAGATACCCACGCAAGGCACAGAGATATAATCGTTGAACCTTGTGATATTCTTATTCATTGCGGTGATGCTTGCAATGCAGGAGATGAAGAGGAGCTAAAAGATTTTTTCCTTTGGTTCTCCGAGCAACCTGCAAAGCATAAAATCTTTGTATTTGGTAATCACGATCTCCCTTTTGAACTATACCCAGAAATGGCAGAAGAGCTAATGCCCGATGATGTATTACTCCTAAACAACCGAATCATTGAATTAGAGAGTATTACTATTGTTGGGATAGAGGCAACAATGGGCTTACTTAATGTTATTGAAATAGACGAACCGATTGATATAATGGTGAGCCATTGCGCACCCAAGAACATTGCCGATGGTGGTGCAGGGTGTGAAAAACTTAGGGAATTGATTTTTAAGACTAAACCCTCAATCTCTATTTTCGGACATTTTCACGAGTACGGAGATAACGACACTACTATAAATGATGTTCGTTTCTTGAATGTTGCGTGTAGGGAGATATAAAATAATTTATAACACCGACTAATTCTGTCGCACCTACCCTCTTAACTTTGTAACGAAATTAAGTTTATAAGTCAAAATCTAAAGAAGGGAAAAATTCAGTAGGTGAACACTCAAAGAGTTGCGCAATAAGGAAGATTTGATGTACACTATACTTTGTATTGTATTTGTCGCTTTCTACTTGTCCTATAAAGCTAGGAGAGCACTCCAAAACAGCAGCAATACCACGTTGTGATATGCTGAGTTCCTTTCTCTTCTTCCGAATTTCATTAATGACAAATAAATCGACTTTTGATTTCATAAAAACTTTATTTTAATATTGTAAAGTTGGGAAAAGTATTTATCTTTGTGCTAAGTTATACTGAGCATTAATTAATAAATTAGGAACTATGGAAACTAAAAAGAACCCAATGGGGGTGACAGAATGGTATTACGAGTATGAGAGTGCACATAAAATACCAAAGATAAAATATATAAATATATTCAATTATGAGATAACTGATGTGCGATACGTTTTGGGTGCAACACTTGATGAGAGTGTAAAGCGCGAAAACAAAGTGCTAATATGTATAGGAGTTAATCCAAGTACTGCTATACCATTAGTTTTGGACCCAACATTAATTCGAGTACACAATCATGCAAATAACATGAGTTACAAGGAGTGGTATATGCTAAACATCTATCCACAAAGAGCAACCAATCCGAATGATATGCATAAGAAAGACGAAAGAGATGATAAAATCCACAAAAAAAATTTAGAGCAGATCAAAGTCCTACTTGATAAATTAAATAAAATTAAGGATATGGAAATTGACGTGTGGTGTGCTTGGGGGAACTTAATTACAAAAAGAGATTATTTACATGAAATGCAAAAAGATATAATAACCATATTTAAAGGGAGAAAAAATTATGTATTTAAGGCATACGGAGCTACCTGTAAAGGGGAGCCAAGACATCCTCTAACAATGGGTAAAGATGATACATTACATCCAATTAACGATCTAATATTAAAGTTAAATGTAAAGTGCCAAAATTTATTCCAGCTCTAATCAATAAAAAATAACATAATGAAAAAACACTCTATAATAGCTGTAATAATCGCTATATGTCTCATCTCTTGTAGCAAGAGTGATGACCAATCTAAGTCTCAAAGAGGTAATATCGTGGGGCTAAACATAAAAGATGCTGAATATATCTACTCCGCAGGTAGTCAAATGCAAGGACGCTCTACTGAGTCGACTGATTACCGCCAAATTAAAATTGATGGCGAAGATCTACCCCTATCATGGATTGATAGCAATGGAGACACAATAAGGGTAGAGTCTGCTACTAAGGTATGGAATATTAACGAAGAGTATATTATGGTTAATACCTCTCAGCCTTTAAATAATACAGACCCTACGGCTCTAAAAGGATGTTCGTATCTTGTAGATAAGCAGTCAGAAGCAATATATGATTTAAAGATACTGCTTTCTGGTGAGACACCTATAACCGATAAAAATGGAGACATATTTATGTGTGACATTATTCAGAGTAGAGCAAGTGTTAAGGGTAGCACTGGAAGAGTGCTATACAAGATTCACACTCAAAATGCTCCCAACTTAAAAATCGAAGAGTATGTAAAAGTAACTAAAGGTAGTTATACTATAAGTACCAATGGACTCTGCTTTCATAGTGGTAGATATATTCGCCCCTCTGTTGGCACAAAGCAGTATGTTATAGATGATTTCACCCCTAACACTACATCTGCTGATGCCTTCACGTCATTTGATGGAGAAGTGTTATATTTGGTTGTTAATAATATGGATGGTGATTTAATCATTTTGAAACTTGACGAGTCAGAGAGTGGTGAGATTAGCGCTAGTATTGTTTCTCAAATAGCTCTATCGTCAGCTATAACCGCATCCACAATACCAACAAAAAAGAACGAAGATAGAGGGACAATCGTTATTCAATTTGGAGGAAGTTTTGAATTTTCCCCTACAAGTGGTGAGATTAGTAAACTTCCAATAAATCTTAGTGGTTTCTTTAGGGATGACATGATGGAGGATTGCACAGTAATTAATACACAGGGCGCAATGTTTAAAGTTGTGGGAAAAAGCAAATTAGAGATTGTTCTTTGGAGTGATTACAGCACTAAATATATTGACTTAGCAGATAAGGGGATAGATATTACTTCAACATACTCCGTTGATGGCTCAGATTTATTGTACTTCTCAGGATTTCAGTATAGAGAGAGTAAATCGGTTATAGGCACAATAGATGTGGATGGTAATGTAGAGATTTTAGAGTCTACCTCAGCACCAATCACTGATTTAATTCAAACGAGATAGATATGCGAAAGCAACTAAAGGAATTAGAGGAATTTCACAACTCATTCGGCATATACATAAACAATAAGCCAACATTTCGCATACCACAAGAGATACACGAATTGCGTATGCGTGTAATGAAAGAAGAGGTTGCAGAGTATGCAGAGGAATACGCTATAACTGATAATTCAGAAAGTGAACAATTTAGGGCTATGGCTAAAGAGTTGGCAGATATTGCCTACACACTACTTGGAACAGTAGTATCGCATGGTCTGCAAGATGAATTTGAGCGTATATTTGATGCTGTACACGAGAGCAATATGAGCAAGCTAGATGAAAACAGAAAGCCAATATACCGAGAAGATGGCAAGATTCTAAAATCGGATTGCTATCGTGAACCCGATCTCTCTTTCCTAAAGGAGAGCAAATAATTATTACCCCCTACGTCCAGAGTTGTCGTAGGGGGTAATGTTTCTTTGTCATTAAAACAACTTATGAAAAAGAAATTATTTAAGGCAAAGATAGTATGTGACAAATTGCATCTTATAGTAACAATAGATTATTCAGATTTAACATACGAAAAAGCACAAAAGTTATCCATCATTACAACAGACACTAAAACAGAGAAAAACTGTAAATTGCTGTTTGTTATAAACGAAGAAAATGATTTAGAGGTGGAATATTTATATAATCTTGCTGTACTGTTTCAGTCCTTTATTCCTATTCCTCTAGTGTGGGATATTATACAAGAAAATAACAGCGGAAATTTAGATGGGTATCTTATAATTGAGTGAGATACCCATCTAAATTTATGATTGTTATCTCTTTTACTAATTGACAATATTGATTAGTAGGTGGTCTATACTATTTCGAGGTATTAAAACACGTCTATAGGCTTTTTGATATTTGGGGTCTCCATTTTTAAGCATTCGATTTATTGTAGACCTACTACATTGTATAAAATCAGCGCATTGTGCGATTGTCAAATATTCAGACACACGAGCAAGTGATCTATTTTCAACCTCTTTTTTAAGGTCTGTAACTATATTTTTGAGGTTCTTAATCTCCTCTACCAACAGTGTGTAATCATCACAATTTTTAAGGTTTTTCATACGGTACAATTATTAACTATAACAATATTAGGCTTTTATCTTTCTTCGTTTATCCAAATAAAAATTGAGGTATTTGCTTGGTTTGAAATTCACAACCTTTTTAGCAGGGATTACAATCGGCTCAAATGATGTAGGGTTCATTCCTTTTCGTTTGGCTTTTTGTTTGACTGAAAATGTGCCAAAACCCAATATGGTAACTCTACCGCCTTGTCGCATCTCCTCTGCGATAATATCAACCATACAATTTACGCACCTTTGTGCATCTGTAATACTTAGTCCAATTTTCTCAACTAAAGCATTTGAAAGTTCTTTTTTATTCATATTATAAGAGTTTAATTTATAATAAAAAAACGCTCAAATATTATTTTTCTGTATGCAATTTTAACAAGTGATAACAGGTGATTTTGAAAGGGATGAAAAAGGATATTATCAGTATGACGAAAGGTCAAATACAGGTCGCTGAGCTTGCTGGGAATTCACCGCAGACTATTTATAAATACTATACTATCTCAGATAAAGAGAAGGGGCAAGATGAATGAGGTATTATAAATTATATGGTAATAAAATGCTATCTTTGTAATTAACAGCAAGCTAATCTTTTACACATAACTTATGGGAGCACGAAAAGCAATAATTACAGGATCAACAAAATATACAACATCTCCTTTGGAATATCCAATAAAAGACGTAACAGAAATGTCAAAGGTTTTAGAACGTCGTTGTCAGTTTAATAATAATGATATTATTAATATCATTCATACCGATTCTTTACAAAATGCTACATTTATGTCTAATATAGAGGGGCATTGCAACAAAATCAATAAAGAAAAAACAGATACCTATGATTTAGTTGTTTTTTATTATTCAGGTCATGGTTTTTTTGATAGCGCAAAAGGAATATCATGTATTCAAATATCAGATGATCATCATATCTCTATTGACGAAATAATAAATTGCGTAACAAAAATTAAATCTAAAAATACATATATAATAATTGATGCTTGTCAAAGTGGTGGTTTTTCATTTATGGGACAACCTAAAGGGAAAGTAGAGCGTCAATTATCTCATAATTCGAAAGGATTATATCTTCTATGTGGAACAACAAAAGAGTTGCTTGCATTTGAACCAACAACAAAAGATGCAATAAAACGTAATATACAAAATAGTTTTTTTACACACTTTCTAATTGAGGCTCTAGATAAGAAAACATTATATTTAGAGAATACGCTACCTATTCAGGTAATAGGTAGCTATGTATCTATGAAGACATCTCAATATACAAATTTTGACCAAATTCCAGCATCGTCAAGTGATACAAGTGGATATTTCCCTTTCGGATTTTGGGGTGTAGATGAAGATTTAGAGGCTATTGAGAATTGGAATATAGATTTTGTAGATAATTCAGATAGTACATTATTAAGTAGAGAAACAGATATGATTAAGTCTATAGAAGAATGTATAATTAGATTATACACTGAGAATAAAATTTACATCTTTAATCATTGGGATAGATATTCTTTGAGTAAATTATCTCTTCCTGCAAAAGATTTATTAAATACAAACTTAAATTTAACAAATAAAAAATATAATGAAAAGCCATTGATTAATGGTTTAATATCTACTCTTGAAACAGATCAAGATAAATATCATTTTTTATCTTGCATCTTTGATCTAGAAGAGATTGAGATAAATGTGAACTTAAAAGATAACAATGGACAAACAGCACTCAAAGAGGCTTTTGAATGCAAAAACAATCATCTCAGTTCATGGGCAACTTATATGTTATTCCAAAGAGGTTATGCTATGTCTTCTGACGAAGAAAGCGAATTACTCGAAATATTATCTGCTAATTCTGCCTCTCAAGATACTATCACAAATATAGCAATGTCTATAATCTACAAAATATTAAATAATAATGACGATAGATCAAAATCTCTTAAAATAAACAAATTTTTGTTATCATTATTATCTCTTAAATATAATAGAGTGATAGGTTCTAAACTCCTAAATCTTACTGCACTTTCGAATAATGCACTTCAATATTATAAAGAGTTCTCTACAATATATTTAAAAGCATGTAAGAAATATGGTATATATGATGAGTTATATAAAAAGCCTTCTTTTATAAGAAAAATAGAACAAATACATAGTGAGTTACCATTTCAAGAATCATCATATGATGATATAATAAATGCTATTTTCCCAGAATTACTAGAGTAAAAATTGGATGTATATTGGTTTCCATTCTATGAGAATAAATACCTTCTACTACGGATCTATTCATTTCCATGAAATATAATGATTCGTAGGTGTCTTTTTCTTCTGATTTACTAATTGTATATACTAGCTATATGTCAGAGTAACGATAAGTATATAAAATCACAGGTCTCAATCTGGGTCTCAATGCCTTGACATACGGTGATACACAGTGACACTCAATGCAACAAAGATAATTTCCTAACAGAATTTAGAGAGAGTCAAGATATAGCACAGTGTGTCACTATACACTACAATTAATGACCGCTTCGGACCTCATATTAATCCCTTCATACACTGTATGGAGGGGTTTTTGTCTTTTATAACAGCCTAGATATTAAAGTTTTTATGAATTTCATTGATTGGGGGGGGTTACTATATTCGTAATGACCATTATACCGAATAAGGGAGGGAAACCTGCCTATAATTGAGACAGACACTATTTGTATTTGTGTCTCAATACATATGGTGGTTTCGTACCCCCGTGTGGAGTGTTAATGCACCCACTCTGCCTTGTGTGGGAAAGTCAACGGGGCAGGCGAAATCACCTCTTTTTTTTCACTACCCTATTGATGAATCACTTAAAAATAAGGCTACGGAAACTCAAATCAAACTTACAATATCTACAAAATTGAGTCTAGCGTGCGAGGGGAAAAAGCGTTTCTACACTGCGCTTGCACTTCTTCAGTACAAATATGAATGCATCCCAGATTATAAGGAGGTACACAATGACACGCAATGCAACAAAGGCGATTTTTATAGTAAGTTTCAGAGAGTATCATGACATGTCACTATGTGTCACCGTAATCCGCAATTAATGACCGCTTCAGACATATAAAAAAAATAAACCCTCAGAAGTGCTTAATTTCTAAGGGTTTATTATTCGTTCTAAAAGCATTATTAGTGCTACACGATAAAACTTAGTAAAGAAAAAACTAGTTTAAATATCGTTACAGATAGACTAGAAAGAGAATAATTTATATCCAAGACTTATCTGGAATACATTGCTCTTAGATTTTTCTACTTCGTCTAAATTGGTCAATCCAATGTTGTAACGTGCAGAAACATCAATCGCATCTGTAATATCATACTCAAATCCTAGGGCAATTGCAAAGTCAAATGTATTCAAATAGTCACGATCCAAACTACCGCCATCCTGAGAACCCTTTTCGCCAGCAATGTTCCATTTCATTTTCATCGAAGGACTCCCCAATAAAAAACCAAACTGTGGTCCCGCATTTACAGACAATCCCTCAAATATTTCGTACTTCGCAATAATAGGAATATTCAAATAGTTAGTGTTTATTTTCATTTTAGTCCAATTGCCACTCTCTTCAACTTTTAGTGTAGTACCTTGAGATGAATAGACTAACTCTGGCTGTATTACAAATTTATCAGCTAATTCAAAATCAGCAAAGACTCCAATGTGGAATCCAGAATTCATGTTGTTTTTAACATCAGCTTCGAACAGATCATCAAACATATCCATTGAATTACCTCCAAAAGAGACCTTAGATCCATTATAACCAGCCTTAACACCAAGTGTTTGTGCTGACACTGTTACTACCATAAAAACACACGCAATTAAAAGTGTAATTTTTTTCATTTTTTTTTGATTTAAATTGATAATTAGTATAAAAAGGGAGTGGACATACCTTATCCCATATCTATTATGTTAACATTTATCTATGTCATAGATACAAATCACTAGAGAATAAATCTTTTTACTAACAATTTTGATTTGGATCTTTTACTCAAAATCTATCACAAATATACAAATTAAAATTATATTCTGAAATTGTTATACGGGTTAATTATATCTCATTGTTTTTTTTACTATATTTGTAGTGACTTTTATACCGACTAAGGTAGGGAAACCTGCCTATAATTGAGACAGACACTATTTGTGTTTGTGTCTCACTCCATATGGTGGTTTCGTACCCCCGTGTGGAGTGTTAATGCACCCACTGCCTTAGTCGGTGAAAGTCAACGGGTCAGGCGAAATCACCTCTTTTTTTCTCTCTGCCCATTTGTTTAATAACCTAAAAAACTAAGGCAATGGAAACTAAAATCAAACTTCAATCTACTTCTAAATTTAGAATAGCTAACGAGGAAAAAATGCGCTTGTATACGGCATTGGCACTCCTTCAGTATCAATTCGACTGCAAACCTGATTATAATGAAATTTCACTCCGTAGACGCTTGTGTAATGACTTTCAGAGGTTTAACTTCGAATTGTCTCTGGCACATGAGAAAGACCCTAATAACCTAAGATTGAGCCAAGTGAGAAACTTCGTGCAACATCACTACGGAAATATAAAACAAATTGTAAATCAAGAGAATGCAGAGGAGAAAATTACCATAAAAGCGACTGAAATTTAATAACTTAAACCCATAAAAATAAAGGTTCTCATATACTTATTATTCAGTATATCAGAACCTTTATTTATTGACTTTAAAACTATTGATGTAGCAATCTTCTAAAGCGAAGAGAGACAGTCGTCGATTATTTCAACGCACTCAATTACCTCTGACTCAGAGATAGTTAACGGCGGAGAGATGCGAAAGGCTGTGTCACAAAACAGAAACCAATCACTCAAAATTCCCCTCGCTACAAATAACTCCATGAGCTTAAATAATTTCTCTGAACTTCCTAACTCTACGCCTAGTAATAGTCCTGCACGCCTAATCTCAACAATATGTCGCTTCCCTGTTAACAAACGCTCAAATAATGCACCCATTATATTCGCATTCTCAACCAAATTATTATCTTTTATATACTTGAACGCTGCATTCCCAGCAGCACAACACACTGGATGTCCTCCAAAAGTAGTGATATGTCCTAGAACCGGATTGTTAGTAAAGGAGTGTAAAATCTCATTAGAACTAACTACTGCGCCCAAGGGCATTCCGCCACCCAAAGCCTTTGCCAAACAGAGAACATCTGGCGTTACGCCCTCTCTTAGTGTCGCAAAAAGTGAGCCGCATCGCCCAAATCCACTCTGAATCTCATCGAATATTAGTAACGCACCAACTGAAGTACACCTATCCCTAAGTGACTGTAAGTAACCACTATCAGGCAAAACAACGCCTGCTTCACCCTGAATAGGCTCTACTATTACTCCTGCTGTCCTATCGGTGATATATTTTAAATCATCTATATTATTATATCGTAATTGCCTTACATCTGGCAACAATGGTCTAAATCCACTCTTCTGTTCATCTCCGCCCAAAACACTCAAAGACCCCTGCGTAGAGCCATGATAGGCATTCTTGAAAGAGACTAGCTCTGTCCTATTTGTATATCGCTTTGACAACTTCAACGCAACCTCTACGGCCTCGCTCCCTGAATTAATGAAGTACACTGACTCCAATGACGCAGGCAACTCAGAAACAATTGCTTTCGCATACTCTACTTGAGGCTTCTGTACCATCTCACCATAGACCATAACGTGCATATAATCATCAACCTGACTCTTAACGGCATCTATTACACATCGGTTAGAGTGACCTACATTACTTACCGATACACCCGAAATTAAATCGAAATATCGCTTCCCCTCTGGCGTGTAGAAAAAAACTCCCGACGCCTTAGAAACCTCTATCATAAGAGGTGAGGGCGAGGTTTGACCAACATACTGTAAGAACTGTTTGCGTAGTATACTCATGCCAAATATTGTATGGTTAATTTATTTTATTTATTTCCTATATTTATCATCCTCTTCCATCAACTTGAGATAACTCTCGTATCTCGACAACGAAATTAAACCATCCTTGATAGACTCAATTACATTACACCCAGGCTCGTGCGTATGTGTACAGTTGTAATATTGACATCCTGACGAATATTTCATTAAATCAGGGTAGTATCTACATATCTCAACATCATCAATGTCAATCAACCCAAAACCCTTTATGCCAGGGGTGTCAATTATGTAGCCTCCATCTGGAAGTGTGAACATCTTGGAAAACGTAGTGGTATGCTTGCCCTTTGAGTGTGAACTCGAAATATCTCCAACCTTGACCAAAGCATTTGGTAAAATCTTATTTATTATAGTCGATTTACCAACACCTGAATTCCCAGACAAAAGTGTTACCTTATCCCCCAAGTAGGCTCGCAATGTATCCATGCCAGCACCAGTCGTTGCCGAAACTTCCAAAATATTATATCCCGCTAAAGTGTACGTATACTTAAAGGCATCCAACTCCTCTTGTCGCTCTACTGCCCTATCAATCTTATTCAAGACTATCGTTACTGGGATCTTATAGGCCTCACAACTAACCGTAAACCTATCGATAAACTCCGTATTAGTTGTAGGGGCAAATAGTGTAACGACCAACGCTGCTTGGTCAATATTTGCAGCAATTATATGAGACTCCTTGGATAAATTTGACGACTTTCGTATGACATAGTTCTCACGCTGATGGACATCGGAAATAACATGCTGGCCAGGG
>CAMRBL010000056.1 GCA_947040435.1 uncultured Rikenellaceae bacterium
GAGATTCTCCGGAGTGACTGGAGTTCAGACGTGTGCTCTTCCGATCTTATATAGTCAAAGAACTCGCTAGAACTATTGTCACCTAAATCGACATCTTGTACAATTGGAGTGAACTCTTGTCTTCCGAAGAATCCTTTAGCCTCGAACACATCTGCACCCTCCATTTTGACACTAATATTTAAAGGTATCTGCGTCAACGTAGGACTTACTATCGATTTATCAATAGATATAAATCCATTATATTTGATCGATATTGCTCTTCCGCCCTCACTAGGCTTCAATTTATAGCCATTAAGGTCTATTACTGTTGGTTGCGCACCAGAGTTACTAGATGTAACGATTGGATTTTTATCTAAAACAAGCTCATTGATTGTAAATACTAAGTTACTTACATCCACACCGTCTATAGGTTGAACAAATACCGATAAAGTACCATTAGATAGTGCTGCTTCATCGATTTTAACTCCAGAATTTAGCTCTAAATCTAAGATTTTAGTCTCTTCAGGGATTTCGATATTTACTACACCAAATCTCGAAAGTTGAGTTAACTGCGTAATATCAAGAATTTTATTCTCTGTAAAACTTATGTTAGACTCAATTTCTAACACCTCTTCAAGATCCTTAGAATTTACAAAACTAATATCTCCCGACTCTCCTTGAAATGTTATTACGTCATCCACATATACAAAACCACCCTCTCCTACTGAGGCTAGTTCGAATAGTTTACCCTCATCGATTGTTAAGTCTCCTAATGGAAGAGATGTATCTATTTCGATTGACAAATCTTCATAATCTTCCATTTGGACGCAACTATTGAATAAAACAATAGTTGAAAATAATAGTAATTTTTTTATCATATTTTTAATTTTTAAAATTTATAAGTATGTTATAATCACAAATATACACATTTACCTACACAATAACAACAAACACATGTTATAAATAAATCCCATGTGTTTGTTGGTTTATAACTACACCTCCAAGAAAGATGTAAGTGGCGAACTTGCTTGCGCTTTAATTTCAGCGTTTGGCAATCCCGCTTCATATGCCATTCTTCCCGCTTCGACAGCAATTTTGAACGCCTTAGCCATACGTATAGGATCTCCAGCCACTGCGATAGCCGTATTTACCAATACAGCATCAGCTCCCATCTCCATAGCCTCTGCCGCGTGACTTGGCGCACCAATACCAGCATCTACAATGACAGGAATATTACTTTGCTCTATTATTATACGGAGAAAATCACGTGTAATTAGACCTTTATTTGTTCCGATCGGTGCACCCAAAGGCATTACCGTTGCAGCACCAACCTCTTCGAGTCTTTTACACAATACTGGGTCTGCTTGACAATACGGAAGCACTATAAACCCAAGTTTAACAAGCTCTTCAGTTGCTTTTAGTGTCTCTATTGAGTCTGGCAATAGGTATCTTGGATCAGGGTGTATCTCTAACTTTAGGAAGTTAGTTCCAAACGCTTCTCTAGCCATTTGAGCTGCAAAAATTGCCTCCTCAGCACTCCTTACACCAGATGTATTTGGCAATATCTGTATATTTCCAGTTTTGATATGCTTCATCATATCATCATTTTGGTTTTTAAGTTCAATGCGCTTCATAGCCATTGTAACCATTTCACTTCCTGACTCCAAAATAGATTGTGCCATTGTTGCATTTGAGCTGAATTTCCCTGTACCTAAAAATAGTCGAGAACTAAACTCTTTACCTCCGATAATTAACTTACTCATTGTAATAGTCATTTATTATTTTAATCACTTTTTCTGTCTCACACTTTGGTTCTGAGGCATTTAGAATTGCACCCGATAGTGCTACTCCATCAATCCCACTACTCAAAACCAACTCTATATCATCACATACAATCCCTCCAATAGCCACCATTGGGGTAAGATACTCTCTCTCTTCGCACTGCTGCACAATATCCTTATAACCTTGAATACCCAATACAGAACTTAGGTTCTCTTTTGTTGTTGTAAATCTAAACGGACCTAAGCCTATGTAGTTTACGCCATTTGATATGAGCTCTTCAATATCTTGAAATGTATTTGCTGTACCTCCAATGATATATTCATCGCCTAGAATCTCTCTAGCTTTTTCGATAGACATATCATTTTTACCTAAATGTACACCATCTGCCTTTACCTCCTCAACTAGTTCAACATGGTCATCAAGTATCAGCGTCGCTTCATACTCATCACACAATGTGCGCAGTTTTTTACCAGTCGAAACAATATCTTCCACACTACTATTTTTCATTCGTAGTTGAATCCATCGACATCCACCTTTCAGAGCCTCTTCTGCTCCATCTATATACCCAAAATTTTCATTTCTGTGGGTTATGAATTGTAACATATATTTCTCTTTTATCTTATAAAATATCTATTCATATAACTTAGTGACAAATTCTTCAAAGAATATTCTCCCAGAGTATCTGCAACTCATCAACACTCTATTTCATCTATTGCAGTTCTCAATAATCTCACGCGCTTTGCAACACTTTCCACCGTTGAGTCTTGCCATAAATAACCTAATACGGCAACTCCTCCGAAGCCAATTTGTGCAATTTTGAGTACATTTTCGGGACAAATACCCCCTAAAGCGATGGTATTTTGCCCCAAAATACCACTTTTTGTCGCATTTTCCAGCTCTTTTAGAGTGAAATTTGAGGTATAACCACTCTTCGAAATAGCATCGAAGATTGGACTTAGTGTACAATATGTAAGCTCACTATTTTCATTAAGTTCCTCAATTGAGTGACACGATTTACTCACCCTTCCTTTGTATGATACGGGGGGTGTAGAGCATCTTCTATTTAAGTGCACTCCACCTATCGGAAATAATAATGCAACTGAGAAGTGGTCATGTATAACAACTCTATTGTAGTATCTTGGAGAGATACTAGACAGTAAAGAGACCATCTCCGCCTCACTCCACAATGGCTTACGGATGTGAATATAATCTAAACCACAATCAAGAGCCATTTCAATTAGTTTCTCTTCATCGGGAAGTCGCTCTTCTGTTGTAAAACCTATCAATTTCATATTGATAATTAACTCTATTTGTATACGTTACTTTTAAATAAATAGTTACAGCAAATATAAATGTCAAAACTTTAACATTTAATATCTTTAAAATAAAAATCATCAAACTAATTTGAAAATTATATCTTCTAATTTTAGTTTGATGAAATTATACTACCCCCCAAATGTTGCTATTATTATTGTAACTCGATCAGACTCCACGAGTTTTGTGCTCTCCCACATATCTCTCTTTATGATCTGATTGTTTACTGCAACAGCAATACTACTTAATGGTAGGTTTTGAACCATTACCAAATCTAAAATTGACGAAGAGTCAATTATAGTAATCTCTTCTTGATTTAGAAATATATTCATTATTATACGTTTTAAAAACTACTTCTTTAAAAAACAAGTCTTTAGCACAATACCACTACCCTCTACCTTACAATCAACCTCTTCGTGGTTATCGGTAAGTCTGATGCTTTTCACTTTTGTTCCCCTCTTGATAACCATCGAAGAGCCTTTAACTTTTAAATCTTTAATAACAGTTACGCTATCACCACTAAATAACTCCGTACCATTACTATCTCTTGCTATTTTTGCAACTGCACTACTTGGATCAACCTCAACCCACTCATGTCCACAATCTGGACATACATTCATTGACCCATCAAAATAGGTATTCTCCATATTACACGCAACACAAGAATCTACTGTACTCATCTCTCTTTTATTTTATTTGTTATTAAATATTATTGTTCAATACTACCAAGCCATCTTTCAATCTGCTCTATATTAGCATCTTTCAGAATAACTCGCTTATCATTATCTAAAAGATACAAGGACGGGATAGCCCTTAGGTCATATACCTTATTATTAGTTAGATACTGCGTGGAGTCATAGCCACTAATCCAACTTGATGGATAACTATCATTTGTCCACGCTGTTAAATCCTCATCTGGGCATATAGCCAAAACCTTCAACTCCTTTTTATCTTCTAATTTTGAAATTACATCTGACCCTACAATGTAACTTTTTACCCTCGCACACTCTCCACAATCTGGATTATTAAAGAATAAAAGTGTGTAATCTGACTTTACTCCCATTAGAGTGCCTTCCTTGCCACTCTTTAATTTATACTCAAAATCACCTGCAATATCTCCAGGGCGATTCTTCTTCAACATATCCAATATGTGTATTGGGCGAACTTTATCTATATCACCAATCGCGGGCGAAGAGATAATGTAATTTAATACTGACATATAGTTGTCTTCACTTCTAAGTGGTGAGTTAGGATCATAAAAATATTTATCCGAAAGCTCTAGAAAATGGTCGAACATCACACTATCTGCAACATGTGCTTTTGACAACATTTTTGTTATAGCATTATCTGCAAGATCTCCATTCATATTAGAGATGAGACCTACGAAATCAGAAAAACCTTGCTCTGTAACGTCAGGGTTATGAATCAATGCTGTATCGGCAAAATCATAATTATCCCAATAATGATCCGCAAGGTACTCAAGTTGGTCAATAGGTGAGGTTAATACAGAGGGGAGAACGACCTTTGGAAACGATGTTAATACCCTCTTCTTCTCCTCTTTATTCCCTGCTCGTCCTCCACAACCAATAGTTATAACCATGATTAATAATGACACGAACAAACTCTTTACAATACTATTTTTCATATAATATTCCTATTCTTTAATTTTCAATAATCCTAAAGTTATCTCTTTTCTCATTAAAATAAGGGCATAAGCCTTACTTGGTGTTAAACATAATGTGTAGAGTAGTGATAAGCACAAAGTTGCAAACCATTTAAATATCTCTGATATAATACGTCCTGTATAATTGCTAATACTATTTGATGTCCTGAGCTGTTCACTGACTCCAACCATACGAGAGACATCTCTCAAAAATTTAATTGTCGTCCTTGCTGCTGGGATATGGTGATACACCTTAGCGTCATTGAGATAGAGAAGATCTGAGCGTTGGCTTGCAATACGCCTGAACAGATCTGACTCTTCTCCTCCGAGTAATGAATCTCCCGTACGTCCTAAGTTCGTAGAAAAACCTCCATACTCAACGAAAACATCACTACTAAAACCCATATTCCCCCCAGTTGGGTAGCTTCCCTTGGGGAAAAATCTTGTCGTACTCTTAAACTCTAGATAACCAGAAATTGTACGCTCTGTGTATTTAGATGCCCATTGTGGTCGCCCACTCTCATATATCGGAATTACGGGACCTCCAGCTATACAAAAAGACCCCTTATTACTACAATTGTCATAGTAAGCCTGAAGATAATTACTGGAAACCTCTTGATCGTCATCAATAAAAACAATGAAATCTCCTGTTGACTCTGCGATACCTCTATTTCTTGCGTAGCTTAACCCTTGGTTTGTCTCTGTAAGAATACGCATGTGTGGCGAATGATCTTGCTCAAGGTACTCTTGTGTAAAATTAGCAAACTCTTTTAAAGTTCCATCTACTGAATTATTATTAACAACCAACACACTCCAATGTTCTATGGCTAAAGTCTGTAACAGTAGACTTTTAAGTGCTCGAATCAACCCTTCTGCTCTATTATACGTGCATATGATTACTGTAATATTCATATATTAATATTATTTGATGTATTAATCACCACAAATATACAAATCATTTCTTTGATTAACTATAAATATAGCTTTTTATAGAGGCAATTTAAATATCTGCAAACACTATCTAAATTTGCACCGCTAATCTATTTTGAACTATTTTCGGCTATTTATAACTAATAAAACTATATTTAGATAATATAATATGAATATTTAGCGTAAATAGTTGCTTTTTTAGTTAAAGCCTTATATCTTTGTATCTGATAACACTCATCTATACCCAGATGATGGAATTGGTAGACATGCTACCTTGAGGGGGTAGTGGACGTTAGTTCGTGTGAGTTCGAATCTCATTTTGGGTACAAAGCAAATATAAAGGCAACTAACAATCAGTTAGTTGCCTTTATATTTTTACAGTGCACTACCAAATGTAGTACATTGTCACGCCATTTCAAAATAAAATTAATTGTAATGAAATGAAATCTATTTTGATAAGTATATTTGAGGGAACTACCATTCACAGGTAGATCCATCAAATATAATATGATTAATACGACCTTGCAAACAATACCCTCATTTTTGAAGGTTTACCTGAGTAGACACAAACACCATCCTCTTCAACTGCATCAATCGGAATACATCTAATTGTTGCCTTTGTCTCAGATTTGATCTGCTCCTCCGTTTCACTCGTTCCATCCCAATGTGCTAGAATAAATCCACCCTTGTCATCAAGAACTTGCTTGAACTCAGCAAATGTATCAACCTTAGTTGTCTTCTCTGCTCTAAAATCTAACGCTTTGTTAAATATATTGTCCTGAATCTCATCAAGCAATTTTACAATATGCTCAACTATTCCATCTTGAGGTATAGTCTCTTTTTGTAGGGTGTCACGTCTTGCTATTTCGATAGTACCATTAGTCATATCTCTTGGTCCCATTGCAAGTCTTATAGGTACTCCTTTAAGCTCATACTCAGCAAACTTGAAACCAGATCTTATATGATCTCTTGCATCAACCTTTACACTAACGCCTAACGCTTTCAGTTGAGATGCAATATTATTGAACCTCTCGGATACACTCTTCAACTCCTCTTCTCCCTTGTAAATAGGTATCATTACAACTTGAATTGGTGCCAATTTTGGAGGTAAGACAAGTCCATTATTATCTGAGTGAGCCATAATCAATGCACCCATTAAACGTGTAGACACACCCCATGATGTAGCCCATACATGCTCTAACTTACCATCTCTATTCGCAAACTGAACGTCAAATGCCTTCGCAAAATTCTGTCCCAAAAAGTGAGATGTTCCGCTTTGTAGCGCCTTACCATCCTGCATCAAAGCCTCAATAGTTAGAGTATCCTCCGCACCAGCAAATCTCTCATTTGCACTTTTATGTCCAACAATAACTGGAACTGCCATCCACTGCTCAGCAAATACCTTATAGACCCCAACCATTCTCTCTGTCTCCTCAATTGCCTCCTGGCGTGTCTCATGCGCAGTATGACCCTCTTGCCAAAGAAATTCCGCTGTTCTAAGAAATAGCCTTGTACGCATCTCCCAACGAACTACATTCGCCCACTGATTACACAGAATAGGTAGATCCCTATATGATTTAATCCAGTTCTTATATGTGTTCCATATTATTGTCTCCGACGTAGGACGAACGATAAGCTCCTCCTCCAATTTTGCATCTGGATCGACAACAACACCCTCTCCGTCAGGATTGTTCTTTAGACGATAGTGTGTTACTACAGCACACTCTTTTGCAAATCCTTCAACATGACTCGCCTCTTTACTGAAAAATGATTTTGGAATGAACAACGGAAAATATGCATTCTCATGCCCTGTCTCCTTAAACATATCGTCTAATGCACGCTGCATCTTCTCCCAAATTGCATAACCATATGGTTTTATAACCATACAACCTCTAACCGCAGAGTTCTCCGCAAGGCCTGCCTTCATAACGAGGTCATTATACCACTGAGAGTAATTGTCCTCTCTATTAGTAAGTGATTTTAACTCTTTTGCCATATATACTTTATGTTCTATAATATAATTTACATAATACTCTAATAATCAAACTACTTAACCTTAAAAGTAAGAAAGAGGTGCAAAGTTAGCTTTTTTTTTGCATACTTCCATAATTATTATTACATTGGGCAAAATACTATATTATTATAGTATGATATTATACTATATTCTTGCAATTGAACACAATTTAACAACATATATTGTCGTTATTATTATACATGTAGTATCTGCTTGAGAGAATTTCTCAATGTGCAATAGATTCATAACGCATCAATACGTGGTATATGAGATATAACACTATTAAAATTAATGTACTATTAAAATCATAGTATTTATGAAAAATTTAAAATTTAAAATATTCATGGTGCTTACATTGGTAATCACCTCATTTTCTTTTTCTAGTTGTACTACTAGTTTGTATACTAAAAGTAGTAGTCAAACAGATGACTTATACTCGGTGCCAAACAGAGAACTGCTCGCTGCTAAAGAAGAGGCCCGAATTGCTAAAGAGGAGGCTATAATAGAGAGAGAAAGAGCTTTTAAAGCTCAAGTAGCTCAAGAAGTAGCTGAACAGAGAACTAGAGAGGTATTGAAAAATGCAAAACAACGCGAATTAGAACTTAAAAATGCTGTTGCCCGTGTCAAAGCAAACAAATCTCAAGATGCAATCGAAAGCCTTTCGGATGACCTTGAACTATACAGCGACGATATAAAGAGTGTAGAGTATGACGACGATACAGAATCCGTTTACGAACGTAAACTAAGAGGATTTATCTCAATTTCATACACTATTCCTTATGCTTCTATAAACTTTGGATACCCATACAACCATGGTTGGGGTGGGTATTATGGTAATGGATACTACGGAGGTTATTATGGCGGATACTACGGAGGTTACAACGGATGGTACGGAGGATACAACGGATGGTACAACTCTGGTTGGGGTTGGGGAGGTAACGGATACTATGACCCATACTATTGGGGACATAACCACTACTACCCTAGCTGGGGAAACAATAACTACTACCCTTTTTACCCTGGTGGAGTTAGTGGATACTACAAAAGACCAAACACAACTTATAGATCTAACTACTCTAGTGGAAATTATAGATCATCTACTTCTGGTGACAGATACAGAAATAGTAGCTCTAATAGAGAGAGCAGTTACAGAAGCTCATCTAATTCAAGAAGTTCATACTCTACTAGAGGTACTTCGAACAGAAACTCTTCGTCAACTAGAGATGCATACAACAGAGGATCTTCTTCGACTAGAAACTCCTCTGCAACTAGAGGTTCTTCTTCTAGCAGAAACTCCTCTGCAACTAGAGGTTCTTCAAATAGAAGCTCTTCAGTATCAAGAGGTTCTTATAACAATAGTAGCTCTTCAAATAGCGGATCTATTAGCAGAGGTAGTAGTAGTGGGTCAAGCTACTCTGGTGGTCGCTCATCATCTGATGGTGGAGGGGGAAGTAGTAGAAGTAGCGGTTCTTCTTCAAGAAGTTCTGGACGAAGATAAGAGAGTGAACTTTAATTATATATATTGATACATTACTGTTATGAAAAAAAAGATTTATATATCGTTGTTCGCTCTAATATTAGGTATTGGAGGAGCTAGCGCCCAAGTTACTGACCTTGGCTTCTTGACGTATATTACAGACTTCAAGCCATCAAATATGACTGACCTATCACAGTACAGCAGATCGCTAGGTACAGCTAGAAGTGCGGCAATGGGTGGAGCATTCACATCGCTAGGGGCGGATATGGCGGCAATGTCAATTAACCCCGCAGGTCTAGGAATGTATAGTAGTTCTGAATTTAGTATATCTCCATCTCTATCTTTCTCAAGTTTCTCGAATAGCCGAAATAAAGGAATTAATAATTTAGACGGAAAAGAAACTAATTTTGGGCTTGGAAATATGGGGATGGCTATGAATGTTTTTCAAGGCTCTGGAGCATTAACTAGTGTTACGATTGGTTTCTCATACAATAAATTAGCCGACTTTAATACTAATAATGAGTACGAAATTGGACATAATAGCAACTCTATTTCTGAAGTCTTTGCAAATCAACTAGGCGGACAAAAACGTGTCGATATAGAAAGTGGTGCTAGACCATTTGACAACTATGATATACCAGTATTCGCTTGGGGGGGAATACTTGCATTTCAAAGCTATTTAATAGACCCTACTACTGATAATTTTCACGATAACCAGTACTTTGTAGGAGGTATTGAAAATAAAGATGTTACAAACAGCCATTACGTAAACATCTCAAACAAAGGATCTATTGGGGAGGCTAATTTCTCTCTAGGTATGAACTTTTCAAATATAGTATATGCTGGTTTCTCTTTAGGATTTAAAAACATAAATTATAACACATATGTAAGCTACGAAGAGGAGTTTAAAGGTAATCCAATTAGTCCAGACAAAGAGTTAGGTTATTTAGACCGAATGAAATATGGACAAGGTTCACAAATGGTAGGATCTGGGGTAGATTTCAAACTTGGTCTGATTATTAGACCAACTTCAGCTCTTAGGATTGGCGTTGCGGTGCACACACCGACATATGTAAACCTTGAAACTACATACTACGCAGAGATGTACACTCAAATGATGCCTAAAGCAAATGGACAATATGATGCTTTTAGAGCTTATAGTAATGATTTAATTTCTACTCCAAAGTTCTCAACTCCAACTAGATTATTGACAGGTATATCATACACATTTGGACAATTCGCAATACTATCTTTCGACTACGAAAGAGCTTGGTATCAAAATATGAGACTTAAAGATGCTGGTAGTACTATTGAATCGGAG
>CAMRBL010000057.1 GCA_947040435.1 uncultured Rikenellaceae bacterium
AAAAGTTGGTGACGATCAAGAGCGCACTGCTATGGATGTAAACATCGCAGCAGCGCGCTCTTGATCGTCACCAACTTTTGCTCTGTTGCCACTATTAACATCAACAACGTGTAGTGCTTCTGTATGTTCGATGATAAGGTATGCACCCTTCTTTAATGAAACATATTTAGCAAATAGACTCTTTATCTGTTTCGATATATCGTAGTTGTCATATATATCAACACTCCCTTTGTATAGTTTAACAATACTTTTTTTCTCGGGAGCAATAATTTGTATATAATCCTTTACTTCGTTGTATAGGGTTTTATCATCTATGATAATTGAACTAAATGAACCATTCAATAGATCTCTAATAATAGTATTTGCTCGATTCATCTCGCCAACTAAAAGTGTTGGAGGATCCATTGTTCGAACCTTTTCCATTGCACTTTCCCATCTTTCGATAAGAGTTGTTATATCTTGAGAGATATCATCTTCTTGTTTTCCTACTGCTGCTGTTCGGATGATTACACCATAATTCTTCGGTAATATTCCGTTTGCAATTGCTTTTAATCTCTTACGCTCCTCATTTGAGCGTATTTTTTGAGAGATTGATATTTTATTTGTTAGAGGCAACAACACTACGTTGCGTCCCGCTAATGATATGTCAGAAGTTAGACGTGGACCTTTGGTTGATATAGCTTCTTTCGCTACCTGTACCATTATCGATTGACCTGTTGAGATGTGAGATGATATTTTACCCCCTTTTTTCAATGGCTCTTCGAATTTAAGTCCCTCGAATCGTAAATTCTTTTTGTTTGCTGTTAGATCTTTAGTAAATTGATGTAGTGTATCAAAATTTGTACCAAGATCGAGATAGTGAATAAATGCATCCTTTTCATGCCCAATGTTTACAAATGCAGCATTTAGTCCAGGCATGATCTTTCTCACCTTCCCCATATATATATCACCCACAGCAAATCCGATTTTACACTGCTCCTTGTTGAGTTCAACTAAATTCTTGTCCTCAATTAGAGCGATTGTAATCTCACTGGGTGTTACATTTATTATTAACTCTTTATTCATTCTGGATATTTCAAATTTAAAAGTACAATATACTTCCAAGAATAAGAGTAACTCATAACTCCCTAAAAGCAAGTAAACCTAAAGAGCCAAGAGGTTCTTTAGGTTTATGATTTAGGCTTTTCTTTTTAAAGTAGGCTACCTATTTCTTCTTCTTATGTCTATTCTTTCTTAGACGTTTTTTCCTTTTGTGTGTAGACATTTTATGTCCTTTTCTTTTTTTTCCGCTTGGCATAGCTTTAAAGTTTAATTGTTTAGTGAAATTTACTTAGTGCCGCCTTTTACTTTCGTTGCAAAGCTCTTAGCTGGCTTAAATGCAGGAATGTTGTGAGCGGGGATAGTGATTGTTGTATTTTTTGATATGTTACGTGCTACCTTTTGGGCTCTTTCCTTGATAATAAAACTACCAAATCCTCGAAGGTAAACATTGTTTTGTGCTGTCATAGAGTCTTTTACACACTCCATAAAAGATTCGACAATTTGCTGTACCTGACCTTTTTCAACCCCAGTGCTTTTCGCAATCTCATTCACGACATCTGCCTTAGTCATATCTAATAGTATAATTTAATTTTTTTTACTGTTTTTATTCTCCCTAAATTCGGAGCACAAATATACGACTTTATTTATTTAATTTACAAGTTAGTGCTATTTTTTTTTGCTATTTTGTCTCTTTTTTGAGAAAAAACTACCCTAAGGAGACTCTAACCATTAAATTATTACATAAATTTGAAGCTTTTTTTTGATTAATTGAATTTTATAAATAAATCTTATGCATGATGCTCAATATTATCGACATTTGGCACAATAAATTATATTTTTTTGCATTGTATTTATAACTAGTAATGTTATCTTTGTTGATGGACGAATAAAAAAAATTATGAATACAACTAAAATACTTTGGGTCGATGATGAGATTGATCTGCTAAAACCGCATATATTATTTCTTCAGTCTAAAGGATATATTGTCGAGACGTGTAATAACGGTTACGACGCAATTGAGATGGTAGAGGAGAATCCGTATGATCTGATTATATTGGACGAAATGATGCCAGGTATGACGGGCTTAGAGACGTTGCCTAAACTAAAAGAGATTAGACCAACTGTACCTATCGTTATGGTTACGAAGAGCGAAGAGGAGAATATAATGAACAAAGCAGTGGGTTCTAAAATTGCTGACTACATTATTAAACCTGTTAACCCTAACCAAGTACTGCTATCTATTAAGAAGAATGTACACTCGCAGCAGTTAGTTACGGAGCAGTCAACGGCTGATTATAGAGCTGAGTTTGGTAAAATTGCAAACTCTTTTTTTGACGCTGAGACTTTTGCGGATTGGTGTAACATATACAAAAAACTCGTTACTTGGGAGGTTGAACTTACAAGCTCTACTGATAGTGGTATTAAGGAGATTCTGGAGTATCAAAAAAATGAGGCAAATAATGAGTATGCTAAGTTTCTTCGTCGTAACTATCTTGATTGGATAAATAGTCGTGATGAGGATAGCCCGAATATGTCGCATACAATAATGAAGGATTTGGTATTCCCTGTTATGGATGAGGGGAATAAGACTACATTAATATTGATTGATAACTTTAGGTACGATCAGTGGCGTAGTGTGAACTCTCTGTTGCAAGGACTATTTGATATTGTACAAGAGGATCTCTATTGCAGTATACTTCCAACAGCAACACAGTATGCAAGAAATGCTATCTTTGCGGGGTTAATGCCATTGGCAATAGATAAAATTATGCCCGATCAGTGGTTGAATGACAATGAAGAGGGGGGTAAGAATCAATACGAAGAGTTTTTCTTAGAGCGTCTTCTTCAAAGGTCGGGGAAGCAACAAAAAATGACCTTTGATAAAATTGTTAGACCTGAGGCTGGGCGTAGATTGCTAGATAATATTAAGAGGATATATGATGCTGATTTCTCCGTGATTGTATATAACTTCCTCGATATTCTCTCTCATGCGAGAACAGAAACAGAGGTGATTCGAGAGTTAACAGAGGGTGAGGCTGCATTTAGATCATTGACAAAGTCGTGGTTTGAGCACTCAGATATATTTGCTATTTTAAAATTGCTATCAGAGAAAGGGCACACGGTAATAATAACGTCCGATCATGGTACTATTAAAGTGGATAACCCAGTCAAGGTGATTGGTGATAGAGAGACTTCTGCTAATTTAAGGTATAAAACGGGGCGTAATTTGAGTTATAACTCGAAAGAGGTATTTGAGATTACGAAACCTGAATTGGCGCAACTGCCATCTAGTAACTTAACATCAACCTACATTTTTGCTTACAATAGAGATATGTTCGTATATCCAAACAATACTAATCAGATTATAAGATACTATAAAGATACATTCCAGCATGGTGGTATATCAATGGAGGAGATGATGGTTCCATTTATAGTGTTAAAACCTAAAAAATAGTGCCATAATTTATTATGAAGATCATTAATGTAAAGAATTTAGAAGACCTTCCTAGGGCTGCAAGTGAATTGATAGAGAGTCTGAATGGACACACTATCATTGCTCTACATGGAACAATGGGGGCTGGGAAGACGACTTTGATTAGAGAGATAGCTTCTCAAATGGGAGTTGTTGATAATGTAACTAGTCCAACATTTGCAATTGTTAATCAGTATAACACTGCTGATGATAGTAGGATTTATCACTTTGATTTTTACCGTATCGAAAAAGTTGAAGAGGCTTACGACTTCGGTTATGAAGAGTATTTCTTTAGTGGAGATTTATGTTTTGTTGAGTGGCCAGAGAGGATTGCAGAGCTTATGCCCGAAGATACACTCAATATAACTATTGAGTTAACAGAAGATAATAATGAGAGAGTAATTACAATCTCATAGTAGAACTCTAATAGAGTCTCTCTATTTAGCAGGAGTTGCTATCTGAGGATGGTGATGCATAATTGTAGATAGTCGTAATAAAAAATAGAGATGGGATTTAACCTAATAAGTTAAATCCCATCTCTATTTTATTATATTACGTTAGGGTATTACTTCTTACCCTTAGCTTGTTGTTGTTGAATCTTAATCATCTCATCATACTTAGCTTGCCATTTACTCTTTTTCTTAGGCTTCTTAGAGTTGCTTTTCATCTGAGCATGAAGCTTGTTATCATCAACAGCATATCTAAATGCGTATGTTTGACCAATTGTAATGATATTTGATACTAAGTAGTAGTAACTCAATCCACTAGAGTAGTTGTTGAACCACAATAGTAACATTGCAGGCATCATATACAACATCATAAACTTCATACCAGCCATTTGAGGTGCACTCTGAGCTGTCTGAGCGTAGCTTATTCTAGAAGATATAAATACAGAAACAGCCATCAAAATAGTAAATAAACTTACATGGTCTCCATAAAATGGAATATCAAAAGGCAGGCTTAAAATACTATCATATGAAGATAAATCCTCTGCCCATAAAAACTTCTCTCCTCTAAGTTCGATTGAAGATGGGAAGAAACGGAACATTGCAATTAATACTGGAAACTGAATAAGCATTGGAAGACATCCACCCATAGGGCTAACTCCAGCATTGCGATACAACTCCATAACTGCTTGTTGCTTCTTAATTGCATCATCCTTCTTAGGGAACTTCTCCGAAAGCTTATCAATATCTGGCTTCAGAAGGCGCATTTTTGCTGATGACAAGTATGACTTATATGTCAGTGGAGCAATAAGTACCTTAATGAAAATTGTAAGAAGTAAGATAATGATACCGTAGTTTAGGATATGTTTACCCAAAAAGTCGAATACAGGTATAATTAACCATCTATTAATCCATCCAAAGATTCCCCAACCTAGTGGGATTAACTTCTCAAAACCTAGATCATAGCTCTCAAGAGTTGGGTATTTGTTTGGTCCAAAATAGTATTGGAAGTTATATGACGTCTGTTGTGCACTAAAAGGTATAGTCATTACTGCATCAAAGCTCTTAATATTACCCGGAGTTGAAGATGGGCTATATTTTAGAATGGTACTCTGGAAATCATTATCTGCAACTAATATAGATGAGAAAAACTGCTGCTTAAATGCAACCCAATGTACTTTGTTGTCAATCTCTTCACTCTTACTATCTGTTGAGATAGCTAGCTCCTCAAGTGTAGTAGAGCCTGGGAACATATAGGCTGCCGTAGTGTAGTTATTCTCATTATCAAAACCTTTCTCATTTTGAGGAGATACATTACCCCAGTTGATTGAGACCTCACTCTGATTAGATAGAATGTTTGACATTCCAACAAAGTTAACATCAAAATCAATCATGTAGTTATCTTTGTAGATAGTGTACGAATACTCAATGTATGCAGTAGAATCTACGTGTAACTTCAGTGATATTTGTTGCTGATCTGCATCAATAGTTGTAGAGGCTGGTGCATCACAAGAAAAATAGAAATCCTCACTGTTTATCTGAGCATCGCTAAAATTCTGCTTGATGAAAAGCTCCAAATTGAATCTTGAAGATCCCTCAGAGAACATTGAAAGAGGGTCGCCATTGTATTTCTTGTAATCTTTCAAGACTACTTCTTCAACTTTAGCTCCTTTGTTTGAGAACGTAATCGTCATCAAATCATTCTCAACGCTATAAGTCTTAACCTCTCCGTGCATTGCTGCAACAAGATTAGTTCCGATACTCTTAGCTAATGTTGAGTCTGCAATAGCTGTATTATTGCTCCCTGTTGCCGAAATAGCACTCTCTTTGCGTCCAATATTGGAGTTTGCTAACTCTTCTGCAGAACGAACCATCTCAATTGAGTCAGCTTTCGCCTTCAGAATTGCGGCATCTTTTTGTTGTCCAGAATTGTACCATGTAAAGCCAAAAAGAATGGCTCCCATTATAATCAATCCCGTTAGTGTCTGTCTATCCATTATTTCTTTTGATATGTTTGTGTTTTTTTGTTTGCTTTCCGTAGTGCGCTACCCTCGTGGGTAGCACTACGTGATCGCAGGTAACAATTTACTTATTTTTTGTTGCCTTGTATTTGATCGTTGCTTCAACAAATGATACAAATAGTGGATGTGGATTTGTCACCGTACTTTTGTACTCTGGGTGGTATTGAACACCAATGAACCATGGATGTGATTCAAGTTCAACTACCTCGACAAGATTTGTATTTGGATTAACTCCAACTGTCTTTAACCCTGCTTTATTAAACGCTTCAAGATAGTTGTTGTTAAACTCATATCTATGTCGGTGTCTCTCTGTAATAGATTCACTTCCGTACGCTTCATAAACCTTAGTACCAGAAGTTAATTGGCATGGATAAGCTCCAAGTCTCATTGTTCCACCCTTCTCTGTTACACCTTTTTGCTCCTCCATAAGGTCTATAACAGGATGTGATGTGTTACCCATCTCCGTAGAGTTGGCATCAGTATAGCCTAGTACATTTCTTGCGAACTCAATAACACAACACTGCATACCTAAACAGATACCAAAGAATGGTATATTGTTCTCTCTAGCGTATTGTACTGCAACGATCTTGCCATCAATACCTCTATGTCCAAATCCTGGTGCTACTAAAATACCATTCATACCTTGTAGTGACTCTGCAATGTTCTCTTGTGTCATCAGCTCAGAGTTGACATAGTGAAGTTTAACTTTCACATCGTGTGTTGCTCCTGCATGTATGAATGACTCTACGATACTCTTGTAAGCATCAGGTAGCTCGGTGTATTTTCCTACAAGAGCAATATCTATAATGTCCTTAGGGTTCTTTAACTTAGTTACAAATTTAGTCCAATGCTCTAAGTCTGGCTCTTTGTCATATGGTAATCCCAACTTCTCTAGAGTAACGTCGTCAAGACGTTGAGCTCTCATGCGAAGAGGTACTTCGTAAATCGTAGGAACATCAATAGATTCCATAACTGCATTTACGTTAACATTACAGAATAGTGCAACTTTTCTTCTAATTTCATCCGAAAGCTCTCTCTCTGTTCTTAGCACTAGGATGTCTGGTTGTAGACCATTCTCTAGTAGCATTTTAACTGAGTGTTGAGTTGGTTTTGTCTTCAACTCTCCAGATGCTGCCATGTATGGAATAAGTGTCAAGTGGATGATCGCTGTGTTTTGGAAACCAAGCTCATAACGCAATTGACGTACAGATTCTATATAAGGTAACGACTCAATATCACCTACCGTACCACCAATCTCTGTAATGATAATATCATACTCTCCAGTACTTCCTAAAAGTTGTATGCGTTGCTTAATCTCATCCGTAATGTGTGGAATAACCTGAACTGTGCGTCCAAGAAATTCGCCTTTACGCTCTTTGTTGATAACACTTTGGTATATTCTACCTGTTGTTACATTGTTTGCTTGACTAGTTTTGATCGAAGTGAAACGCTCATAGTGTCCCAAATCTAGATCTGTCTCTGCACCATCTTCTGTCACATAGCACTCGCCATGTTCGTAAGGGTTCAGTGTTCCTGGATCAATATTAATATATGGATCTAATTTCTGAATCGTAACTGAGTAGCCTCTAGCTTGTAGAAGTCGTGCTAGTGATGCAGCGATTATTCCCTTTCCTAATGATGATGCTACTCCGCCTGTAACGAAGATATATTTAGGCTTTTTTATTGTTGACATAGTAATTACTCCTTCTCTTTATCTTGGTTATCAATCATTTGTACCATTTCGATTGTTGCCTTCATCTCTTGTTTGGCTCTATCAATCTTGTTTCTTACATCTTTAATCATAGACTCTGCATTCTTGCTCTTTGAGAAGAACCCAATGTTGTTCTCTAGAAGAGCGATGTCTGTCTCTAATTGCTTTATTTTGTTGTATAGTCTGTCTCGTTCGTAGTTTATCTTCTTCTCACCACCTTTGCCTTTGATATTGTGTATCTTAGACTTGAACTTATCCATTTGACGCTCTTTGTCACTACCTCTTAATGTTGTGAAAAGTTTGTCCATCGCAGATTTGTATTTATTCTGGATCTTCTCTTTCTCTTTTATTGGAACAAAACCAATCTCACTCCAACGTCTTTGTAGCTCCTTGATTGTGTTGAAATTCACAGCACTCATATCGCATGTCTCAATCTCCTCTAGGATAGCTAATTTCGCAACTAAGTTTAGTTGGTATTGCTCATCTACTGTTGAGAAATGTGTAGACTTATTCTTGAAGAATTCATCACACGCAGATCTGAATCTTTTCCACATAGCATCTGAATGGCGTCTTGATACAGGACCAATATCTTTCCATCGCTTTTGTAGGAGAATCAACTCTTCAGTAGATTTTTTCCACTCTTGGCTCTCTTTTAATGACTCAGCAATTTGACATATCTCATTTTTAAGCTCAAAGTTATGTTCCATCTCTGTCTTAATATGTAGGTAGAAGTTGCGCTTCTGCTCAAAGAAGTTGTCACAAGCGTTACGGAAACGTTCGTAGATTGTTGAGTTATCTTTTTTAGGTGCAAAACCTATTGTCTTCCAAATTTTCTGAATCTCGATTAACTTCTCTGAAGCCTTGTTCCAATCCTTGCGAGAAGAAAATGCGCCATTTACTAGAGCCTCAGTGTTAATACATAGTTCATTCTTAATATCTAAGTTGCGCTTTTGCTCCTCTTTTAGACCTTCAAAATACTCTTGGTGCTGTTTGTTTATGCGAGAACTAGCCTCTTTGAATCTGCTCCAAAGTAGCTCCTTGTACTCGTTTGTTACAGGACCAATCTCTCTCCATTGTTCGTGAAGTTTCTGTAATTTGTAGAATGCACTAACGATAGATGGCTCTATTACTAACGCCTCAGTCTCTTCGCACAAAATTAATTTAGCTTCGTAGTTACGTTTAAGATCTAAGTCTCTAAGCTCTTTGTTTATCTTGATGAAGTCGTAAAACTTCTCAACATATAAGTTGTATGTCTCCCAAAGGTCTTTAGCTTTGGTTTGGGGAACTAAACCTACATCTTTCCAACGTTGTTGAAGTTCACGAAATGCTGTGAATGTTTGGTCTAGTCTCTCACCACTATTTATTAGCTCTTTTAAATCTTCGATTATTTTGAGCTTGATTACTAGGTTACTCTCTTTTTGCTGTTCGATAATGTTTACAAACTCATCTCTTTTCTTGCGATATTGCATGAAAAGCTCTTTGAATTTCTGCTCACTATTATCAATTTGAATATCAAAATCTTCGATATTACCACCTGCATCAACAAATGTTTTCTTTGCAAGATCTAGTTCAGTACGGTGAATTTTGTAGAATGAAATCTTAATAACCTCTACATCCTTACGGATACTTTGAACTGGTTTTGATTCTAATAGTTGTCCGAACATCTCAATAAGTTCATCTTTTGTTTTAGATGAAATAGTCTCAACAGAGCTATCTTTAACTTCGTCATTTGTTTGTTCGTCAGCGATCTCTTCTCCAAGATTGAAATCTGAAGAGTTGGCTGCAAGGTGAGCCTCTTCATCAGAGAAATCTATAAAGGTTTCTGCACAAGGTTTCTCAGCATCTTCTGCTTTGCTCTCTTGAACTGGTTCTTCAACTAACTCATTGGCTACATTAGCTACAACGGTTACATCTTCAGCAATTTTGCTGACTTGTTCCTCAGGAACAGATTGAGTGGATTTTTCAGTAGTCATCTCATAAAAATTTTAAAGCCTTGCGATTAAGCAAGGGATACAGAAGACAAATGTAACTCATTTTTTTTATTAACCAAACAGATATTCGTGCAAACTAATACAAGAGACAAAGTTTTAGCAATCTAAGGGGAAAACATACATTTTATTATGCTCATTGTCGGAATTTAACAATAAAATAACTACCTTAGTAGATTCAAAGAGAAACCAATATAACATAACGTATTATGAATTATCGTATTTTACTAGTAGATGACGAATTAGATATCCTAGAGTTTGTAAGTTACAACTTAATAAAAGAGGGTTATGAAGTCCATACAGCCATTAATGGTCGTGAGGCTGTCGAAAAAGCATTGACTGTAATACCTCACTTAATTCTACTCGATGTTATGATGCCAGAGATGGATGGTATTGAGACTTGTCAGAGAATTAGAACACACCAATCACTTCAGAATACAATCGTTGCATTCTTAACGGCAAGAGGGGAAGACTACTCTCAGATTGCGGGTTTCGACGCAGGTGC
>CAMRBL010000058.1 GCA_947040435.1 uncultured Rikenellaceae bacterium
TCTTTCTCAACGAATAATAATCCTGCTATAGATGCTACGGATCCTGCTAATAAAACATACTTAAGAATTGTTAATATTTTTTTCATCTGATAGATTACTTTTTACCATATTTTGTCAAGATATCAACTAAAGAGATAGATGCATCTTCCATAGAGATAACTAAACCATCAATTTTTGATACGATATAGTTGTAGAACAACTGAAGTACAACCGCTGCAAGTAGTCCTGCTAGTGTCGTCAAAAGTGCTACCTTAATACCTCCCGCAACTGCAACTGGAGATACGTCTCCCATAGCCTGAATAGAGTCAAATGCCTCAATCATACCAACTACTGTTCCCATAAATCCTAACATCGGTGCCAATGAAATGAATAGTCCAATCCAAGATAGACCGCTCTCCATTTGTCCCATTTGAACTGATCCGTAAGATACAACTGTCTTCTCAACAACATCGATTCCTTCGTCATAACGCTCTAGACCTTGGTAAAAAATACTTGCTACTGGTCCGCGTGTGTTACGACAGATTTCCTGTGCTGCAACGATACCTCCTGAAGCTAATGCTGCCTCTACGCTTGCTAGTAATTTTGTTGTGTTAGTAGTAGCTAGGTTAAGATAGATTACTCTCTCAATAATAATAGCTAGTCCTAATACTAGACACAAAAGAACTGGTGCCATCCATGCTGCTCCACCCTCTAAAAACTTCTGCTTAATAATTTGGTGTAGCGGTTGTCCTTCAACATCGACTTCTGGATTTACAGCATCTTCGATTGCTACAGCCGCAGTAGCGACAGCAACTGTATCAGCAACAACAGAGTCAGCAACAATAGAATCAGCAACAGAATCCTGTGCGAAAGAGTTTACAGTAACGAAGCTAAACATAGCCGCAACTGACAAAATCATAAATAGTTTTTTCATAGTTAGTTGTTAAATTAATTAGTACTTTGTTATTTTCATTTTTAATTAAGTTCATTATTGCGGAGAAAAAGGGATTCGAACCCCCGATGCCCTTATGAGGCATACTCGCTTTCCAAGCGAGCACCTTCGACCGCTCGGCCATTTCTCCTTCCTAAATATGCTACGTAAATAACTCTAATTCACACAATTAAATATGAACAAAAAGCCAAATACAATATTAAAAATACCCAAAGCAGTTAAAGTTGCCGCTAAAGACTGCGAAATGTACAAAAAAAAAATGATTCAAAAAAATATTAACATATTAATTTGTTTTTTTATACATTCATTTAAGGAATCATAGTAGACATGTCGATTAACGTCGGGTATAAAACACTCTTTTTTTATCTCTCTAAACACCAAAAATACGGCGAGTATTTGAAGTAGTGATACTCGCAACATCTGAAACGGAGAGTGACTTTATTTCGGCTACACGTGTGCAAATATATGGAATATATGCACTCTCATTTCGCTTCCCACGAAATGGGGTTGGAGGCAAATAAGGTGCATCTGTCTCCAGAACAATATCGCAAATATCCATATGTAAAATATCTTTTGAAATCCCGCTATTTTTATACGTAACAACTCCACTCAAGCCAAATACAAAGTCTCCATACGATTTTATTATATTATAGATCTCCAAACTACCCGAATATGAGTGGATTACTCCTCGTAATCCGCGACCCTTATAATCAGACAGAACTTTAACCATCTCCCCCCAAGCCTCTCGAGTATGTATAGACAAGGGAAGATCATACAACAAAGATAGTTCAATCTGTGCACGAAAAACCTCTAACTGCTCTCGAAGGTAATCCTTACTCCAATATAAATCTAGTCCAACCTCACCAATAGCATAAAACTTATCTACGGGAGGATTTCTTAAATACTGCTCAACTACCAATAACTCATCCTTATAGTTAATATTATCGTTGAGAGCGGTAGGGTGAACTCCGATCATAGGAAAACAGTTCTCTGGATATTTATTTGCAAGCGCAAAAAGAGAAGCATGACTCTTTGAATCTACGGCAGGTAGAAAAATCCTCGTTACTCCCGCTGCGATAGACCTCTCAACAACATCTGGTACTTCGCCATCAAAAGTACTATCGTATATGTGTGAATGTGAATCTGTATAGATCATAATATTATTATCTTTCATATATATTTCCTGGTAAACGTTTTATATGGCCATCAAATTCCAACTCTAAAATTATTGACGCCAACTCTGTGCTACTTAATCCACTTAAAGAGATCAATGAATCGATAGAGATAGTTTCACCCTCTCGGATTAGAGACAAAACTTCCTGAGACTCATTTGTCAAAACAACTAAATCATCTGCCTCAACTGAGTGCGTTGGCATATTACTCCAGCCTAACTCCGAAATAATATCCGACGCAGAACTAATCAACTTAGCCTGCATAGACTTTATTATGTTATTACTCCCCTTAGACGAGGAGTCGAAAATACGACCCGGAATTGCCATAACACTGCGACTATATCCATCTGCCATACCTGCCGTTAATAAAGATCCTCCATTATACGGTGACTCAACAACCAATGTACCATCACTAAGTCCCGCTATAATCCTATTGCGGGCAACAAATCCATAACTCTTAGTTACTGATGATGAGTGGTACTCACTAACCAAACAGCCTCCCTGATTTAAAATCTCATTTGACAACATCTGATGCTCTACGGGTGCTACGACGTGAAGCGGACACGGAAGAACTGCAACCGTACTCAAGCCACTCGCTAAGGCAGAGCGATGAGCACAACCATCAATACCCAAGGCCAACCCACTTACAATAGTAATATCCCTAGTTATATGTGAAAGATCATCTATTATCCGACCACAAACCTTACGACCATATTCCGATGCTCGCCTTGTTCCAACTACCGACAAAGACCTCTTGTGTAAAGCATCAACACTGCCCTTAACGTACAAAATATGTGGGTAGTCATTACACTCCTTTAATAACGGAGGATACTCTGAATCCGTAGCAGATATTATATTAATACCATTCTTAGACGCAAATAAAATCTCCCGCTCTGATATAGAAAATGAGTCGCGCCTTAAAATAGCATCCGAAATAGTGCTATTTAACTTGGCAACGCATTGTAAATCATCTCTACTAGCCGAAAAAATTCCCTCCGCAGATCCAAAACAGTCAAGTAAATGTATCGCCGTTTTAGAGCCAATACCTTTGGTCATAGATAGAGCCAGATCAAATATATCCATTTAAAATAGTATTATTATAAATATTTCATTACAAATATAACTAAAAAATAGAAGACTATAAGATTAAAATCATGAATAAATACCATTTTTTTTTATATTATTTAAAACTATATTTGGATTCTCAGCAAAATTTTATACCTTTGCAGTCTCTTAATGAGAAATTGGTCCGATGGCCGAGTGGCTAGGCAACGGTCTGCAAAACCGTCTACAGCGGTTCGAATCCGCTTCGGACCTCAACAAACAAGTGAAAACCCTTGAAAGTCAAGTACTTTCAAGGGTTTTTTATTTTTGGGGTCTCAGCGTGGGGACCAATTATGTGACGTATGGTGATCTACTCTGACACATCAAAAATAGCACTACACTACATTATAAGGCACATTTATCGTGTAAGTCCTCATAAATGAAAAATCACTGTACAACTTCGTACAATCATATCTTATAATCTTTTGCGTGTGCCGAATTGGGGACCCGATTGGAGACCACGTCTATAACTTTCCATTATACGCTGTGATGTGAGTGGTTGCATATCATCATTAGGCTCATGTCCTGCCATCTTTAATTCCATATCTCTCAACCCTAAAAGATAACCAACACTATACCCAATAAGATTAACCTGTTCTTGTTCTAAGTCAGTCAATGCCTTGTCATACCTTGTATAAATCTCTTCAACTATATTTTTATCGTCATTCGATAATTGTTGTTGTTTTTGTGACTGTTGTGGTGTCATACATTCAAATACTTTTAATTTTCTCATATTATTAACCTATTTTCTTTATTTATGCTGGTTATAATATATAGATATACCCTTTCGGCTCACTCTAAAATATTCCCAATATCCAATTTGGAATCCCCTTTGGTCTCCCCTCTTTTACATTCATCAAAATTTCCTCTTTTTCAAGAGATTTCAACCCTTATTTCAAGTCTTTTTCGGTTACTAAACATATTTAATACTTACGTAAAAACAGAATTATTAAATTGATTGATTGTTAATTAATTACCTGTTTTCACTTGTTCCGACAACACTAAAAAAGTAAGTAGTTTGCTGAAAAGTAAGTAATTTCCGCTACTTACGTAAGTAGTAAACATTTAACAATCAGTGGTTTATAGCCTTTTTTGCTCTACATTTGCACTATGAACAAGATAACTTATAAATATCAGATAGATTATGACTGGAAAAATTATAAAGGAAGACGACTTCTCCCTGCAACAGCAGATGGCGGATTTGAAAAATGAAATAAAGGTGTTGCGAGATGAACTAAAAGCAAATAAATCGCCTCCTTTATTTTACAGCATAGCCCAATGTATGGAGATTCTCAACATAAGTAGATCTACCGTAAACAGAATGATAAAAAACGGAGATCTTAAAGCAAAGAAGGCATACAGAAAAGTATTAGTTCCTAAAAATGAACTAGAGAAAATTTTAATAAATTTAAATTAAAAATAATGAAATTATGAAAACAAAACAAAAAGTAATGATGCATTTTATAACAAAGGATAGAATTAGGCGTTTTGGTAACACTGTGGAAGATTTACAAAAGATGTCCTTATTCCATTTTCTTAATCAGTTTTTTGACAAAGATGATATTTGCCAAACTCTCACAAAGTATGATGTTAGATCAGATGAGCGTTACCACATCAACAATCTATATAGCTCGGTATTTCTGTATAAGGACTCCAACAAAAAGATAAAAGATGCGTATATGGAGCTTGTAGACCCGTGCGATGGAAATACGGTATTTGTTCCGCCTTATGCCTATCTTGAGCACTTTGGAAATACACCTGAGTATATGTGTGGACCTTGTTCAAATGTCGATGAAGGGACTTGGTATATATGCAAATCACTAAACGAGGAGCTATCTAAAGGTTATAAGTTTGTTTGTGAGCCTACACTCTTTGGTATGAATTTAATTGAAGATGATAACTCTACGATATACATTTGCAGTTCACCAATCTCTGCTCTTTTCCTCTCAATCCTATACTCAGATACTAACTACACATTTGTATCGACTTCTTCAAACATGTTTATGAAAGAGGAGTTGTTGGACCCAAATATCCTCAAACACTTAAAGTCAAGGCGTATTGCACTATGCCCAGATGTCACACGCTTTATGGTTGATATAGATACTCTTCGAAAGAAACTCTCAGAACAAGGTGTTATCTTAGATGGGATATATTTTGCTGATTATTACGACCCTGAATTGAGATGCTATTCGGTGGTAGATTATGCTATTCAGCTACTACATCAAGGAATGAGTAAAGAGTATGTTCAAAATGAACTACTCGTGCAGAACGATTTAGATAGTCAATTCAAAAGGCTAAATGATCAATGCCAATATTCTTGCTAAAACCCATTGCTCCATCTGTAAAAAGGTGGGGCAATATTTCTCTATCAAGGGGGGCTTTCGTGTCCACTCTGGTAACGTACATATTCAGCTATATATAATAATATAGAACTAAAGCATTAAAAAAATATGAATAAAAACAAATTAAGATTTGATACAGTCAAATTCACAACAGATACTCAATATCTTATCTCCTATAACAGCGATGTATTTAAGCATGATGTTGATATAAAGAGTGGAGAGATAATATCAGCACAATTTTCTTCTCTTAAAGGCAACAATATACTACCTTTTCAACTCTATATCTCTGCCAATTTTCAGACAAAGAGAATGATTATTGAATTTTCATCAAAACTACTATTAGAGGCATATCCACAACTAATATCTATTGAAACATTCAAGGAGTGTCTAATGAATATTGAAAAGCTAGGCATCTGTAAATTAGATGAAGAGAGGATAATGGACGATTGTCTATTTAGTAAGCTACATATCACACGAGACATACCGCTAAACCTAACACCCAAAATTCTTGACACTCTAAATGCATGCACCAATAATTACAGACGATACACATGGAAAAGATATGAAAACCATGCTATTAAATTCACTAGCGATATAATCTCAATAAAACACAAAGAAGAATTTATAATCTACAACAAAGAAAAGGAGATTGCACAGCGTAAAAATAGCTCATTTCTGAATATGTTAACGAACAAAGAAGAGATAGTAGCCTACTTTAGTGACAAGACCCGATTTGAGGTGAAATTGGAGAGTAGACGAAAAATTAAAGATGAGCTAAAGATTATAGATACATCATTTAAGACCATCTTTGAATTAGAGGATAATATTATTCTAAGGAAGTTTGACAAACTATTTGCAAAAAAGAGTAGTAGTAGTACTGACATTGATATTCCACCAGAGATCCCAATTTTTAAGAATATCACAGATTATGGACTGATTAATACTATCAAGCTACACAATGGAGATATAAAGAAGATAGAGCAAGAGATAAGGAGCGTAGGGATATATGCTAATTCATCACGATCTGCAATGTCAAAACAGATGACGAAGATAAAAGGTATGATTCAGATGTTGAATAATCAAGAGTTAGGGAGTGATACCATAATTAATGAGATTAGAAACACATTAATTGATGAAACTGTAACAGCACAACAATAGAGTGATAATAAATTTAGAGAGGGTAATTTCTTGTAAATCACCGATAATAGAACATACAGACGTAGAAGTGAAAGACGTTTTTTTATCAAATTTAATCGTAATAGAAAAATATGAAAGAAACTTTTTATGGAAGAGATGCTATTAGATTCTCTCTAAAGAATGCAACAAAAGAGATGTCGTTAATACGCCTAAGGGTTAATATAAATGGCAATCGTCTCACCTACTACCTACCATCCGATTACAAAATTAGACCCAAGCATTGGGATAAAGTTGCAGGGTTTGCAATAGAGGATGCAAAATTAAACCCCGATCTAAAAGGGAAACCCCAATTGCAAATGATTTTGCGCAACATTAACAAAGAGATTGAGAAGAGTACTAATGCACTAATAAAGGTGCTGGAGCTACACAAACTTCAAGAGAGCTATTCGACAGTTGATATAGTGAGAGAGGAGCTAAGAAAGGAGCTAAACCGAGAACAGAAAGAGAAGATGGCATTCTCTGACTTTGTTGCTTTTATGGATTACTACATATCTCTATGCCGAGATGGGCTAATCTTGAATAGTAAAGGGGTGAAATTGGTAGCAGGCACAATTAGAAACTATATCTCTACTCAAAGCGCAATTAAGAGGTATAGTAGTAATAGACGAATTAAACTCAGATTAGATGGTGTGACGGTTGATTTCTACAATGATTTTATAAAATATCTAAATGGGGCTACCCACGCAAGAGGCAAGTATAAACCCAATGTTATTGGCAAGTTTGTAAAGAATGTTAAGGTTATGATTAGATACGCTTACGAAAATGGTTACACCACAAATGACGAATTTATGCGAAAGGAGTTCCGAGTTTATAAAGAGAATGTAGAGACGATATATCTCACAGAGGAGGAGTTAGAGCGTATCTATGACTTAAAGCTACCCGATAATCAAGCGAATGTACGAGATAATTTTATTATAGCAAGTTATACAGGTTTACGATATTCAGATATATCACGCTTAGCCCAACGCCATTTAAACTTTGAAAAAAAGATAATAACCATCGTAACTCAAAAGACAAGTGCGCTTGTGGTTATTCCTATGCATCCTAAAGTCGAGGAGATATTACACCGACATGGTAATCAACCCCCAAAGGTGCAATGTAATCAAAGCACCAATAGGATATTGAAAAAATTGTGTCGATTGGCTGAAATTACAGATTTAATATCTATCATCGAAACAACTGGCGGTGAGCGCGACGAGGTGACATACGAAAAGTGTAATATGGTCACAAGCCACACAGCAAGAAGAAGTTTTGCTACCAACGCTTATAGAGCAGGAATACCGAGCCTTGCGATAATGCAAATTACAGGGCATAGTACCGAATCAAGTTTTATGCGATATATCCGAGTGTCGAAAGAGGAGAACGCTTTTACTCTTCAAAGTCATGCATTCTTCTCAAACTAACTTATTGATTTTGTAGTAACTTAGATAATAATGTTATCTTTGATAATTATATTGAATGATTTTAACAAATAAAATATTATGAGTGAACTCCAAAATAACACAATAGAGGGGAAGACAAACCAATCTTCTAATGTTAATAGTTTAGTAAATAGACGATATATTGAAGAATTTTTGTTAATAACGGAAATTTCGACTGATATAATTTGCAGTATATTTGATGATGAGCATGAATGGGAATTAAACGAATATGAGCAACAACAAAGTAAAGAGTTTTCTAAAATAATACAATATTACACTAACAACAATAAAGTATTTTATTTTGATGAAAAAGAAGAAGCTGAAAAAGAGGTAATAAAGGAAATGGAGAGAAAAAAGCAATTATGTCATGCTGGTGTGAAAGTTCCGATTATGAACGGAAATGTAATGATAAATATTAGTGCTATTAGAGACATAGATATAGAAGCTTTTAAACATTGTGGCGAATTTCATTTTCCACCGTCTAAAAAAAATGAGGGTAATGCTTATATGTATGTTGACGAAAGTGAGGCAGATTATATTAATGCAAAGAAACATTATCTTACTATAAGATATGGAAATGAATACCCTCATAAAATAGAAATAATAGATAATCGTATTTTGTTGGAATTATTCCAAGATAAAAGTTTTATTGAAAATATTTTATCTTCTGTGATTGGAAATATAGATTGTATATCAGATATTGATAACAATGGGAACAAAACATTGAAACGAGCATATAACAACAGACTCAATGAAATTGTTAATACATTAGATAAGACAGAAGAAAATAGCTGTGGATATATCGAAATTGATGATTGGAGAGATCTAATTAAAGCTAAATCACAGGAATTGTTAGATCATTTTAAGAGAATAGGAACAACATCACAAACAAAAGGTGAAAACATATATGACGGTTGGATTAGAAATGTCATTTTAAAATCATTGATTGATGCTGCTGGAATTGAGCCTGCCAAAAGAACACACAAGGGAAGGAACGAATTTATAGCACGAATAACAGGAACAACAACGAGTGGTGTAAATACTGATTTATCTACTTACGATCCTAAGGACAAGGAGGAGAGGAAGAAGGAGGAGGGGAAGAAGAAAACACTAGGTAAAGCTGAGAGTGAGAAGCTAAAGAAAGCTATTAACGAAACCTGTGTGTTACTGCTTGGGAAGAACTCTAAAGATAACGATATTGTAGATAAGATGATTAAATCATTAAATGATTTAATCCCTAAGCAGTTCAAAGAAAAATAATCAAATACTTACGCAATTTATCTATGCCAACCAAAAACACCATAAGAAGAAACTACCTTATCATCAAGCGTATTTTAAGAGGTGACTACCCAAGCAAACATACTCTGCTTAGGGTTATGAGCCATAATGATACACAGGTGGTAGAGAGAACACTACAAAGAGACCTTGCTAATATTAGGAGTAATTATGATATTGGGATTGAGTACGATAGCGAAAAAGGTGGTTACTTTGTCCAAAAAGATACTGTTTTAGAGTTGGATAAGCTATTATACTTTATTGCATTGGCAGAGAGTAGCGATCTTGTACTAGCAACCATAAAGGATAGCAAGAGAACACTACAATATCTCTCTATTTCACCCTCTCCACAAGCTAAAGGGGTAGAAAATATAGGTTGTTTGTTACAAGCTATGCAGAAACAAATAATTATTCAATTTGCTCACCTTAACTACCAAACTAAGGAGACAAAAGATTATACAGCCTTGCCATATCTGCTTAAAGAGTTTGATGGTATGTGGTATCTGTTCGCTTATGTTGAAAGGATAAAAGAGTTTCGCACTTTTGGACTAGATAGAATAAGCAATATTATAGTAACAGACAACCATTTTACACGAGAAAAAACACTAGAGGAGACAGCCGAGAAATTTAATCAAGTGTATGGATTAGTATATGAACCCGATGATAATAAAAAAGATCGGAAGAGCGTCGTGTAGGGAAAGAGTGTGTCAGTACGTGTA
>CAMRBL010000059.1 GCA_947040435.1 uncultured Rikenellaceae bacterium
TACTTCGTAGTACTGTATTTGAATTGCTGAATATACTATATTGGTGTAAAAGTCTGCCTAGAGATGCGGATAGTATTAAAGCAATACATACTAAAGTTAGGAGCATTAAATATCACTATTCAAAATGATATTATTACATACGTGTTTGAAGGTGAGGTAATGCAATACACAAGAAAGAACAAAGGATACTTATGCTTTTTTTGTAATGAAACATAACTTTGAAATAATAGACTAATTGTGCAGATAGATCGCACAAAAACCATTACCTTTGTAACAGAATAATAATAAAATACGACATATGATAGTAGGAGAAATAAAGAGCAAGATTGATACCCTATGGGATCGTTTTCACTCAGGCGGAGTTAGTAACCCATTAGAGGTAATCAAGCAGATAACATATATGCTTTTTATTAAGCGACTTGACGAGCTGCACACTGCAAAGGAGAGCAAAGCAAGAATACTGAAGAGTGCCATTGAGTCTCCTATCTTTGATGATACGGAGGATCAACAAAAACTTCGTTGGAGTAACTTTAAGGACCTAGAAGCAGAGGAGATGTTTAAGCTTGTTCGTACAGATGTTTTTGATTTTATCAAAGCGCTTGGCAATGAGGACTCTACATTTGGCAAGTATATGAAAAATGCTTATTTAGCTATTCCTAACGCCAAGGTTTTTGAGCAGGTTGTTACGATGATTGAGGCCATTAAGATGGACGACACCGACACAAAAGGTGATGTTTACGAATATATGCTCTCTAAGATTGCTACTGCTGGTACAAATGGACAGTTTAGAACACCTCGCCACATTGCAAAGATGATGGCGGAGCTTATGCGTCCAACTCCAGAAGATACAATTTGCGACCCTGCTTGTGGTACGGCTGGATTCCTAGTTGCAGCAAGTGAGTATCTCAAGGAACATCACAGCGATAGCTTTATGGATGCAGAGTTCAATAAGTTCTACTCTAATAAGATGTTTAACGGTTGCGAATATGACGATATGATGATCGGTATCGCAGCTATGAACCTGATACTTCACGGTGTTGAAAGCCCTGATCTATATGAGCAAAGCTCTTTAGAGGAGGATTATACGGTAGCAGATAAATACTCATTGATTCTGGCGAACCCACCATTTACTGGATCTTTGGATTCTAGCTCAGTTGCTAAAAGCCTAAGTAATGTTATCAAGACCAAGAAAACAGAACTGCTATTTTTGGCTTTAATGCTTCGTATCATGAAGATTGGTGGTAGATGTGCCGTTATTGTTCCCGATGGCGTTCTCTTTGGAGCGGATAAGGCAGCAAAAGGCATTCGCAAAATCATAGTTGACGACCACAAACTAGAGGCTATTATCTCTATGCCAAGCGGTATTTTTAAACCCTATGCAGGAGTAAGTACAGCAGTTCTAATATTTACTAAGACTGATAGCGGTGGAACTGATAATGTATGGTTCTACGACATGAAAGCCGACGGTTTTACGCTGAACGATAAGCGCACACCAATCGAAGACAATGACATATCGGATATTGTATCTCGTTTTAGTAATTTAACTGGCGAAGTGGGACGTACACGCCTAGATCAATCGTTTATGGTTCCCGTAGATGAAATTCGTGGTAATAGTTACGATTTGTCTATCAATAAGTATAAAGAGGTTGTCTATGAACAAAAGGAGTATGATACACCGAGTGTTATCATTGATCGTTTGTCGACAATGGATAAGGAGATAACTGCACTTACTGCAACATTGAAGGCTATGCTTACGAAAGGAGATAAAGATGAATAGTGCGTGGAAAACTGTAAGACTGGGAAATATAGGTAGTGTCGTAACGGGAAATACACCAAAGACATCTGTTGTTCGTAATTATGCGTCAAAAGATGTCTCATTTTACAAACCTAGTGATTTTAATGAAGATGTAAAAGTTATGTTAGATGCAGAAACTAAGGTGTCATTATCTGCATTAAAAGGAGCTAGAGTGTTACCCGAAAAAGCGGTTATGGTCACTTGTATAGGTACAATTGGCAAAATAGGTATAGCAACATCTGAATGTATTTCCAATCAACAGATTAATACAATCATACCAAATACAGACATTGATTCTAAGTTTTTAGCTTATTCTTTGCTAAGTAATAGGGATAGGTTGCGAAGTATTGCAAATGCTCCAATTGTTCCAATAATAAATAAAACATCGTTTTCTAATTTTACTATACGCATTACTAATTTAGATAAGCAACAAGAGATTGCAGGGATTTTGGATAAGGCAAGTGAGTTGGTGGCAATGCGCAAACGTCAGCTTACGGAACTTGATAAACTTGCCGAGTCGGTATTTTATGATATGTTTGGCGACCCTGTAACTAATCCTAAAGGGTGGGAAAGAATTACTTTAGGTCATGTAATTACGGTATTGACAGATTATCATGCTAATGGAAGTTATGTAACTTTACATGCTAATGTAAAATTACTTACTGAACCTAACTATGCATTAATGGTTCGAACTACAGATTTAGCAAAATCTAATTTTAATGATAATTGCATATACATAGATGAAAAAGCATATGAATTCTTGTCAAAAACAAAAGTTTATGGCAATGAAATAATAATAAATAAAATAGGTAGTGCTGGAAAAGTTTATTTAATGCCTATATTAAACAAACCAGTATCTTTGGGGATGAATGCATTTTTATTAAGATTAAATAATACAAGGGCTAATTATCTATATGTATGTAGGTTGCTTCAATCCGATTATGGACAAAATGAAATAGCAAAACACATAAAAGGTGCTGTGACAAAAACTATTACTAAAGAAGCTGTCCGAAGTATTCGAATTATAGCACCCCCTATTGTACTTCAAAACAAATTTGCCGAAAGAATAGAGATAATAGAGCAACAAAAAGAGCAAGTGCGAAAGGCAATAAAAGAGTCAGAAGACCTATTCCAAAAATTGATGCAAGATATGTTTAACCCTGAATATCACGCTTAAACAGACTTTTTATTTGTGTACTAGAATAAAATACAGTAATTTTGATAAAACGTAGATGTAATTAAGCCTATGAATAGCAATTTTGATTTCCTAAAAGATAGGTTTGAAGAGTACTTCAAACTAGCGGTTGAGGCCGAGGTTAATGTAAAAAGTAAACCTCGGACTTCGGTAATATATGCCCGTATAACGATGGAGGAGCTTGTGAGGTGGATATATAAATACGATTCATCTCTTTCCCACGTAGATACCGATAAGAAGAGTCTTGAGGCTTTGATGTACAATGAGAGTTTTAAAATACTCCTATCATCGGCTGGAAACTTAATTGATGGAATGACCCTCATTCGCAAGAATGGGAATCAAGCTGTTCACAATAAGGTGGAAGTCTCTATGCGCTACGCCTATATCTCTATTCAAAATCTATTTGAGTTTACTAAATGGATATACTATACATATGTAGATAGTTTAGAGAAGCTACCTTTTGCCTTTGATGGCTCAATAATACCATCTGGTGATGGTTCGGGGGAGAGCACAGCAACGGTCAAGGCATTACATGGAAATATAGAGCAGATCAAGGCAGAAGCGGAGAATGTTCTAAAAATAAAGGAGAGTGAACTTGAAAGGCTTAGAGAGCAGATTGCACAAATAAAGGAAGCGAATCAAACAAAATCACCAGAGCCATTTGTCGTATGCCCAACAACAGAGTCTGAGACTCGTAGGGTGCTTATTGATGTTATGCTACGTGAACTTGATTGGAATATTGACCAACCTAATTGCAGGGAGTTTGAGGTGAAAGGAATGCTATCTAACTCAGGTATAGGGTATGTTGATTATGTGCTTTGGGGAGATAATGGGTTGCCGTTGGCAGTCGTTGAGGCGAAAAATACTCTACACGACCCTCGTAAAGGACAACAACAAGCCAAACTGTATGCTGATTGCTTAGAGCAAATGTATGGTCGTCGTCCTATTATATTCTACACCAATGGTTATAAGACTTGGGTGTGGGATGATGCGTTTTATCCTCCTCGCAAAGTTTCGGGGTTTCAAACCAAAGATGAACTGGAGTGGGCAATCAAAAAACGTAATAGAGAGCTACTTTCAGAGTATGAGATAAACAAGAGTATCACGGATAGACCATATCAGGAGCGAGCTATTAAACGAGTTGCTGAGACATTTGAGTCGGCTCATCGCAAAGCTCTGCTAGTAATGGCTACGGGTACAGGTAAAACACGTACTGCAATATCGATTGTAGATATGATGATGAAGCAGAAATGGGCTCGTAGAGTGTTGTTCCTTGCTGATAGAAATGCCCTTGTGATTCAAGCAAAAAATAATTTCACAAAGCTATTGCCATCTCTTTCGTGTATCGATATAACCAAAGAGAAGGTTAATATAGAGAATGAAAGAATGATATTCTCTACTTATCCAACAATGATGAATAAGATCGATAGCGAAAGGGTAAATGACCTATTGGTCTACTCTCCATCGCATTTTGACTTGATTATTATTGACGAGGCACACCGCTCTATTTATCAAAAATATCAGGCAATATTCCGATATTTCGATTCACTATTAATAGGGCTAACTGCTACACCTAAATCTGATATTGATAAGAATACTTATGATATATTTGATTTAGAGAATCACAACCCTACGGACTACTATGAGCTTGATGAAGCTGTGAAAGATGGGTGGCTAGTTCCGCCTAAACGTGTTTCAGTATCGACTAAGTTCTTGCGAGATGGCATTAAGTATGATGAATTGTCCAAGGAGGATAAGGAGCGTTACGAGGATGATTTTTTAGATGAGATGACTGGTGAGATGCCTGATGAGATAGATTCATCACAACTCAACAAGTTTGTGTTTAATCAAAATACAGTTGATTTGGTACTGAATCAGCTTATGACCGATGGTCTTAAAATAGAAGGTGGCGACAAGCTGGGTAAAACTATTATTTTTGCAAAAAACCATAACCACGCAATTTATATTGCAGAGCGATTTAATAAGCTCTATCCTCAATTAGGTGGTACGTTTGCTCGTGTTATAGACAACTACGAGGATTATGCTCAAAGTTTGCTAGAGGATTTCAGTACAGCAGTCAAAATGCCTCAGATAGCCATATCGGTTGATATGCTTGACACGGGTATAGATGTTCCAGAGATACTTAATCTTGTTTTCTTTAAGGTAGTGCGCTCGTCTTCGAAATTTTGGCAGATGATAGGTCGTGGTACTCGTTTATGCAAAGAGATATTTGGTATAGCTGAAGACGATGATGATAAATCAAAAGACAAGAAAGAGTTTTTAATTTTTGATTATTGTGGAAACTTTGAGTTTTTTGATGTTAATCCAGATGGATTTGAAAATCGAGCACCTAAAAGTGTTGCACAAAGAACTTTAGAGTGTCAAATATCGCTAGCTGTAGCTCTTAATGCTGATTATATACCTGAAAATAATGAGAAACTTAAAGCATTTAGAGTGTCATTGTTAGATAAGGCTCATAGTGCTGTCTTGAATCTTAATCGTAATAGCTTTGTTGTTAAAGACGTTCTTGATATCGTGGATAAGTTTAGTGTAAGAGATAAATGGAACTCGCTGTCGCTTGCAGATACTTCGGATTTGTACGATAAAATCACTCATCTTGCTGAACCAATGGATAAAGATGAGGTTGCAAGAAGTTTTGACCTTATGATGTTAAAGTTTATGCTTGCTATAACTGATGGAAATGAGCCTTCAGAGAAGTATGAAAGTAAAGTTAAAGTATTGGGTAAGACGCTATTAAAAGAGCTGCGTATTCCTGTTGTAAAACAGAGAGAGGAGACATTGCGCATGATTGTAAGTGAGCATTTTTGGAGTGAGCAAGTCAATGTTGTGTTACTCGAAAAGGTGCGTAGTGACATACGCTCATTGATTAGACTGATAGAGAAAGAAAAACGTAAAATAGTTTATACGCATCTTGAAGATGAAATACTCTTTTCTGTAACAGCTGATGTTATGCCTACATATGTCGCTTCGGAGAGCTACAAACAGCGTGTTGAAACATATATCAGAGAGAATGAAGATGCTGTGGTTATTCAAAAGTTAAAGCAAAATATACCTATTAACCAGAGTGAGATTGAGATGCTCGAAAAGATACTCTTTGATGGTAAAGAGAGGGGTACAAAAGAGGATTTTGTGAAAGCATATGGAGATAAACCACTTGGGCATTTTATTCGGTCAATTGTTGGTCTTAATCGTAATGCTGCGGATGAGGCTTTCTCTGAATTTTTGAAAGTTGGAAACTTGACCGCAAATCAGAATCAGTTTATAACTCAGATTATTGATTTTTTAACCAAAGATGGAGTTGTAGATAAATCAAAACTATTCGAACCACCTTTTACAAGATTCCATTTAGGAGGCGTCTTTGGTGTATTTGGCGAGAGTAAGGCTAGCGAAATAATCGATATTTTGGATAGAATCAATCTTAATGCAGTAGCATAGGACTACTATAAATAGTACAAATGGAGTTGAGAGTTTTTCTCAGCTCTATTTTTTTGCATATTTTTAGTAGTATGCAGATAGACCGCACACATACATATCACCTTTGTATTATAATTAATGTTTAACTTAATATTTGGTGATATGAAAAAACTTTTATTTTCAATTTGTTCTTTGATGATATTCTCATCGTGTTTCGGACCTCGTATAATTTACAATGTAGGTCTATCTAATGTCGAAGCTCCTGCCGATGCTAAAAAGCAATATGGCGAGACTAAAATTGTTTCTCTTGATATAGAGGGGAAAACGAATTACAAGTACGAAGATGACTACATTGACATATCGTGGCTTGTGGGCAGCTCTCAATTCTCTTTTGAACTTAAAAATAAATCTATCTATTCGATAAAAATCCCTTGGGACGAAGTTACCTATATAAATACGCTGGGACAAGTAGGGTGAGTAATGCATGCAGGGGTGAAGTATATTGACAGGAATAGTTCTCAGCCTGCAAGTATAATCCCTAAAGGAGCCTCATTGAGTGATATTATTCAACCGACTGATAATATATACTACGCTTCTGGACAGTATGGGGGATGGAGAGCCAATAATCTATTTACGTTTTCTATTGATGCAAAAAATGTTTCTGTTACAAAGGTCCCATACATAGGCAAAACTGTACGCATACTATTTCCTATAATCATAGAGGATGTGAAAAATGAATATGTTTTCGAATTTAAAATTGACGACATTGTAGTAACTACACCGTAGATTATGAAACGACTATATTTTAAATTTAATATGCCTGGTTAATCACATTTATACTCTAATATTGATGATGTCAGAATGAATAAAAAGCTTCTAACAAAGATCAATATAATCATAGAAAAAAACCAATAAGCAGTACTCTAGAAGCTACATAAGCTAGAATTAGTAAAGTGAGAGGGGCACTTTGCTGGGTGGTTGCGGAGAATGGGTGTAGTATTACAATAATTGCAGATATCACAAATTATTAAAGAATTTAACTCCTGCGGATGTGTATTTTGGGTGGGGTGTACAGATTCTCGAGCTTAGACGTAATATTAAATTAACATCTCTCGAAAATAGACTAATTAATTCCCATAAAATTACTAAATTGCACAACTAAACCGCAAGGCTGTACTAGTGTGATTTAGCTTGATGACGTACAATGGGATTATTTTAGAACTTCCACAATAATCCATCATTCAAGCAGTGGGTTCAGTAGTACGTTTTTGAGGCTACTTATAATCAGGCACAGAGTGTAAATAAATAAAATATTATGAAAGTTGTAGAATTACTTAATTGTATCGAACCGTGGGATAAAGGGAGAGATAACTACAGATACTTTGTTCCTAAATTTATCGAAGAGGCTTCATCTGGGGAAGATTGGAGTGAATGGGACAAAGATGTATTTTATGAGTTTTTTGAGCGATCTAATGATCAATGTGTTTCATCTCTTCAACAAGGTTATTTTACAAATGAGGAAAAACAAAGGATAAAGGATAATTGGTCATCAATATCAGAATTATTAAAAGAAATTGCAGAAGACCAAAACAATCCAAACTGGGAGTGCTATGAGTCTTTAAAAAGTGAATTGAGAAAATGTACGACCCAAAATAAGAAAGCATCAACTCATAGAATGGTGGCGTCATTACAGCCAAAATTACTTACTACAATCGTAAGTGATGACCACCTTAAAGAGTTGTTAAATGGTCTTAGGAATATAGTTGATGATGATGTTCCTACTCATAGTTGGAATTGGTTTAGATGTAGTTATGAAACTCTGCAATTTTTCAAGAAACATTTGGATTGCATGGATTACATGAATATGATAACGTACCCATGGCAGATAAGAGAACATATATCAGGAAAGACTCTGATTGATATAATAAGAGATGTAAATTCAAGTAAAAATATGAAAGACCTTAATACAATAAAAGATATACTTTTTGAGAAGAAGCAGATAATATTGCAAGGAGCACCAGGGACTGGAAAGACCTATAGTACCGCAGCACTCGCTCTATCCATAATAGATGAAAGCTATAATTCAACAAGCCATGAGAAGATTATGGAAAGATACCAAGAGTTAGTTGATGCAAAAAGAATATTCTTCACTACGTTTCATCAATCTATGGACTATGAAGATTTTGTTGAGGGTTTAAGACCAGAAGTAGTAGATGGAAATGTTTCGTATAGTGTTAAAGACGGGATATTTAAGATTGCTTGTAGTCATGCTGAAGAGAAAGACAGTATGACAGATATTGAGAATGCTATTGAGAAATTGAAGGAAAAATGTTCTGAAGAGACTTTAACATTAAAAACGACCACTGGTGTCGAGTTCTCCCTATCGTATAGAGGAGGTCGAACTTTTAGCGTGAGATCTAGTAAAAGTCAAACAGAGGAAGGGCGTTTTTTTCCTGTAAATATAAATAGTATAAAAGAGCATCATAAAAATAATGCTATTAAGGGGTACAATCAATCGTACATTACAGGCATATGTAAATATCTCACAGAAATATTTACTATAAAACCATATGACGATAAGACAGTTAAGGAAAAGCAACAAAATTATGTTCTCATTATTGACGAAATAAATAGAGGTAATATCTCTAAGATATTCGGAGAACTAATAACCCTTTTAGAGAGCGATAAAAGACAAGGTGGCGCACACATGATACCAATGAAACTAACGTATTCTAATAAAGCTGACTTTACAGTGCCATCAAATCTATATATCATTGGCACAATGAATACAACAGATAGAAGCGTGGGGCACATTGACTATGCTGTGCGCAGGCGTTTCGCATTCTATACTTTAAAGGCTGACAAAAGTGCTGTAGAATCGTTTTATCTGGGTAAAGACATACTCGACGACACAAAAGATATTGCAATAGAACTTTTTGGTATGATAAACACTCTAATTACAACTAAAAAATCTCCCGAGTTAGATGCTGAAGATTTAATGGTTGGGCATAGTTATTTTATGGCAGAGACTATTGATAAACTAAAAATGAAGTTAGAATATGAGATAATACCTCTTTTAAGGGAGTACGAAAAAGATGGGATATTATCAATTAGTATTAAAGATTTAAGAAAACAAGAAATGGAATGGAAGAGCCTATTCATCAACAAAGCATAGATTATAAACCACAAAATCCTATTACGCTTAAAGAACATGCTCCATTTTGCTCCAATGATAAGGAGTATATTCGAAGTTTAGGTATAGAGTTTTGCGATACTCCATATGAGGGCACACCTAAGTATTTGGGTATATGCCCCAATAAATTGTGCGCAAGCTATTATATAGGTGCTGAGTGGCTAAGTGATGAACAAGCTATTGTAATTACAACCAAAGACAGTAAATATGACTATATAGAGATGTTTATGTGTGCTTTGGAGTGTGATCTCTCATCAGAATATTTTTCAAAATTTTATGGTGTTAATTTTAATGGCAAACCAATAAAAACGAATGCTTTTTCAACTTTACTCACACCACTATTGATTATTCATTACATTAGCGTTGTTAAAG
>CAMRBL010000060.1 GCA_947040435.1 uncultured Rikenellaceae bacterium
ACTTAGAGTTGCGCTCGCCAATAACAGATATATCAAATCCATTTGATATATCTGTTATTGGCGAGCGCAACTCTAAGTTTGGACTTACATTTAACGGATTCCTAAATGTTCCCGAAACAGGAGCCTATACTTTTGTCCTAAAGTCTTGTGATGGTAGTCGTCTATCTTTAGTGGGAGATTTAATAATTGACAATGATGGAATACACAGTAATGCAGAGCGTAGGGTCAGTGTATTCCTGAAAAAAGGTTACACCCCAATAGAGGTTGCGTACTTTAAAAATAGCCCAAAGAAGTCCTCGATGAACCTAAGTTTAGATTGGGAATCAGACCGTTTTGAACTACGACCTCTATCCAAAAGTGACCTATCATATGTTTGCGAAGATGAGATCCCCGCAGTAACATTAAATGTAATAGACAGAAATAACGAAAAATACCTACAAGGAGTACTTACCAACTCTGAAATCAATAATGTTGTTTTCTACAATGGTAAAAAAGAGCTTGGTAAGGTAACGGATGCGCCTTATGAGTTGAGGGTATTTCCATTTAGTGGAGAGAATCGTTTTTGGTGTAGAGTAACATATGATAAAAACCATACGGTTGACTCTGAGAAAACGACGTTGACGGACTCTAGTAGCTACTCTACCGAATGGAAGTATAAGAACCTTGGCGAAGCGGGACTTGCACATAAAATGTCCTATAACAATGGACAGTTTGATTTTGTAGGAGAGGGAGAGTATCAAGTCTACAAGGTCATTAAGGGTGACTTTGAGTTGACTGGTAGAGTTGTAGACTTTACAGATGCGCCTAACATGGGAACACATTGGATTGGTCTGATTGCAAAACAGAGTCTTGCACCTATTACAGGGAGCGATGTCGGTATATACCAAACGGCATCAAATGGTCTACGATCAACTGCAAACTATGACGATTTAGCAACAACCAGGATGAGCTTTTTCTCAATGAATAGATCTCACCGCTGGTTAAAAGTAGTACGCAAAGGGATGAGGTTCACAACCTACTCATCTGCAGATGGCAAGAACTGGCAAGCTGGACTACAACGACAGCTAAAAGCAGATAAAGAGTTATATGTTGGAATAACTTACATCTCCACACCAGAGGCCTCTAATAAGGTATTCTCGGGCTCTATTGCAGATGTTGATTTACGACTAACGGACGATGAGAATGTTGAGGAGTGTGAGATTCAGCCTCAGGAGGAGAGTGTTGATCTAACCATTACGGGGTATTCACTATTGGATACAGCCTCAACAAATGTTGCCGTTCGATATGACAACGGCTTGGATTTACTTTTAGGAGATGGCAAAGGAGGGTACAGCCAAAAGCAGATTAAACTACCAAATGGCATATCAAAGGTACGCTCTATTGTTCAAACCAGAGGTAATTTATTAATTGCTGCCTCGGGAAGCTCTAAAAGCGGGATATATTTAAGTGAAGATATGGGAAATAGCTGGAAATTGGTCCATGGCGATTTCCCTATTGCATATCGCAACTATATTTGTGGTGAAATCCTCGCTGTTAATCCAGATAATCCAGATGAAATTACAGCTGGAAGTGAAAAGGCAGGTCTATTTATCTCTAGAGATGGCGGTAAAACATGGATTGCAGAAGATGGTATGGAGGGAGTAAGTATAACCGAAGTTATATACAACGCACATTATACTAAATCACGTGGCATTATATCTTATAATGAAGACAATAATTTAGGTGAAATTTGGATCAGTCATGACGGAGCTAAATTTAAGACAACAATAGGTGTCCCAAATATCAAATTCACAGGAATTCACTTTGGTAGGATGCTTGGAGTACTGTATATATCCTCCACAAAGGGACTATACACAACTTATAATAACGGAACTGTCCTAAATCATCTTGTATACGAAATTCCATCGGGAAAAGCATATTTTGCAATGGATTGGACTATTGCTAAATTCAGCTATTTCTTCTCTGAGCGCCATTTCGTGATCCCATCTTCTGGAACGACACTATACCGAAGTGAAAGATACCAAGTGCTATGGAAGTCGATGAACGAAGAGCTAAACTTTGGTAGTGTGTATGCAATCAAAACCAACCCTTCAGACAACAATTACGTTAGAGTATTTGCTCGTAAAGGTGTTTTTGAAAGTGGCGATAGCGGGAAGAGTTGGAAACCGATACTTGTTCTACATGAGAAATAAAGAGAGAAGCTAGTTATTCATACTAAATTATTTAGAAGATATACGAGTGAATTTTAGTAAAATTACTAACTTGCATAATAAATCGCAAGGCTATGTTGGTACACTTTCGTTTGGCGAGGTACAAATGGTAAGGAGGTCGTATTGTATCATGGAGCAAGGGTTCTGGTTGGCTTGACGGTATTGTTTAGTGCTACTGACAGGTATAACTAAAGATACGCAGAAATATAATTAGATGAATTTGTTTTTATTGAATTAAAATAGATCAATGTATTATGAAAATCAAATTATTTTATCTGTTAACCACGTTAATATATTTAGCAGGTTGCAAAGAGAGTAGTTATGTACCAAAAGAGGTGCATAAATGGAATAATAATATATCTGCGGAGAGTAATATTGTATCAAATGCAATCTTTCTAAACGATAGTATAGATTTCTCTTTTTTAGAAAACATAGTAAAAGATAAAAGAGTTATAATTTTAGGAGAGCAGTTTCATGTTGATGAAACTTCGACTAAAGTTAAAGTAGAGTTAATCCAAGAGTTGCAGAAATACGGTTTTAATACAGTCGCTCTTGAAGTCGCACCACTGTTGTGCTGGTATGCATACAATGACCCTCAACTTCACAATATAATTAGTGATTGGGATATTAAAAATATGTATATACCATCATATTTTGAGCATGATGGTTTTAAACCGTTTGCAGAGATGATTGAGAACAGAGAGATTAAAGCTTTTGGTATGGATACTCATCTTAGAGCTTATGATTTTGATGTAGCTGAAAATATAATTGACAGTTATTCAACTGGGGAGAAGTTTAACTTTAACTGGAGTCGAATGAAGCAACTACACTATATGATTTTTAATTCAGCTACTCTATCTGAACAGAAAGAGTATATGAGTATGGCTAATGATATTCGCAATCAAATTGATTATATTATTGAAATGAATGGGACTTCAGCGCATATAGAAGCTGTCAAGCAGTGGTTAAGAAATGTAGATGAAGTTTTTGATCGTGCATCATCAGAAATTTGGAATCGTAAAGATTCAGGGTATATACCTCCTGCCGCAAATCAAATGCGAGACACTCAGATGGCAGAGAATGTTATGTGGTATATGAATCAATTTCCAGATGAGAAAATTATTATTTGGGTCGCTAATTTTCATGGAGCAAAGGATATTTCACAAACGGAATATAGACCTGGTAATTTTTGACTATTACTATTACTGGTTATTAGGGGAGAATCTTCATAATCATTTTGGAGATGAATTATACTCTATTGCTTTCACATCTCTAAACCAAAGTATCGAGAATTTCTATCCTCCAGGCAAATTGGAGAATACAATCTCAGATGCAGCAAATAATAGTCCTTATGCCTTTATTGATTTTGAGGACTTACGCTTCCAAGATGGCTATAGGAATGTATCATTTGAAGCCTCTTTAATTCGCAAAAAAAACGGGAAAATGGTTGAATATTTTTGATGGCTTATTTTATATAAAAGATTTGAAGATATATACTGGAGGGATGCCCAAAGAGATGCTGGAACCTAGAAAACTTTAGTTGATTTTTTAATAATAGTTTATGTCTGTTGGTTCGCAAAATTGGAATTACAACTGTTTTTATAAGTGTTGTAGGTTCTTTTGCCAGTCGATTTGATTGTGTATTTCAAACTATTTTAGTGAGCTTCATTAACTTTTGGTACTCCAATTTCAGCTAAATTCCCTTCAGTCCATTGAATATGTAATTATCATGGCGTTTAAATTCAGATATGACTGACTCGTCATCAGCCACCTCTGGCGTAATAGCTATTGTACCTTTAGTATATCTTAAGGTACTAATTGACGAACCTTCATCTTTTAGTTTTAATTGTAAAATATTATAATCTTCGTTCTACTTAAACTCCATCATTTCTGTACTAGATTTAAATCGGGATGAGTTTTGGAGTGAATATTATCAAAAGTTAAATATTAATAAACTTTGTGAGCGGAAAAAATTTGCTATTCCACAAGATGGTCTCGCGGAGACGCTAACAGGTTAAAAACACTATTTCATCTATTTTAGGTATCGAAAACTCGTTTATATACCTAAAAGCAGCGATTGTATGCCATTGTGATACACGATAACTTTGCGTCATAATTAAATACAATTACAACGTAGATGAAAACACAGTTATTTTTATACTCTTTTTTAATGTTCTGTTTTGTGGCAATCACCTCTCACGCGCAAAACAGAACATATACAATAAAAGGTGTCGTATCCGACTCTATTACCAATAAGCCTCTTTTAGGTGTATACATTGTAAATGGCAATGCGGGCGAACAGACAAACAAAAAAGGAGAATACACTATTAAAAACGCTCCTGCAGGAGAGGTTGTTTTAACAACAATGTATTACAGTACATTCCATCAGCAAACAAAAGTTATCGACCTTCAAAGTGATACAACCATAAACTTTTCGTTAAGAGATAATTTAATGTTAGACGAAGTTGTTGTAACTGGAACAAGAACAGAGAGGCGTTTGTCTGATACCCCAATCCTTACAACTGTAATTAATGATCAATCTATACGTAAAGCAGCCTCAACAACAGTATTAGAGTCTCTAATGGATAACGTGCCCGGAATTATAGGCAGTCAAAATGCTATGGGAGCGAACTTGAGAATAAAAGGACTTAGTAGTCGCTATATACTCTTCCTTGTTGATGGAGAGAGAATGGTTTCTGAGGGTGCAAGTGGGAATATTAATCTTAATCAGATAGATGTAAATAATATCAAGAAAATTGAGATGATAAATGGCGCTGCATCTGCACTTTATGGTTCGAATGCAGTTGGTGCCGTGATTAATTTTATAACTAAAGAGCCACAACATAAATTTGAAGCGGGAACTAGTATAGTTGGAGAGACAAATAATACGTTAAGATTTGGAGCTAATGTGGGAATGAATCATAAAAAAGTTCAGTCAAATGTGAGTGGATTCAGACACTCATCTAATGGGTTTGATATGGGCGGAGGAAACTCAGCATCTCCTTATGCAGATTATGGTGCTAATCTAAAAGTGAAATACAAACCTATTGAAAGAGTTGATGTTACATTGACAGGGAGGTATTTTAGTCATGAAACGTTCAATCCAGAAAATATTACAATGAATCCAATTCATTCGTTTACTCAAAATTTAAACGTAGGTGCCAGTGGAGGAGTCAAATCATTAGATAAGCGCAATGACCTACGTATTAGTTTTAATTTCAATAAGTATTTTAATTTTAATATACTTGAAAAATTAAATGATGAAAAAGATAAAACTGATGATGCATCGTATGTCTCAACGCGAGTTTTTAACTCTTTTGCGCCTAATAAAAAGTGGGAAATTGTAGGAGGTCTTGAGCATAATCATGAGCGTAATTTTTCAACAACAACATTAGGGGAGGATCAGACGACAAAAACGATTGACGATGCAAATATTTTTGCACAAGCTGAATACGAACTTATAAATAATCTGGACATAGTAGCTGGTACAAGATACACATATAACTCTCAATTTGGCTCAGCAATGACTCCGAAGTTATCTTTAATGTATGAACTGTCAGGCTTCAAATTCAGAGGTGGTATCGGAAGTGCATTTAGAGCACCTAGCATTAAGGAGTTGTACTATGACTTTGATCATCAAGGGATGTTTTGGATAGTTGGAAATCCAGGTCTTGAAGCTGAGAAAGGTGTATATTCCTCACTTTCTGTGGAGTACACAAAGAATTTGTTTAACGCGTCAGTCTCATCTTACTATAATGATATAAATAATAAGATCACGCAATTCGACGTCAAAACGAATAATCGTTTGGAGAAGCATTATAAAAATATTAGTAGTGCTACAATAAAGGGTTTTGATGTAAATGTGTCACAAATATTATTTAGGAAATTAACCGTGAAGGCAAATTATAGTTTCTGTGATGCAAAAGATAACTCGACAGATCTGCAATTAGAGAGTAATGTTAAACATAGTGGTACGGTTTCAGCGATGTGGGATGGAAAGATTGCAAATAGTCCATTTTCATTGCAAATGTCGGGTACGCTAAACTCTCCAAGATTGTATAACACAATTACAACAAACGATAATGGTGAAGATCTTATTGAACGTAGTGAGTCAAAGCGCTACTCTATATGGAAAGTCGCTCTAGTAAAGCCTATTAGGATCAACAAACACACTATTGAACTTAGTGGGAAGGTTGATAATTTATTCGGATTTAAAGCCGATACATATATAAATTCAGGGCGTCAATACTTAGTCGGTATTAGCTATTCATTCAAATAAAATAACTAAATAAAAAAAATATGAAAAAATTATTATTACCACTATCAATTGCAATACTTGCGTTTGCGACATCTTGTTCTAAGGATGATGATACTAACATTGACCAACCCTCTAAGGAGAAGGATTATCTTGATGCGACCTCTTACACCACATGGCACTACATATCTGCTAAAGATAATAGTGTAGTTGGCACAGGGGAGCATAAAATAGATGATGCAAAGTGGGCAGCAAGAACAGATTGGGATTTTGCTATTCAACGTTTTAAGGTGAGAACTAACAGTGGCACATCATCTTCAGTAGATGCAAATGGAGGAGTTCATACATTTGGTAAAGATGTAGCATATGCAGATATAAGCTCTATCTCTACCGCTGCGCCATTTGTGGCAGATATAGATGTTACTGAGGAGCAAATGGATGAATCAGTTAAGACTGAATCAAAATCTACCGCAGTTGTTTCAGTTATGGCAAGCGGCATGCCTCCAACCTGGTTAAAGGCTCCAATTTATGCTATTCGTTCAGCGGATGGCAAGAGTGTATACAAAGTAGAGTTTACTCAATATAAAAATGAAAAAGGAGAGTCTGGATGTGTAAAGTATAACATTGCAGGGATTACAAAGAAGAGTGTATATGTTGATGCAACAAGCTCAACTTTGTGGCATTATTACTCTACAAAGACAGGAACTGTTATTGGTACAGGTACAGATGTAGATGGAGTAGATGTCAAATGGGCAGCGAGAAAAGATTGGGATTTTGCAATTAATAGTTACAATATACGAACTAATGGCGGAACATCATCTACAAATGGAGCACAAGCGGGAGTATTTATATTTGCTGACAAAATAGAGTTCGGTAACGTTAACAAAACGTCTATTTCTGGAGTAGAATATCTACTTGATGCTACTATTTCTACACCTCAAATGGGTGGAGCACCAAAATTGGTATCTAAATCTAAAGCAGTTGTCTCTAAGTTGCAGATGCCTCCAGTTAATGGTGTTATGTGGTCTGAGTCACCAGTCTATGCGTTTAGATCTGCTGATGGGACTCAAGTTTGGAAAGTAAAATTTGAATCATTCGCAACTACTGAGATGGGGAAGGTTTACTTTAATATCGCAGAGGTTAAATAATTATAAATAGGCTAAAACGCCACAACTAAAGGGTTGAGTTATGAGAATCTCACCCCTTTAGTTGTGGTTGTTTAAGTAGATAAAGAAACAATAATAATGAATAAAAAGAGAGCTATTTATATAAGTATTGCGACTATTTTTACATTACTTCTTTGGGTTGGATATAGCAACTTTATCTCAACAACAAAGATCGCAACACTAAATTTTCCTGACTTTACAGTTGAGAAATTTATCCGTTCTAACAATAATCCTTGGGTGAAGATAGAGACCGTAGGGCTTGATGAGGTTGATGATATTGCAAAGTATGATATTGTCATGGTTCGCATACATGGGGCTAGTATGACTAAAATTCATCTTGACGCCATAAAAGCAGCAATAGAGAGAGGAGTTGCCGTATTTTCAACGGAAAGTGATAATGATGAGATCAATTCATTGGGTGGATCTGAACTCGGATATATCTCTGCCCTTATGGATAATGGGTCTATTAGGAACTACCAAAGTATGTTTAATTATTTACGTAAAAATGTAGATAATAAAGTACTATTCAATGGTGTGTATTCAGAACCACACCCTGTTCCTGCGGATTATTTTTTCCATTTAGGTGAAGATGAATTTTTCGCTACATTTGAGGAGTACCAGAGATTCTATGAAAAATCAGGTAAATATAAAGAGGGTGCACCTCGCATCGTAATGTTATCTGGCAACATAAATATGCAGAACTCCAATGAGGAGCATATGTCAGCGATTATTAACTCCCTTGAGAAGAGAGGTCTCAATGTCTATCCAATCAACTCTTTTGGCTCTAAGAAACTAGGCATGATAGCTGATGTAGAGCCAAGTCTTATAATCAATCGCCCACATGGTCGCCTTGTTATGGGCGGTGGAGATAGTGGTATTGAGCTACTGAAGAGTCTTAATGTTCCGATTTTAGCACCTGTTACTGTGAGTGAGTTATATAGTAAGTGGCTGACTGATAAGCAAGGAATGACATCTGGAGGTATGACTGCGATGAGTATTGTAATGCCAGAACTAGATGGGGCGATTGCTCCTTTTGCCGTTGCAGCACAATTTGAGAGAAACGGGATGAATATTTTTGATGCTATTCCTGAACATACAGAGAAATTTTGTAGTATGGTGGAGAAGTTCACAACACTACAAACGAAAAAAAATAACGAAAAGCGTGTAGCTATCTATTACTATAAGGGTATGGGTAAAGGTACACTTTCAGCTGCGGATATTGAGGGAGTGAACTCTCTTTACAACACACTAACAATGTTGAAAGCAAACGGATATGATCTTACGGGGCTACCTGACAATGTAAAAGATTTCGAGGCTATGATACAGCGTCAAGGCTCAGTTCTCGGTCCTTATGCACTTGGTGCTTATGACGAATTTCTAAAAAATGGTAATCCCGCTCTTGTAAATGTAGAAAAATTCAAGGAGTGGAGTTCTGAAATTTTACCAGCTCAACTTATTGCCGATATGGAAGCGCAATATGGAGAGGCTCCAGGAGACTATATGGGTGTTGAGAAGGATGGTGAAAAGTATATTGCTATTGCTCGTTTACAATTTGGGAATGTAACTATACTTCCACAACCTCTACCATCTGTGGGAGATAATACGGAGCAACTTATTCATGGTGTTGCGGGTGCTCCAGCATATCCATACGTTGCCTCATATATGTGGACACGAGAGGAGTTTGACGCCGATGCACTTATTCACTTCGGAACACACGGAAGTCTTGAATTTATACCAGGGAAACAAGTTGCTCTATCTGACTATGACTGGAGTGATGTTCTCGTTGGAGACATGCCACATTTTTATATATACACAATAAATAATATTGGAGAGGGTATCATTGCAAAGCGTCGTAGCTACGCAACACTTGTTACCCATTTGACTGCTCCATTTATGCAGAGTGAGCTATATGATGATTTACGCATATTAAAGGATCGTATTCATAGACTTGAACATCTAGAAGAGTCTAATATTAAGCAGAACCATAGAGAGACAATCACGAAGTTGGCTAATAGTGAGAATATCCTGTCCGCTCTATCTATTGATACTACAAAAATTCTAAATGATGAAGAGATAGAGCGTGTACACATATACCTTGAGGAGATTGATGGTGCAAAGGTTAATGATGGACTCTATACACTAGGTGTTCCTTACAGCACTCTTAATCTAAATAGTACGACTCGTTTGATGAGTATAGACCCTATTCGTTACTCTTTAGCTACGATTGACGTTGCACGTGGTAAAGTTAGTGTTGATGACATCGATAATTTTAGTTTTATATCACATGAATATAATGCTAAGACAGATCAGTTAATTGAAAGGGCTCTTCGTGGAGAAAATA
>CAMRBL010000061.1 GCA_947040435.1 uncultured Rikenellaceae bacterium
CATGGATTCATCGCCACTCGATATATCCATGTAGAAACAGAGCACTCTTGTCTAAACTTCGCAAAACCAGCCCAAAGATTGCAAACCACATCCTGATATAAATCTGCAATTGAGAGCTCAGGAGTGGTATATATATAACATATCTTATAAATTATCCTCTCATTCTGTTTAATGATTTCAACGAATGCTTTTTTCATCTCACTATCGTTATGTTTTAAGTCGTAATTTAAATTGTGTTTTATATATTAGACGATAAAAGCATCTAAAAATGACAAAAACCTCTTTTTTCTTTTTTTTGATGCAGAAAATTGCCCTGCACAGACGGCGCTGCGTGATCGCACATAACATAATCATACCAATAAAACAGATGTTATATGTGATATGAGACCTATGCTCTCGCAGTAAAGTTACAAAAAACTGAAATAAAAATACAAAATAATAATAATTCTACCTATTGAATCGTTAAATTTATGTAACTTTGCAAGAATTATTGTCATATTAAGAAACTTAAGAAAAAGTATAATGAATCTAAATTTAGTAAAATTTATATTATTCACTTCACTCGTTGGCTTATTATCAAGTTGTAGTGAGTATAGTAAAATACTCAAAAGTGAAGACCCAGACTTAAAATACGACAAAGCATTAGAGTATTTTGAAGCTGAAAAATACTCAAAAACAATAGCTCTACTCAATGAGATTAGTTACATATACTCTAGCACTCCAAGAGAGGATTCAATAGCATACTACACAGCAACTAGTGAGTATAAATCTGGTGACATGGCTACTAGTGGAACTCTATTTAATAACTTTAGACACAAATACAAACGCAGCATATTCCTTGAAGAGGCTGAATATATGTATGCAAAAGGGTTTTATTTCTCATCTCCAGATCCGACAAGAGACCAAACAGAGACAGTTAAAGCTATAATGGCAATTCAAGAGTACCTTGAAAGATACCCAAATAGTGCAAAGAAAGATGCCCTAATGGAGAATATCGGTGAGCTTACAAGAAAATTACACGACAAATCATTCCTAAACGCTAAGACATACTACAAAATAGGCAAGTATAAATCTGCCGTTGTTGCCCTAAAAAATGCAAGTAGAGAGTTTCCAGAGAGTAAACACCAAGAAGAACTATTCTATTTAGTGGTAAAATCGAACTATTTGTTCGCTTCAAAATCATACGTAAGCTTACAAAGAGACAGATATTTGGATATGATGGATGCTTATTATACCTTTGTATCTGATTATCCAGAGAGTGAGTATCTAAAGGAGCTCGATAAAATGATGCTAACAGCAAAAAAATATATCGATCAATTTAAAGAGACAGCTACTACTGATGAGTCGAAAGACAAACCTAAGAAGGACGCTAAGGATAAAAAGACGAAAAGAAAGAAGAATAAAATAAAAAACGATAAAATAGTTAATACAGAGTCTAACGATGGAAATTAAGAAAAGCAATATCCCTACAAACACTATTACTCGCTCAATAATAGATCTAGAGTCACAAACTGGAAATATCTATGAGTCAATAGTTATTATAGCTAAGAGAGCTAACCAAATTGCAGCAGAGACAAAGCAAGAGCTAACTCGTAAATTGGCTGATTTCTCAAGTACAACTGACTCTCTAGAGGAGACTTTTGAGAACAGAGAGCAGATTGAGATCTCAAGATACTACGAGAGACTTCCTAAGCCTATTCTTATTGCAACAGAAGAGTTTCTTGAAGATGAGATATATTACAGAAAGAATGCCCCTGTAGAAGAGGTTGAAGTTAAGAAAAAAAGATAATAACACTATCGGTTTTAACAAACAAAAACAGCACTACTTACTTGAATCAAATAGTGCGAGTAAGCTAGGTCTGTAATTATAAACACAGATGTATTTTATTACTATAAACCTATGCTTACAGGGAAAAATATATTACTAGGAGTTACAGGAAGTATAGCAGCTTACAAGGCTGCTATACTTGTACGTGCACTTGTCAAAGAGGGAGCAAATGTAAAAGTTATAATGACTCCTCTAGCCAAACATTTCATAACACCACTTACATTAGCAACACTATGCAAGAATCCTATTCTTGTAGAGTTTTTCAACCCTGAAGATGGGAGCTGGAATAGCCATATCTCTTTAGGTGAGTGGGCAGATGCATACTTAATTGCTCCTGCGACAGCAAATACTATTGCTAAAATGGCAAATGGTATCGCTGATAACCTTCTTCTAACTACTTATTTATCTGCAAGAAGTCCCGTATATATATCTCCAGCGATGGACTTAGATATGTACGCACACCCAACTACTCAAGAGAATATTTCAAAGCTTAGAAATCTAGGTATTGGAGTAATTGAGCCTGGAGATGGTGAACTTGCAAGTGGTCTTATTGGTAAGGGCAGAATGGCTGAACCTGAAGAGATTGTTGAGTACATGAAAGATGCGTTCTCAGTAAAAAAAAAACTTGCAGGTAAACATTTTGTAATAACTGCGGGGGCAACAATCGAACCTATTGACCCAGTTAGATACATATCTAACCACTCAACGGGAAAGATGGGTTATGCAATTGCAGGAGAGTTGGCAAATCGTGGTGCAGCGGTTACTATGGTGAGTGGTAAGACGAATTTAACCACTCCAAAAGGTGTAAAACGCATAGATGTTACAACAGCCCAAGAGATGTTGGAGGCAACAAACAGAGCTTTTTCAGAGTGTGATGGTGCAATCATGTGCGCAGCAGTTGCCGACTACACACCATGTGAAGTTAGCTCACTAAAGATAAAAAAGAGCGATGATAATTTATCTATTTCTCTAAAAAAGACTAAGGATATTGCCGCTGAAATAGGCAAGATCAAGGGATCTAAATTACTGATCGGCTTCGCTCTTGAGACAGATAACGAGCAAGCAAATGCTATCTCAAAACTAGAACAAAAAGGACTTGATTATATAGTGCTAAACTCACTTCAAGACAAGGGAGCTGGCTTTGGGCACGATACAAATAAAGTAACAATAATTTCTCGAAATGGAGATATTACACCCTACCCTCTTTCGTCAAAGAGCGAGATTGCAGATAGAATTGTAGATGTAATTGAGAACCATTTTCACTAACCACTTTATTATTATAACACATCTGAGTTATGCTTCAAAAATTATCAATCGAGAACTATGCACTAATAGATAGTTTAGAGTTGCAGTTTAGCAACACACTAAATATTATCACGGGTGAAACTGGAGCAGGTAAATCTATTTTACTAGGTGCTCTTGGCTTACTTTTGGGCAATCGTGCAGATGCAAATATTATAAAAAGTGGTGAAAAGAGCTGCGTTGTAGAGGGAGAATTTCAAATTACAAACTACAATCTAGATCTTTTTTTCACTGACAATGATTTAGACTATAATGATAATACTATTGTCCGAAGAGTTATAAACTTATCGGGGAAAAGCCGTGCATACATTAATGACCTACCAGTATCACTAAGTACGCTTAAAGCGTTTGTTTCGCAGCTAGTTGACATCCACTCACAGCACCAAACACTACAAATTGCAGATGAGGAGTTCCGTATAAATGTGTGTGACAAGATTGGCAAAAATGAAAAGGTACTACTAAAATACAAAGAGACATACAGTAGACTAAAGCAATCTGAGTCTGAATTAAAAGTTGCGCTGGAGGCTAAAAACTCTTCGGCAAGAGACAAAGAGTGGCTTCTGTTTCAAATCGAAGAGCTTTCAATTGCAAAGCTACGAGAAGGCGAGGTCACTGAACTTGAATCAGAGTTAAACGAACTAAGCAATGCGGATGAGATAAAGAGTGCATTAACATTGGCTAGTGAAACTCTAGGAGCAGATGAAAATGGTATATTATCGGCATTAAAGAGTATTCAAGTAGCCTTAGACCGAATTGGAGGAGTATATCCTCTTGCAGCAAACATTGCATCTAGAGTTAAGAGTTCTTATGTAGAGCTCAAAGATATTGAAGATGAAATTAGTGATAAAATGTATAGTATTGAATCTATCCCTGAGAGACTTAGTTTCGTAGAGGAGAGGCTAAATACGATATACACACTACAACAAAAACATAGAGTTCAAAGTGAGGCTGAGTTAATCAACCTCCTAGATGAGTATAATCTGAAACTCTCTCAGATTGACGGTAGTGATGAGAGAGTGAAAGAGCTTAACGATTTGATACTCAAATTAAATATAGACGCAAAAACTATTGCAGACAAATTAACAAAAAGCCGAAGTGATGCAGGATTAGAGCTATCAAAGTATATTGAAAGTGCTCTCGGAGAACTTGGGATAGAGAAGAGTACCTTTATTGTTGAGATCACTCCATCGGACAAACTAAGGAGTAGTGGTCAAGATATTATAACGATTCTTTTCTCTGCAAATAAAAATTTACCAGCAAGAGCAATCGACAAAGTTGCATCTGGCGGAGAGCTATCGAGAGTTATGTTAGCATTAAAATCTCTCGTTGCAAAGTCGAGTAAATTACCAACAATTATTTTTGATGAGATTGACACTGGGGTATCAGGTCAGGTGGCAGATAAAATAGGTAACATAGTTACTGAGTTGTCTAATAATATGCAAGTTATTAACATCACTCACCTACCTCAAGTTGCATCTAAAGGAGATACTCACTGGTATGTTTACAAGGACAATAGCGGCGATACAACTGCAACTTGTATTATACTACTTGATGAGGTTCAACGTGTGGAGCAGATTGCGAAGATGATTAGCGGAAGCCAAATAACACAAGCGGCTAGAGAGCAGGCAATCATTTTATTAAAAAAATAATTGAACTAAATATAACAATAATTAGTTCACTGCGATCTCGCAGTGCTGCCTATATAGGGTAGTTCTATGAAACAATAGAGCCATTTTTTTTATTTACTACTCTTTCCTAACAATTATCTATTAGCCCTATTTAGAGTAATTTTATTGCCTAGTTGATTAGTTTCATAATAAAATGTAACCATAATCAGCAAAGTCACTTACACTCCCCCACAAATTCAAAATAAAAAATCATTTCTGTTATTTATAAAATTTTGATTTAACCACAAAAATTTATATATTTGTGGTTAGCTCTACGCTTAAATTTGAGCTAAAATAATAAATATTATATTTTACAAAAACAACATACTATGAGTGATAAATTGTATATATTCGACACAACATTGCGAGATGGAGAACAAGTCCCCGGCTGCCAACTGAACACAGTAGAGAAGATGGAGGTTGCAAGAATGCTCGAAGGTCTTGGCGTTGATGTTATTGAAGCAGGTTTCCCTATCTCAAGTCCAGGAGATTTTGCTTCTGTACAAGCCATATCTAAGGCAGTCTCTTTACCAACTATTTGTGCTCTGACTAGAGCCGTAGAGAAAGATATAGATGTAGCAGCAGATGCTCTCTCTTTTGCAAAAAGAAAAAGAATTCACACTGGAATTGGAGTCTCTCCATTCCACATATATGATAAACTGAAAAGTAACCCTGACGAAATTATAGCGAGAGCTGTTGCGGCAGTAAAATACGCTAAGAGATACGTTGAAGATGTTGAGTTCTACGCAGAAGACGCAGGACGTGCAGACCACGAATATCTTGCAAGAGTAGTTGAAGCCGTGATTAAAGCTGGAGCTACAGTTGTAAATATCCCCGATACAACGGGATATTGCCTTCCACACCAATATGGTGCTAAGATTAAATATCTTATGGAGAATGTTAAAGGCGTGCACAATGCAATCCTTTCTACTCACTGTCACAATGACTTGGGGATGGCGACAGCAAATACATTAGCTGGAGTACTAAACGGAGCAAGGCAAGTAGAGGTTACAATTAATGGTATTGGCGAAAGAGCAGGTAATACTTCACTAGAAGAGGTTGTTATGACACTAAGATGTCATAAGAATTTAGGTGTTGACACAGATATAAAATCTAACCTTATCACAAAAGCGAGTCACCTAGTTTCAAGCCTTATGAATATGCCCGTTCAGTCTAACAAAGCTATTGTTGGACGTAACGCATTCGCACACTCTTCTGGTATACACCAAGATGGATTCTTGAAGAATAGAGAGAACTATGAGATCATTAACCCTACTGATGTTGGCGTAAATGAGTCTGTTATTGCTCTTACTGCGAGAAGTGGTCGTGCAGCTCTTAACCACAGACTTGAGCTTATAGGTTACAGATTAGAGCAGAGTGAACTTGATGAGATTTACACTAGATTTTTAGACCTAGCTGATAGCAAAAAAGATATAAGAGATGAGGATTTACTATTCCTTGTTGGCGATGTTGCAAATGTTAAAGAGTCAAATATAAAACTGAAGCACCTTCAAGTTATGACAGGAATGCTTGTACCAAGTGCAACTATTGGTATGTCATTTGGAGAGAGCGAACGCCTAGCAACTAGCACTGGAAACGGTCCTATTGATGCAGCAGTTAATGCAATTAAATCTCTTATAAATGAAGATGTTTGGATTAGCGAATTTATACTTCAATCTATGACAAAAGGTAGTGACGACATTGGTCGTGTGCATATCCAAGTGAGATGTGGCGATAAGGTTGTTCACGGATTTGCAGCTCACACCGACACTGTAAGAGCGGGTGCAGAGGCATTTATGGATGGACTTAGAAAACTTGGAGTTACTGAAAAAATCGAAGTTAAATAGTCTAGATTACTGAGTTTACGGCAACTTAGCTTTATGAACACCATTAAGTTACCGTAGATAATTGATTAGGTTGAGACAAAAATTAATTTATAATATATATTTAAGATGGGTAAGACACTTTTTGATAAGATATGGGATGCGCATATTGTTCGCCATTTAGATGGAGGACGAGATGTACTATACATAGACAGACACTATATTCACGAGGTTACATCTCCAGTTGCATTTTTAGGTTTGAAGAATAGAGGGCTAACAATTGCTCGCCCGAACCAAACAACAGCAACAGCAGACCATAATGTACCAACTATAAACCAACACTTGCCAGTAAAAGATGAGCAATCAAGAGGTCAATTAGATACTTTTGAAGCTAACTGCAAAGAGAATGGCATCGAACACTTTGGTCTAGGACATGAGAAAAATGGCGTTGTACACATCATCGGCCCTGAGTTAGGATTTACACAACCAGGAATGACAATCGTATGTGGGGATAGTCACACATCTACTCACGGAGCATTTGGAGCAGTTGCATTTGGAGTTGGAACGTCTGAAGTTGAGATGGTATTTGCTTCTCAGTGTATCATGCAGCCAAAACCAAAGAAGATGAAAATCACTGTAAACGGTGAGATGAAAAAAGGAGTTACATCTAAAGATGTAATTTTATATATTATTGCTGAAATATCTGCATCTGGCGGCACTGGACACTTCATTGAGTTTACTGGTGACACATTCCGTGCTATGAGCATGGAGGAGAGGATGACTGTTTGTAACATGAGTATCGAGTGCGGAGCAAGGGGAGGTATTATCGCCCCAGACCAAACTACTTTTGATTATGTTAATGGCCGTGAGAATGCTCCCCAAGGAGAAGCATTTAGTAAGGCTGTTGACAAATGGAAAGAACTATACTCTGATGACGACGCTATCTTTGATACAGAGTATCTATTTGATGCATCTAATATTGAGCCAATGATTACTTTCGGAACTAATCCGGGAATGGGAATTGGAATCACAACATATATCCCAACAGGGACAGACCTAGAGGGTAGTGATAAAATCTCTTTCAATAAATCTCTTGAATACATGGGATTTATAGGAGGTGACAAAATGATTGGTAAGAGAGTTGATTACGTATTTTTAGGTAGTTGTACCAACGGGCGTATCGAAGATTTCAGACTATTCACAAATGCTGTTAAAGGCTACAAAAAAGCAGATAATATCATTGCATGGTTAGTCCCTGGATCAAAAGCCGTTGCGGCTCAAATTGTAACCGAAGGTCTTGACAAAGTTTTAGAAGCAGCTGGATTTGAAGTTCGCCAACCAGGATGCTCTGCTTGTTTAGCAATGAATGAAGATAAAGTTCCAACGGGTATGTATAGCGTTTCAACATCAAACAGAAATTTTGAAGGGCGACAAGGTCCTGGAGCAAGAACTCTCCTAGCTGGACCATTAGTTGCAGCAGCAGCAGCAATAAGCGGCACTGTTCAAGATCCAAGAGCGCTTTTTAATCTATAAACTTATCACGATTATGGCATTACAAAAATTTAGTACACTTACATCGGGCGGAGTTCCCGTAGAGATAGAAAATGTAGATACAGACCAGATTATCCCAGCAAGGTTCTTAAAAGCTGTGGAGCGTAAGGGATTTGGAGATAACTTATTTAGAGATTGGAGATATGACAATCAAAATAATCCTATCGCAGAGTTCCCTCTAAATAATCCTGCCTATGATGGCGAGATTATGTTTGCTTCAAAAAACTTTGGTTGTGGATCTTCAAGAGAGCACGCCGCATGGTCTATTTATGACTACGGATTTAAAGTTGTAGTATCTAGTTTCTTTGCAGATATATTCAAAAATAATGCACTGAACAATGGACTACTACCAATACAAGTTAGTGAGGTATTTTTAGCAGAGGCTTTTAGCGAAATTGCAAAAAATAGCGCAACAACCTTTTCAGTAGATCTTCCTGCACAGAGTATAAAGATAGACTCGACTGGTAGAACTGAGAGTTTTACAATTGATGGGTATAAAAAAGAGTGTCTACTCAATGGTTACGACGATGTAGACTACCTTCGCAGTATCATTGACACGATTGAAAATTTTGAAAATAAATAATAAATATGGAATTTAAAATAGCATTACTTCCTGGAGATGGAATTGGACCAGAGATAGTAACAGAAGCAGTTAAGGTATTGAACGTAATTGCTGAGAAATACTCACATACTTTCACATATGAGACTGCTCTTGTTGGAGCTTGTGCAATAGATGCTACGGGCAACCCATATCCAGATGCAACACATGAAGTTTGTACTACTTCAGACGCTATCCTTTTCGGAGCGATAGGTGATCCTAAGTATGACAATGATCCAAATGCAAAGGTACGTCCAGAGCAGGGTCTTCTACGTATGCGTCAATCTTTGGGTCTATTCGCAAATCTACGCCCACTAGCAGTTTTTGACTCTCTAATAGATAGATCTCCTCTAAAGAGAGAGATTGTTCAGGGAGCAGACTTTGTATGTGTACGTGAATTGACAGGTGGTCTATATTTTGGAAAACCTCAAGGTCGTAGCGAAGATGGAAACACTGCTTATGACACATGTGTATATACACGTGTAGAGGTTGAGCGTATTTTACACCTTGCATTCGGTATCGCAAGAAATCGTCGTAAAAAACTTACTGTCGTTGATAAAGCAAATGTTATTGCAACATCTCGCCTTTGGAGACAGATTGCAAAAGAGATTGCACCTCAATATCCAGATATTGAGATGGAATTTATGTTTGTTGACAACGCTGCAATGCAGATAATTCAAAGACCTACATATTTTGACGTAATTGTTACGGAGAATCTATTTGGAGATATACTTACAGACGAAGCGAGTGTTATTAGTGGCTCTTTGGGAATGCTTCCATCAGCTAGTGTTGGGGCTAAGGTTGCGCTTTTCGAGCCTATCCACGGATCATACCCACAAGCTGCGGGGAAAAACATTGCAAATCCAATGGCTACAATACTATCGGCAGCGATGCTTTTAGAGCATTTGGAGCTTAGAAAAGAGGGTCAAGCGATTAGAAATGCTGTAAACAAAGCTATTGAAGCTGGTGTTCTTACAGAAGATCTATCATCTGAAGGCGAAGCACATTCAACAACAGATGTTGGTAATTTCATTGCATCAAACATCTAATATTATATGTTGAGTGCGATCACACACAGCCGCCTGCGGAGGGTAGTTCCCTGCTTCTAGCAAACTGTCTACGACGTTAAACTTTGAAAAGTTTAATCA
>CAMRBL010000062.1 GCA_947040435.1 uncultured Rikenellaceae bacterium
CAAAGTGGGGGTATTACATCTAATTATTGTCTATTCTTTTTCCTCCTTGCACTCCTTTTTTCTACTCTAATTCGCTCTCTTTTTTTACGCTCGGAGTATGAAAAATACTCTTTTACAGAGTCAATAACATCTCTAAACACATTAAAATTCGCCTTATAATAGACGCCGACTCCATTCTCCTGAAGACCATCATCCTCATCATAGCTATCTATTGTTCGAGAGAATGCTTTAGCTCTCAAGTTATCACTCTTATCTATAATCCACGTCAAGTATACATCACCTCGAATAGGGTTATCACTTCCAGACTCTGACATTGATGGATTATTTCCACTATCATAATTCCCCTCAAGCTCTAGCAACAAACGGTTACTAAATAGTTGTGTTGAGAAGTCGACATTCACCTCGTCTGATGTCATCTCTCCTTTGGGCTTATACCTAATACCAATATTAAATTTGTCGGACGAAATCCAGTTACTAATTTGACTTGAAAGAAATTCAAACCCTGTTGCACTCCCCGCCTCTGCCCCAATACTTGCTCTATCTGTATCGAAACTATTTACTGCCAACAACCAGAAAAATTGGGTTGAAACCATCTCTTGCGTATTCAATAAGTGGCTTATCAAACTTTGAACCTCGGTATCTGCATTTGGAATTGTCACCCCAAATGTAACACTAGGCTGCGACAATCTATCTTTCAAAAATATCTTACACTCAACGGGAACAACACCCTTCATCTCTCGATCTAGTGGCGTAAGGGATGTTTTAAGTTTATATATAGCCGTAATATCTAAAAGGGCATTTACGGGATCTCCCGTCCATTTTATTGAACTCCCAGGATCGATAGTAAACTTTTTATTTATGATATTTTGCAGTGTGAACATATAACTACCAGATACAATCTCGTAGTCTCCTATCATTGAAAATATATTTTTCGATGGATTAATATTAAGGTTCAATACCCCATTACCAGTAGCTTTTATTGCGTCACCAACAGTTGGATCAATAACAACTTGAAGCTCTGTATTAGGCAGTACATTAAGCGCCAAATTAATATTCATATTTGGAGCATTACCCACCTTTGACTTCTTCCCCTTACCTAGCATTAACCTCTTACGATACAAAGTATTGCGCTCTTCAGTGGGCTCGGCTTTATTGGCCTCTTCAAATACAATAAAGTTTGCTGTTGAAGCATTACTCTTTCCACTAAGTGGTAAGAAAAATTTTGAATTACCCGCTGTTGTTGCACGAATATCCATATTAACCCCACCCTTATCTCCACTTATCATTGCAGCACCACTAGCATAAACAGAGCCATAAAAGAGACTATTCTGTTTCATATTTGTATTCAATACCATTAGATTTTCAGGTAAAATCTTTAAATCATAATTTATATTTGCAAAATTACGAAGATCCAAATTTAGCCCAAAGTCACCCGAATTACCCTTCGGATCATATACTCTTGTATTAGCCAGTTTCAAAACACTATTCTTAACACTAATATGTGCAGTGTCAATTCCATATCTTACATTCAAGAAGTCGATAGCTGTACTAAATTTAGAGATTGTAATCCCTCCATCCATAGACATCTTACCTCCTACATTTGACACCAAAACATCCAAATTAGCCTCACCCTCCGTATCTCCAATTACACCCTTCAACAGTGGGTCTAAAATAGAGATTGCGACCCCATTCATTGCAACTTTTGCACTATACAACTTACCTTTAGGGCGGTAATATCCAGTAATTACAGAGTCTTTATTATCCTCTCTCACTAGATCTACATTTATTCTATCTCTCTTTGAGTCCCACGTACTATTGAACCTAACGGTTGGTAGTGAAATATCATTTAGAGTCAAGCTATCGAGCAATATAGCCGCATCAACAACTCCATTCTTCAGCGCAGATTGCATATACGCCTCTCCACTTATAGAACCGTTAACCTTATACCCCAACCTCTCTGTTAGCTGACTAAATGGCGATATATCAAATTTTGACAAACTAACCTTTAAAGTATCGCTATTACTTCTGGACGCAACACCACTGAATACTAATTTTTGATCTCTATTAACAACTCTAAAATCTCCTATTGAGACCCCAGTTGTATCATAAACTATGTCGTTTGAGAATATACTCCAAGTCTGTTTTTTATCTCTTAGGTATGAGGGCGTAAACTTTATCCGTAACTGCGGAACATTGGTTTCACTATTACGCTCTACAAATGATTTGACCCCAATTAATACACTGCGTCCATTTTCGGTATTATTGAACTTTGTAGCCAAACTAACTGCATTATTTTTTGCTCCACCAAGAACAGAGAAGTTAGGCATATACATACCTCCTGCATACAACTCCTTTGCACCTGCATATAACATGAGTGAGTCACCTTGATTACGGATATTGACGTCAAAATCCGAAACCATGTAGTTATTATACTCAATATAATCAGACTTAACAAATATAGAAACCGTACGAGCTTCGGAGTTTAGCAACAATGATGCATTAGTACCCTGCGAAACGTATAGTCCTGGTATTAATACGGAAGATAAATTATTCGTCTCTTTAATATTAACTTTCAAGAGCGAGTAGTTATCAAGATCTGCCGCATCATCGCCTATTATTTTGGTGAAATTATCTACTGATTTATCTTTTAGCGTTGGCAAGTAGGTATTTAACACTGCCTTCACATAGTCAAATAACTCTCTATATGATGTTTTGCTTCGAAACTCAATATCGGCATATGTGGAGTTTAAAGCGATATGTTTGCTAGTTTCGCTATTCTCTCCTACTAGAATTATATTCTCACTCCTTATAGTATCGATATTATTGATATACTGTAAGTCACTAACTTCGATATTACCATTAATATTATCTAGGTTCGTACCACTTGCATTTGCAACGATCTTACCCTCTATTAGAGAGACGGAGTCCAACTTATTAAAATTCAATCTACTTAAGTCTGCATTTCTCAAATCTAAATCAAAATCATATTTTGGAATATCGCTTGAAAAGTCTAATTTCCCATCAAATGAAAAGTCTAAATTTGGATCATACGAAGAGAGTTCCCCAACAAACATATGGTCATGCCATGTACCAACCATATCGATGTTGTTGTAGTTATATTTATTGTATTCTAATGATATTATTCTAGCATCAGTCTCAATTTTTATCTCATTTGGAGTACTAATACTGCCCTTGAGAGTGGTAGTTAGTGCCATCAGACCTAAGCTACGATGGTTCAAAAACTTCCCTAAATTAAACCTTGGTATATTTATAGTACTTTCAACTCTATAATTAGAATCTGTATCAGGAGCTAATACAGCACTAAGACCGATGAATCCATACTTAGTAGAGAGTTCTAAATCTGAGGTAAAATTGGTTAACTCTCCAGCAAACCTACCTTTTAACGAGAGATAGTCTAATTTTGACTGAAATTTATCTAATGCAGTAAATGGCTTACCAGTAATATCTTCCATGATAAACTTTGCATCTTTGGCAGAAGTCTGAAGAGCTTCAATATCTAATGTAAAATGTGTATTTTTAATATCAGGAATCCCCGTAATGCGATACTTAGCCTTTACATCTGTCTCCAACAACGATACATTATCAACACGACCACTGAGATTAGAAACAGTTCCATAAAGAGACACATTAACATCATCTAAGACACTTTCCCATCTTTTAAGGGTTGGAGCGAAGTATGCTATCGTACTAAAAGAAACCTTAGAATCTATAGCCTTACCTTCGAGAACTACTTTATTTAAAAAATCACTGTATGATTCCCATCCCTCACTTATGAGTTCTAAATATGGTAATTTAAGATTCGACTCACCAGACTTTAATGTCAATTCATCAAAACGAATCCCTTTAGATGAGATATTAAACCCTAATGATCTGAGTGAATTTACATTGAACCCCGATTTTTCATGAAGAGCTAGATTATTTATCTTCAACGTGATACTATCATCTATTATGGATATATCTTGTGTATTCAACCTAAGATTAGTAACCTCAATATCGCCAAAGTTCACACCATAGTCACGGCGGGGGGCATTGAGCTTTTTATATATAAAATGAAGATTATTCACCTCTAGCCCTTTAACCTTCATTTTGAATGAGTTTTTTTTGCTCTTAGGTGAACCTTTCAACCTCATTAAAATTTGCTTTAGGTTTGACTCACCAATCTTTCGCTGTATCAAGTTAAATTTCACATCAGACAACGAGACATCTCCTAACGATAGCTCGCCACCAATCAAATCTACAACTCTAAGTGAGACTGAGATATTTCCAGCATGAATCAGTGTATCTTTTTGATAATCTTCAATGTATACATCCTCCACAACTAAACCTCTATTAAGCTGAAGATCAATACGTCCAATACTAACTGTGGTCTCTAATTTATCACTTATAATTACTGTTGCCTTATCGACTATATAGTTCTGCACCATGTTAATTTGCAGCAGTAAAGTGAGGGCAATAATAAACATTATCGCACCTAAAATTAGATAAGATAGTAAAGAAACTAATATTTTTATAACTTTGCTCATTGGTTTTCCTGAAATAGAGTACAAATAACTTACAAATATATTAAAAATTTAGCAATTTTAAGCATAATAAAGCAATCAATATGGACATTACAATCTTAGGAATAGAATCTTCATGTGATGACACTTCCGCAGCCATCATAAAAAATGGCGTATTACTATCAAATGTTATTGCAAGTCAAGAAGTTCATGTGAAATATGGAGGGGTTGTTCCAGAGCTAGCTTCTCGAGCTCACCAGCAAAATATTATCCCCGTTGTAGACGCTGCACTGAAAGATGCAGAGCTTACAATAGACAACGTAGATGCGATCGCCTTTACTCGTGGTCCCGGTCTACTTGGCTCTCTACTTGTGGGTGTATCATTTACTAAAGGTCTTTCAATTGCAAAAAATATCCCAATGGTAGAGGTAAACCACCTACAAGGGCATATATTATCTCATTTTATTGACCTCCCAGACAAAGAGGTTGAACACCCAGCATTTCCATTCCTATGTCTACTAGTATCAGGAGGACATACGCAGATTGTCTTAGTTAAAGACTATCTTGACATGGAGATCATAGGCTCTACTATTGACGATGCAGCGGGCGAAGCATTTGACAAGTGCGCAAAAGTAATGGGGCTACCATACCCTGGAGGTCCTGTTATAGATAAATTAGCTCGTGAAGGAGATGCAAAACGATTTAAGTTTGCAAAGCCATCAGTAGATAATTTCAACTATAGCTTTAGCGGATTAAAAACGTCATTCCTATACTTCCTAAGGGATAATATGGCTAATGACGACCAATTCATTGAGAAAAACAAGGCCGATTTATGTGCGTCACTACAACAAACTATAATTGATATACTATTAAAGAAACTCATCAAAGCGACTAAAGAGTACAAAATAGATAACATCGCTATTGCGGGAGGTGTATCAGCAAATTCTGGACTAAGAGGTGCAATAACAAGCGAGGGGTTAAAAAGAGGGTGGAAAACTTTTATTCCTGAATTTAAGTTCACCACAGACAATGCAGCTATGATTGCCATTACAGGGTATAGAAAATATCTAAATAATGACTTCTCATCACTTGACGTTACACCTATCGCAAAAATGGGACTATAAATAAACATCCCTCTCTGCGATTCCACAGCTCAACTAGAAGAGGGTAACAATCCTTCACTGGCAAAGTTATCGAATCGCAGAGAGATGTAGTTTAACATATAAAATTATTATCATGGAACTAGTCTCTATTTTTATGGGGTTGTTTATTATTGGACTGGGCTTCTTCATAAAGAAGTATCCTAACACCCTAGCAGGCTATAACACGATGTCGTACAGAGAGTTCAAAAAAGTTGATATTAAATCAATAGCCTCAACGTATAAGAAGGGTTTAATAATTATTGGTATTGCAACCATAATTGGGACACTATCTTTTTTATGGCTAAAATTATATATTGCAGCTACAATCGCACTAATTGCACCATTGATAATTGGAGTACTAGTTCTTATATTGATTACTCAAAAGTATAATCACAATAAACAGAGTAAGTTTGAACGAGTGCTACCAGTAGTAATTATTGTTGGGATTTCGATAGCAATTACTACATTATTTATATATAGTGCCAGACCGACAAGAGTCGAGTTCTCAGATGGAAGCATCACATTTACGGGACAATATGGCATTACAATCCAAACAGACCAAATAGAAAAAGTTGAATTATTAGATAACATCCCTTACGTTAAAGTTCGCACTAATGGCATTGGACTAGGTAATATACTAAAAGGGCACTTTATACTGAATGAATTTGGGAAGTGTCATCTTTTCCTTCGACTACCAAACCCTCCATTTTTATACATAGAACTTAGTAGTGGCAAGACAATACTATTCAACTCAACAGACTCAACATACACTAATGAGGTATATAAACATATTATGTTCACTGCGATCACGCAGCTCCACCCGAGTAGGGGCAGTTCCCTGCGTGACCCCAGTGAGCCTACTTCATTCTCTTTATAACCATCATACTAATAAGCTGGCTAATTGCTGAGAATAAAACGACAACACCAAAAAATACTACAAGTGATCTTATCGTGCCAAATGGGTTAATAATTGCTAAGATTCCAGATAGCGTTATTATTGCTGGCGCAATATATAGTTTTGAAGGTACAGCCAATCTTTTCTTCATCTCTAAGTACACCACAATCTGCCCTAGTCCGATAGCAAGCAGTATGAAACCTAACGAAAACATCATAATTGTAGTAAACACCTCAACTTTTATCAAGATAATAACTCCTATTATAACTGCGATAATAGCTACGATAGGTAGAGGTCTATCCGCTGTTGTTTTCTTAGACATAAAGTAGGCCACAAGCTCTACCCCACCCAAAATAGCGATAACACCTCCAACAATATACATCACAAAGTTTTCGAAAAAACTTGGAAATAGTATAAAAAATGACCCTACTATAATAGACACTATTACACGAGGGAATTGCGCTGAAAAATTTATTTGTTCCATAATCTTATTTATTATTTATATACAAAATATTAACTACATCTCTCCAATCAAATATAGTGCCTTTCTACTGCTCTCCCGAAACAATCATATAATAAAATTGCACTACTCAGAAACTAATTCATTTATAGTCTTAACCATGGTAGTAAACTCCGCTTTATCGTAAAGGCGTGTCAAAAAGGCAATATTACCCTCTTTATCAACTATAACATTACGAGTAACACCAGCTCCCTTATCGGCAAATTTATGGAATATTGTACCATCCACATCTAGTGCCAAAGGGTAAGTTACCGAAGTTAGTTTTCTCATTTTCACGGCATCGTCCACCCCTTGCTTATACATAACTCCATACAACGCAAACTCCTTGTTACTCTTCAGTTTACTCCATATATCACTCTCTATATGTGGCATCTCCTCTATACACACACGACACCACGTCGCCGTAAACTGCAACATAACAACCTTACCTTTTAACTCCGCAAGCATAACCTTATCTCCATCAGAAGTTGTGAGTTCAAAGTTAGGCGCTTTATCTCCAACGTTTAATTTATATCCTCTTGTATCTTGTGCCCTACCAACTAGAGAGATACACATAATGAATACAATAGATAATAATTTAATACTACTTTTCATATTTAATATTTTTAAATGGTTCATTTACAAATATATGTATATTTCCTTGACTACACAAATCTCACTACTACATATATTACCTATTTTTTTTATAAACTCCCTTTTCTTCTATTAGTTTCTAAGATAATTATCGTTACCTTTGTGAGAGAGTTATTTGAATACATACAGTTCATATAGGTAGCAATAAATAATATAATAGTTAATGTTTAGTGAAGAGTTAGAGAAAATATCTTGGGAACAGACAACGAAAGATATATACTCAAAAACAGATGCAGATGTAAGGCGAGCACTCTCAAAAGAGAGTCTTAATGTTGAAGATTTCAAAGCACTTATATCCCCTGCGGCAGAGCCATATTTAGAATTAATGGCACAGTTGAGCAGAAAATACACTTTAGAGAGATTTGGAAATACAATCTCAATGTATATCCCTCTATACCTAACAAATTCATGCGCAAACTCATGTGTGTACTGTGGGTTTCAATCATCAAATAGTTTCCATAGAACAATCCTTACAGAGGATGAGATCTTGAATGAATATAAAGCCATAAAGAAACTGTCTCCATTTGAGAATCTACTTCTAGTAACTGGTGAAAATCCTGCTAAAGCTGGTGTCAAGTACCTTGCTAAGGCATTAGATCTTGCCAAACCATTCTTTAGCAACTTACAAATTGAGGTTATGCCTCTAGCAACTGAGGAGTATGCAGAGCTTAAAGAGCATGGACTAAATGGTGTTATTTGCTTTCAGGAGACGTACAACAAAGATCGATATAAAGTTTACCACCCAAGAGGAATGAAGTCTAACTTCGAATGGAGAGTAAATGGATTCGACAGAATGGGAGAAGCTGGAGTTCACAAGATTGGAATGGGTGCTCTTATAGGGCTTGAGGATTGGAGAACAGATGTCACGATGTTAGCTCACCACCTTAGGTATCTACAAAAAAAGTACTGGAAGACTAAATATAGCTTAAATTTCCCACGTATGCGTCCATCAGAGAATGGTGGTTTTCAGCCAAATGTAGTTATGACAGACAAAGAGTATGCACAACTGACATTTGCGGCTAGAATATTTGACCATGACGTAGATCTTTCACTCTCTACAAGAGAGGCGATGCACATGCGAGATAATATGGCAACATTGGGTGTTACATCAATGAGTGCTGAGAGCAAAACTGAACCTGGAGGGTATTACAGCTACCCACAAGCAGTTGAGCAGTTTCACATAAGCGATGAGAGAACGGCAGTTGAAATTGCAGCGAAACTACGCCAATTAGGTAGAGAACCTATCTGGAAGGATTGGGATCAAGCACTAGAGTAGTTATTTATAGAGAATATGGATAGATACAATAGGCAGCATATCTTAAAAGAGATCGGATTCGAGGGGCAAGAGAGACTTCTAAATAGCTCCGTTCTTATTGTAGGGGTCGGAGGGCTAGGTTCTCCGATTGCCCTATACTTAGTTGCGGCTGGAGTTGGAAGAGTTGGACTTATCGATGATGATACGGTCTCTCTTAGCAACCTTCAACGCCAAGTTCTCTACTGCGAAGATGAGGTTGGAGCGAGCAAAGTTGAGTG
>CAMRBL010000063.1 GCA_947040435.1 uncultured Rikenellaceae bacterium
GGTACAATGTCATCCGCAGCAACGCTCCCTGCATCACTAAAAGCGGCTAAACGTAGCAAAATATTGGATGATAAAACAGTAGATTTCTCAATACCACTATTTTCAAACATACATCTTTGTGGCTCAATACTGACAGAGGTATTCTTCGTAATGACCGTATCTAAGACTCTTTATGGCACATTTCCAGAGTTATCTACAATGATTCTTTTTATCGTCCTATTAGGAGTTTTTGCAATTGGCGCACCCGGCGTTCCTGGAGGTACAGTTATAGCATCACTAGGGATTGTGACCACGGTACTCGGATTTGACGAGGCTGGCACTGCCCTACTCCTAACAATATTCGCACTCCAAGACAGCTTCGGAACAGCATGTAATATCGTTGGCGATGGTGCGCTAACAATGATAATGACAAAGGTATCTCCTAGCAAAGATGAAAATATCGAAACCACAAATAGCGCACATTCGCTCATAGAATAACCACTATCCAAAATTAGTATTATTATACCTTTTTCTGCTATCAAAGAGCTTTAACCCCAAGAGAAAGATACAACACACTGAAAACAAGCACCATACACCACTCAAATTCCGCAATTCTAAACACTCTCTTCGGAAATAATAGTGCTCAACTACATAAATTAAAACTATTTTCATTATTTATGCAAAAAAAGTGTTAAATAATTTTGATTTCCCGAATTTAATGCCTACATTTGTACTCACAAAACGGGGGCCTATAGCTCAGTTGGTTAGTAGCACCTGACTCATAATCAGGGGGTCGCAGGATCATGCCCTGCTGGGCCCACTCCCGAAAGCGATAATCTTTTGATTATCGCTTTTTTTTACCTCTTCACTCTATTACTGCACTTTAACTGTGCAATCTGTGCTACTCACAACCCAAAAATATACATACACACCAACTGAACACAATATTGAAAGTAAGCAGATATCTAAAGATTGTAAAAAAATTAAAGATAACATTACTCTAACACCATTCAATTTGACAAGGGATACTACCCGCCAAATTTGAATATCATTTGATTGGCGATGCGAGTTCTGGCTAACTAATTTTATGCAATTTTATTTATCCAATTTATTGTATATACAGAACTGTTACAGACTCCCCGTCAGCAACCGACAACAACTCCACCACCCCCACAAACACCACCCCCCCAAACACCATTCACAGGCAAAAACAGCACGCAACAACCTCCCAGTACAACGTAAATGAGTTCTTAACCGATACACACACAATGAGATATAAGTCTCGTGCGACCACTCAAAATCCGCCCGATTAGGGCAGTTATATAAAACTAAAATTAGACACAATGGCTAGACCACAAAAGAGAGGATTAGATTATTTTCCGTTGGATGTGGGTTTTTTCGAGGATGATAAGATTCAGCTTATAAGTGCTGAGTTTGGCATTAAAGCAGAGTCGCTGATACTACGACTTCTCTGCAAGATATACAAAGAGGGCTACTACTATAAATGGGGTGCCGACCAATGTTTGTTGATGGCAAAGTCAATGGGTGTAGTTGGATGTTCTAAGGAGTGGATCTCGGAGGTGATACAAGGGTTGATTAGACGGCGTTTCTTTGACGAGGGGTGCTTTAATCAGTTTGCTGTCCTAACCTCTACTGCCATTCAAAGCAGGTATATTAAAGCGACAAATGAGCGTAAAAATGTAGGATTAGACAAGCCGTTCTGGCTACTCTCCTCCCAAGCTGCACCATCTAGCGGAGTAAACCCACCGATTAACGGAGTAAATCCGCCGATTAATACACAAAGTAAAGCAAAGAAGAGTAAAGTAAAGAAGAGTAAAGATGTAGAGGGTAAAGATGTGAGCGACCAATCTACTAGCGTAGATTTATACACAACTTCGGAAAATCCAAATTCAGAGACCTCACAAATAGATTCTAAAAAACCAAGCAAACAGAGAAAAAAAGTTCCGCAAAAAAAAGAGAGTGTCGTTGATCCAAATTTCACCAAGTTTCAAGAGTGGATAGATGTAAATGCTCCAGATGTAGCCAACTTCGCACAGCCATTTACTCAAGTGGAGTTTGTGAGGTTGAAAGATGAGTTCCCGCTAGATGTTATCCAAGGCTTAATATTGGCGATGTACAACAAGTCGGCTCACAAAAATAATCTATCTGCAAACTTAACATTTAGAGCATGGCATAAGCGAGATTCCGAAAACAAAAATAACAACTCTAACAATCGCAATAATGGAGAATACAGACGTAACAATGGGGACGATATTCACCCCACAAATAGCACAACGAAGCAACCGACACGTCGTACAACGTTATAAGCTAGATGTTAAGCGAGATGCAATAGAGGCGATATTACTCTCATGCTATCAGGAAGTTGTATGCCAATCTACGGGGTTGAAAATAGACAATACGCAGACTCTACAACCTTACATCACCAAAGTGGCTCGCTGGCTGACAGAGTGCGACACAAAGCCATTCTTAATGCTATATGGGGGGGTCGGTAACGGTAAGACAACAATGGCTCGAGCTATTGCTCGAACATTCCTAAGGGTGCGAAATCGTGCGCAAGAGCTAGTGAATGACACGAGGTGGAGGATCGACAATAACACTCAAGATTGTATGGACAATAAAATATACTGCATGCCTAGCAGCATTGAGTTCATTAAGGCAACGGAGCTGATTCGCATGGCGAGAGATGGTGCTAGCATATCTAAGTACATCACCTCTCCTGCTATCATACTCGATGATTTTGGGGAGGAGGCCGAGAAGATTTTGATCTATGGAAGTGAGGCAAAGCCGACTACGGATCTTGTAAATGAGAGGTGTGACAATTTGAAACTTACGATACTTACTAGCAACATTACAGATGAAGCTCTAGAACTCAGATACGGTACTCGCACCATTAGTCGTGTTGACCAGAGATTCGACAGAATAAATTTTGATAATAGATCGTATCGCTAAGAACTAAAGTAAAATAAACGAACACATAATTGAAGAAATTTTAAAACAAACGAAATCATGATTGAACAAATTTTGACAGAGCTACACAGCAAGGCGATAATAGTATTAGCCTTATGGATCATCCCACTGATCGCCTACTTCGTGGACTTCTGGACGGGAGTCGAGGGGGCAAAGGCACAAGGCGAACGCATACACAGCAGCGGACTTCGCAAGACATTTAATAAGGTTGGGGAGTACTGGCGTTTCCAACTCATGGCACTGCTCATTGACCTTGTGGGGTCACTACTACCATTCTACGAGCTGCCTTACGTCTCTATGATCGCTACCATTAGTATTGTGCTTGTTGAGTTCCGCTCAGTGCGAGAAAACTTCAAGAAGAAAAAAAGTGGCATTATTGATGCAATGAATATATCCGAAAACATCCTTCAGCAGGTAATCAAAGCGTCGGATAGTAAAGCGGCTAAAGCTGTAATCGAAAACCTCCTAAAACAGAACAAAAATGAGAAAAATTAACCACATCGCAGTACACTGTACTGCTACTGCACAGAGTGCAACGGTAGAGAGTATTCAACGATACTGGAGAGAGCATTTAGGGTGGAACTCCCCGGGTTATCACTATATCATTGAAGCAGATGGAGCAATGGCAAACCTATTAGATGTATCAAAGGTGAGTAATGGAGTTCGTGGGTATAACTCAACATCTATTAACGTCTGCTACATCGGTGGAGTGGACGACAGTAATAAGCCTATTGACAATCGTACTGAAGCGCAAAAGGCAACTTTGCACTACATATTATCGGAATTAAAAAGAGACTATCCAGATGCTATAATCCAAGGGCACAAAGATTTCCCTAATGTTGCAAAAGCGTGCCCATGTTTCGATGCTAAGGCTGAATATAAAGAGTTGTAGGGTATGAGCAGACTACTAAGCTACACAATATTAGCACTACTCCTCTCCTTGATGATTACTATTAAGAGCTGTAACAGCATCCAGCAAGAGCGTAACAGATTCGCCGATAATCAGCGTGCACTCCTAGATAAAGCACACTACTACGAGACACAAAACAGACTCTCAGTTGCGAGTGTTGAGCGATTGACCCTCAGAGCTAGTGAGCTAGAGGATAGTAAGTCTGAACTTGTAGAGGTTTGTGATGATCTACGTATTAAGGTCAAGCGATTGCAATCTGCATCAACAACAGTAACGCAGACAAAGTATGAGTTTAAAACCATCTTCAAAGATAGCGTTGTAGTACGTAGCGATGCGGTATTAGACACGATCAAGTGCATGAGCTATAAAGACCCATGGTTGAGTTTTGAGGGGTGTACGAGCGACAATCTAAACTTTGATGTACAGATAGAGAGTCGAGATACTATAATTCAGATTGTGCATCGAGTACCTCGCAAGTTTTGGTTCATCAAGTGGGGGACTAAAGCCATACGACAAGAGGTGATATCTCAGAATCCATACAGTAAGATAGAGTATGTGGAGTATATTGAATTAAACTAGATGTTAGTTACCAATGCTGTATTTACTGCTATCTATATGAAGTTGGAGACTATTACATCCTTTCTGTTTGGTGAGTATAAATAGGCTCATATTACTTAACGTAAAAAAAGAAAAATAAGATTAAGCTCCAAGGTTTGTCTGTGAGTGTTAACTAGATAGATTGCTGATTACCGTATTTTAACTTATTGTTTTACATCTTTATAAGTTGATTACATGTATTATTAAATACGTACAATGTCGCAACGAATACTGGCTGCGATATTGTACGTACTGTTATTGTAAGTATTGGGTGATTAGTAATTTATAATTCAAAGTTTAGGCACAATATCTTAATATAAAAAAATCGTTTTTAAGTAATCATCGACTTGACACTTAATATCAACATATGTTTCGTGCGAACCTCCAAACATTCCATCTTTTATTGGTTGCCACTCAAGTTTTTCTATATCAGCTCTTTTAAAGAACAAGGAATAAAAATCATTCGAATCGTGGTTTTTACTATAGTGCTTCCATTGGTAATTACCATAAGGAACATAAGTAGTCCTACGATATGGCCCCACTATATCTAGATAATTTAGAGACAATAGATATTCAAAAGTGTCAAATATGGCATTAAATTCATCCTCGTTTTCTATAATTTGACTAAAGTAATCTCTTAGTTCTTTACTAAGAAACATACTCGTAGGGGTCTTATATCTAGGTCCCAAAATAGAATTAAGTATATCCGAATCAATTAAGTCTGGATTTACTTCTTGTATCAAGTGTGACTTTTCTCCATTAACTTTATTTATTTGAGGTATTAATAACTTAAATACCTTATTTAATAAGGTGTACTTATTATACATAACTGAACTTATACCAATTACATATAACATCAACAAACTGGATAAATAATGAGTTTTAACTGTGTTTGGAAAGAATGAAGTTTCCACTCTTATTGGAGATTGTGTAAATTTATTCATTATATCTAATATCGTTTGCTCGTGCTCAGATTTAGACCATTGTATTGTTGTGATACATAGAGGAATCAATATTTCTAAAGCATTTTTTTGCTTTAGAAAATATGAGTCAAAAAGTTCTTTGTTTAAGCTTTTACTAATAACAGATATATCAACCCCTTTTTTTAATGCACTACGACATTCATTCATCAATAGATCTCGGTAAAGAATTATACCATCATCTCTCACTATATATTTTTTCAATCGTGATATAGCTATGTCTTTATTTAATGGGTGGTTTGAATTAAATGTATTTAATGCTTCAATCCTTTCAGACAATTCGTTAAAGAACTCATCTGCGCTATTAATCTCAAGAATACTTCCTTTTCTTGATGTTGCAATATCGCTTAACTCCTGCTCACACTTGCCGATAAAAGAAAAATACGAAGGATACCTAAAATTTTCAGACTTATTGATAATATTAACAAGTCCATTATCCCATTTACCCGACCATCCGCACGAAATCAGTCCGAAATCATTAATGATACTTAATAGATAACTTTGTAATTCGCTCGGATATTCCGATAGTTCCTCTCTGGTATTTAATAATCGACTATCAAGGTAGTCACCATTTACTTTTATAAGAGTAAACTTGCTATGAACTAACGGTAATGTCCCTGATAAATCATCAACGTGCCTTATTACGTTTGGTTCAACACCTTCATCTTGTAACGCCTTTTCAAGCAGCCTATCAAAATTAGTAGTTATGATAACTTTTATATATCCCTTGGATACTAATTTGGCTATTGATTTATGTGCATTAGTAGGTAACTTCAATCCTGATTCTTTATCTTCATTACTTCGTTCAAAATAACCGTTCAGTAAATTCATTCGCTCTGGTTGGCTTATTGCCAATTTGCCCAGAATTGTAGAATAGTTAGGATCTTCTTGATATTTTTCAAGAAACCAAGCAACAGGATCACTCGAACAATCCTCTTTAAGGGTAACGCATAATTTGTTTATCAAGTCAAGAACAATATCCCAACCCGTTGGTATTGCTGCACTTTTAGAAATTCCAGACCCTAGCAATAGGGCATAGACTCCCTTATTGGAGTGTATAGAAAAAGATAATGTGGTTAATTTATCATTCATAATTATATTTACATTAAAAATATTCCTAAATACTCAAATTTGAACACGTTAAAGAGAAGGCTAGTCTCTTTCATATTATATTTTACGTAACTCTAACTCAAACTTCGTTCTACTTAATACCGTTTCATAAATAGAACAATCCTTTAGATTTGCAGATACTATATCAATGATTTCAGCTTTATCACTTGGTGAAATTTTACACCCCAATATTATTTCGGTTATTGAATCGTGTGAAATTGTAAAAGATTCATTAGCTCCATTACATTTCATAATCCTATACTCATTTTCGTATGTCCAAACATCACTTTTTGTACCTAATATCTTTTTGGCAAAGGTTATAGTGTCTTCATCAAATATGGTGTTTAGCGGTAATGTTTTTTGATACGTAACCTCTAGTAATAGTCCCTTTATATCATTTCCTATTTTATCAGAATTAAAGCCGATGCAAATTCCTTGATGTGAATTTGCATAATGAGACCACATAAGATAATTATTCTTTTCAGTCGTTAAACTAAAGATTCCAAAAGTTTTGTCGATATGTTTTATTGAATCTTCGCTACGTACTTTCAAATAATCTTCATTAAACAATAACTTTTTGCTCATTTGACCAAGAACCTCCTTGTGTAATTGTGATGAATTATAACTTGGAAACACTCTTCTTCCTGTTATAGTCGTAGCTTTATATATGTTATAGTATGTCAATTCCTCCTGATCATAAATATAGGGGATTGATCCTTCAAAAGGATCGTTAAGTTTACTAATTGAGGGAAGATATATTTCTAAATTTTGTAATATTTTTTTTGTATTATCATCCCAAGATCTATACTTAAATAAAGTTTCTGGGACTTTACCTTGTTTTATGGTTTCATTCATTTTTACTCCTCCACTATTTTAAGCTTAGTACCACATTTAGGGCAAGTTAAAGATGTACAATCTTCATCAAGTAAATCAGACACCTTAACACCTAATTCTTCCGCAATCTTCCTTAATGTAGAAAGCGAGGGATTTCCCTTTTCACTAAAAGCAACACTTAGTCCAGCCTCACTCATCCCTATTTGAGTAGCAAGCTCTTTTGCTGTTATGTTCTTGTTTTTTAGAATATCCTTTATCTTCATTAAACTATATTTTAATTTTGGTTTGTATCTACAAATATAGCGAAAATATAATATAACCGAATATTTGCATACATAATTCTGGTGTAATTTAATTTTAATAAAAAATATCTCGTGAATTATTTGCATTTAATTAAGATATATTATAATATTGCAATATATAATTAAACTATAACGTAATTATGAAGATAACAAATGAAGTATTCTCAGAAATGCTAAAAAATGAAAAGTTAAGGATGACAGCAACTATTGCTATGGGTCATAAGACAGTAGAACAGGTTGTAAATGAAACATCTGAATTTTTTGTGCAATTTTATCTACCTAAAGCCCATTGTAAAAAAGTTGCTTATGCTATGTATGAAAGTATTGCTCAAGATGAAATAGATAGAGCTAAGGTGATTTCTAATACCAGCCTAGAGTTATGATAAATTATTTTTCATTCAAGACTCAAGACACCGACAGACCAATAGGCATCAAAGGTTCAGAACAAGGAACATTCAAGGTCATAATGACGGACAATAATGGTAGGCAGTATATAGAAGATAATTACGAGGGGCTGGGAGTGTTCCAAGGTAAAGACTACTTTCAGCTACTAGCAGAGATGAACGGATGCCAAACGAGAGAAGAGGGTATTGATTTAATATTCTTTGATCGAGAACGCATCTCGCCATCTATCTCAGAAAGTGGCGAATATTTTGAGGGTACTGCACCCGAAATGCAGAACATTGAAGTAACAATATTTTAACCAAGGGGAGGGCGTTTAGCTCTCCTCTTTTAGTACGTAAGATTATGGCAGGATATGATGCACCAGTTGAGCTTAGAACTTTAGAGAAGATGCTCAATAATTTCACATATAGTAATGGCTTTGATATAAGCACAGTATTTGACGATTGGTTACGATTCATCGTCAATAACTTTAACACCAAACCAAAACCCGATCCAACTTGGAAGTATACCAAAGATCAGAATCTAATATTTCATAATATGATGTGTGAGTGGATTCAAGTAATGGATAAACAAATCGAGCAATATGACAAGATCAATGATTTTGGAGAGACTCGTGGATGGTATGATGTATTTGGAGAGCTCTATGAGGCTTGTGTCGCAGGAAAAGGCAGACGAAGTAATAGTGGTCAGTTTTTTACTCCAGCA
>CAMRBL010000064.1 GCA_947040435.1 uncultured Rikenellaceae bacterium
GATCTACACGTACTGACACACTCTTTCCCTACACGACGCTCTTCCGATCTCTGGTCTGAAGTATAAGAGATTAGGTTATTAGCTAATCCGCCAAGAATTATCACCCAGAAAGTTCCACTTGAGAATATAAATGAGAAGTCGAACATTTTGAGTTTGTCCTCTTGTACAGAGATCTCAATGATTGTAGACAATCCTCCAGGGATATTGAAAATAAGGAATATAACTACAAATATAGCACCCCCCATAAGGATAATCCCCTGTATAACATCACTCCAAACAACTGCTTCTGCGCCACCCATCGTACAATATATAAGCGTCACTATTCCCATTAAAATAATACAAAGATATATATCGATTCCGGTAACAGTTGTTAAAGCTAGAGATGGAAGGAAAAGCGCCAGTGCCATACGAGCAAGCATAAAAATAATGAATAGCGAACTTGCGAGTAGCCTTATGCTGTAATTAAACCGAGTCTCTAAGTACTCATATGCTGTTGTTACGTTAAGTCTTCTAAAGAAAGGTAAATAATATTTAACTACGGGGAATGACATTATCAAAATTGTGATAGCCATTGGGAAGTATCTCCAGTCGGTAGCGAACACTTTTGCAGGTATCGCCATAAAAGTAATTGCACTTAACATTGTAGCAAATATACTAATTCCAGCCGCCCACCAAGGGATACGACCACCGCCTTTAAAGAAGTCTTCTGTACTATTGTTACTTTTTTTCATAAAATAGTACCCCATATATAGCATTGATAATAGGTACAGAGATAGCACAATCCAGTTCAGTAGTCCAAAAGATGGTGTACTGTCAATGTGACCATAATATACTTTATCTGATCTTACACCAGGTTTCGTCTCGCCATTAATTACTAACCAACCTGTTTTATATGGCACTATTTGTGCTCCTGCAGGTGCTGGATAAGGGTAGTTATCACCAATGCTCCAGCTATCAGTTATTGTGTTGTATACTAGGATCTCTGGATTGAAGTTATACCATTTTGCATCCTTTGTAAAGTAGTCATTACGCCAGTTTTGAAATACCGTAGTCTCTTCTTCAGTTTTAGCAAGGCTACCTTTTTTATTCATAAGTAGTGCATCTGAGAATCGGTCATAATTTACTCCTCCAATGAAAACTATGTGATTTTTACCAATTGCTAATCCAGATGCTCCATGTAAAGAGTATGGTTTCACCCCTTTAGGAGAGACTTCAGATGTCTCTTTCCATGTTTTAGTCGTTGGGTTGTAGCATAGTCCCGAAGTTGCAATATCAGGAGTAGATTTATCTTGAGAAAAAGAAGACCCTCCAAAAATATATAAATTTGTATTTTCAGCACTAGTTTGAGATACTACAACAGGTTGTAGTCTTGCTGCTCCGGGGAAATTAGGTAGAGTTTCCCAATTAAAGTCATCTCTATTTTTTTTTGATAAATCAAGAGATAGTACGGTGTTTGCTAATTTTCCATTAGCTTGTCCACCAGCTACGTATATAATATTACCAATTATAGCAGCTCCACCAGAAGTTAATTTTACTGGAAGAGATGGAAACTCTTCGATCTCTATTTTCGATGATTTAGAGTTCCATTTTACTAAAGTAACCTTATCAAATTCTGTTTCATTGTTATTTCCACCAATACATAATACTCCTTTAGGTGTGGTAACGGAAGCACCATAAGCTGCTGAGTATGGCATATCGAAGCCAGTTATCCATTTGTCGCTATTTTTAGGCAAAACGTATATATCGCTATAATACTTTTTTGTCCCTCCATCAACTACTGCTTTGTCTGGGAAGTTACATCCACCAGTTACAATAACGGCTCCGTTAGACACCCCTGCAAAAGGGGAAGCCAAACCAAATTGTTGCTCCATATTTTTGGTTTGAGGTAGTGGTTCAATCTCGCTCCAATTAAAATGGTTCTTGTATTTCTCTTCTGCAGATGTTGTTAGCGTGATCTGTACTAGAAATAGTAATAGTAATAATTTTATGGCTTTCATATTTTATATTTAGTGTTAGTAATTCATTTGTAAATTGTTTTGAAGTTGTAAGAATTCCAGTTAGGTATTTTGGCTACGGCTATTGTTACGTATATCTATGTTGTGGCATTTATGCCCGTATATAGTCGTTTTTCAAACGATTGAGCCTTGTGTGGAAAGGCAAAATAAATGCAAATTTTAGGAATTTCAGAAGTTCCGTTGTTGCATTTTGTGAAAAGAATACTATTTTGTTCACTGCTCATACATGAAACTAGTTACGTGTAGGAGCAGTGAATAAATAGGTTTTTATGGTGTTATTTATAACATTATTTTGGCAACCAATTTTCTAATTTTGCCATCTCCAATGCATGGAGCGTGAAGATCTTCTGGATATACAATTGCAATATCTCCAGCTTTTAATTGCGTATATGAGACAGGTTTGTCATCAGAGAGAGAGCAGTCATCTTCGCTAGAGTACTCTTTTGTTATATTTTCAACCGCCTCTAACGATTTCCAACCAATTGTTTCTACCCCCTCTAAAACTACGTGAATATCTATATAAACACGGTGCATTTCAAGAACTTGATCCTCTTTTTTCACCCCTTGTACCTCTACATTATTTATGAATATAGAGTCACCGTCTAAGGTTATTTTACCGCACTCTTCGTTCAATAAATCGTGTGAGTTAATGTATTGAAATACTGTTTTGAATGCAGGATGTAATGCCTCTACACGAGAGGCATTACATAAATTAGTTATAATCATATTTTATTTAATATTTCATCACATAATGTTCTACCGACAATCATCATACGAGGAATATGGAATGGACCTTTAAAGATGTTACCTTTTGCAGGTTGTGCAACTGTGCCATCTCTGTGTAGATATCCGTACCACTCTCCGTACTCTTTATCTGCAAAGTGCTCAAAACTGTATTCGTGAATATCTTTATGTAGTTCAAGATATTTTTCGTTTCCAGTAGCAATATATAGATATAGAGTTGCAATAATCGTCTCACATTGAGGCCACCAAAACTTCATATCTTGAGCATAGTTTTGGTTCGGGAAACCCTTACAATCCATAAAGCTAATTATTCCTTTATGTTCTTTGTCCCATCCCCATTTCCAAGCCCAATTAAATATTGTCTCAGCTACATCAACGAGTTTTTTATCCCAACCTCTGTATCTAGCCTCTTCAAGAATAAACCATGCAGTCTCTATACAGTGACCAGGATTTACTGTTCTGCCATCACAAGTATCAATCAGCTCACCATCAGGAGTTACGCACTCGAGTAGTGTCTCATACTCAGGATGCATAAAATATTTTTGCAGTTCAAAGATAGATTTTTCAATCTGCTCATCAAGACGCTTATCACTAATACTTTTTCGAATACACGCTGCCACATTAATTAGCATCATTGTAATGGAGTGAGATCTACCTTCAATCAAAGATTTAGCAGGAAGGAGTCCTGGCGTATCGATCATTGTTTGAATACTGAGGAATAACTCTAGAGCTTTCTCCGCATACTCTTTTTTACCTGAAGCAATAGCATACTCTGAGAATGCGATAGCAGCAAAGCACTCTGAGAATACATATCTTCGTTTACGAATTGGTTGGCCTTCGGCAGTAACTTCAAAAAACATATGTCCATCACTATCAAAGCAGTGTTTCTCTATGAAATTAATTGTTGATTCTGCAGCAGCAAGCCAAGTCGGGTTTTTCTCAACGCTATTGTACGCAAGAGAGCAAATATATGCAAAACGACCTTGGAACCATACAGATTTAGTTCTGTCCATAAGTGCTCCATCTCGATCTAAACACGTGAAGACACCGCCATTCACCTCATCTAAGCCATATTTAAGCCAAAAAGGGAGTATTTGGTCTAGTAGATCTTCGTGATAAGTACTACGACACTGTTTAATATAATCTATTTGAGCGCTATTCATATTTAGATCTTATTGCAACGGTCAAAGAAACCGATTACTGTTAATTCGTCATTCATTGCAGCCTCTTCTACTTGAGTCATATTACGGAATGGAACTCTATTCAGACCTAAGTCAAGTCCAATAAGTTTCATAATTCTTTTACCCGCAACAATATTTCCTCTGTAACGAGCAATAACGTTAATTACGGCTTGAGCAAAATCTTGTCTCTCTCTAGCAGTCTCTAAATCTCCAGCTTCGTATGCATCAACGATCTCCACAAGAGTTCCGCCATTGTAGTTTGCAGTACCACAAATACCACCTTTAGTGTGCCCTTGTACAAGAGAGTTTAATATTGTTTCATCCTGACCGTGTAGCATATCGAATTTTCCATTTTTGTATAGGCAACATTGGTGATAGTCATACATTCCTTCGAATGTGAACTTTATACCTGCAAAATTTGGAATACGACCATCTACTGCTTTAAGTAGGTCTAGCATACTGAAATTTACACCATTAAAATATGGTATATGGTAGTAGTAGAAAGGTAGAGATGGAGCAGCAGCAGCAATAGTCTCGCAATATTCAACAAGTTCTTCTATTCTTGCAATTTTAGGGAATGGAGGAGCCATTGCACCTATTCCCCAAGCGCCAGCAGTTTCAGCATGTTTTGCCATAACTACGCTATCTTTAAGACAGCAGCTACCAACGTGTACGATTACTTTAAAATCAGCAGGAACGACGTCTACCCATTTTTCAGTAAGCTCTCTTCTGTAGTAAGCATGTATCCCTCACCAGATGATCCATTAACAAAAACACCTTTTAGTCCGCATGATGCTAACATCTTAGCATAAGGGGCAATAATTTCAAAATTTACTTCATTGTTTGCACAAAATGGTGTAAACGGAGCAACGATTAATCCTTTTATCTTTTCCATAAACTTTTAAATAGATACGTAAATTATTTACGTAAAATTAATATTTTTTTTAACTAAAATAAGTTCAATTATATAATGTGGGTAAAATGTAGAAACTTGTTTGTGTTTTATTTAAGCTCTATCAATGAGTTGGATTAAAACAACTTATATTGTAGTAACTATTTGAATGGATAATAATTTATCTTTTTTTTCTTTTGAATACATCTTTGAATGCGAAAGTCACCCCAGCTCTGTAAGGTAACCACTCTGCTGATTTATTCCAACCGACATAAGTTTCCCCCGTACTAATAACTTCACCCCAGTACCATGCGTGGTGAAATCCTCCGCCCACATAGAAGTCCATATTACATTTTGGGCTAATTTCCATTTGGTAACCAATAGTTGCCCCAGCAGACATACCCCATCCTCGTTGAACTTGATTGGCAGTATAGTTCCACTTAGAGACTTTAAATTTATTACCACTTAGGTAGGCTCCTAAATAAAACCCTTTGAAGGATTCATTTATGTAGTATCTTGTACCCGCAAGAGCTGCAACCATCAAGTATGGTTTATCGTTGATACTCTTCCAAGGTGATCCGAATATTTCAGCTTCAAAAGTGAAGTTTGAGTTTAATTTTGTTTCGATTCCGATATTAGGCAGTAGTGCTGCAGTATATAGGGCATTAACTTTTAAATGAGTTTGCGCCGAAGCTTTAGGAGTTATAAGTAGCGTAAATATTGTTAACGCAAAAAATATTTTTAACAGGTTATTCATTATCTTAAAATTAATTATTAATTACAAACGTTCTACAAATATCAACAATAATATCTAATATAGCAAACAAAAAAGATGTTTTAATTTAAACGAGTGATATATGAATATAATTTCTCGCCGAAGAAAAAAATATAAAATAAAAAAAAAGAAAAAAAGTTGCAAGAATAAAAAATATTAGTACATTTGCAGAAATAACAGAAAAAAAATGGGATCTATTACATTAAATAATTATTGGTGGCGTCACGTACAAACTCAAAAAAGTTCGTATGGGGGGTGTCGCATCGTATATTTAATGAATAGATAACAATCTATAATATTAACTAGTATATAATGGCTCTTTCGCATTTGCGAGAGGGCCATTTTTTTTATTTAAAACAATTACAATGAGCAAGTACAAGGTAAACAAAGATGGTTATTACGGGGAGTTTGGCGGCGCCTATATTCCTGAGATTTTACACAAATGTGTTACAGATCTTCAGCAGTGTTATGCACAAATAATTGATAGTGTTGATTTTCAGGAGGAGTATAAATATCTTTTGAAGCAATATGTTGGTAGACCCTCGCCGTTATATAGGTCTGAGAGGTTGAGTAAATTATATAACACACATATCTATTTGAAGCGAGAGGATTTGAATCATACTGGGGCTCATAAGATTAATAACGCTATTGGTCAGATATTGTTGGCAAGGCGCATGGGAAAGACTAGGATTATAGCTGAGACAGGAGCAGGACAACATGGAGTTGCTACGGCAACGGTTTGTGCTCTGATGAATATGGAGTGCATTGTTTATATGGGAAAGACAGATGTTGAGCGTCAATCTATCAATGTTGAGAAGATGAAGTTGCTTGGAGCTACGGTTGTACCTGTTTTGTCGGGAAATATGACACTTAAAGATGCCACAAATGAGGCTATTAGAGATTGGTGTTCAAATCCTAAGGATACATTTTATATTATTGGCTCTACTGTTGGACCACATCCATACCCAGAGATGGTTGCAAAGCTACAATCTGTAATAAGTGAGGAGATAAAGTTTCAGTTGATGGAGCAGACTGGTAGCAGTCAACCTAACTATTTGATCGCATGTGTTGGAGGAGGGAGTAACGCCGCTGGTACAATCTATCACTATCTTGATGATGATAACATTAAGATTATATTGGCAGAAGCGGCAGGAAAGGGAGTTGATAGTGGAGAGACTGCGGCAACTATACATATTGGTAAAAAGGGTATTTTGCACGGTTCCAAAACATATGTCATGCAGGATGAAGATGGTCAAATAATAGAACCTTACTCTATATCGGCGGGTTTAGACTACCCAGGGGTTGGACCTATGCATGCAAATCTTGCAGCAACAAAGCGTGCTCAGGTTTTGGCAATAACAGATGATGAGGCAATTAGTGCGGCATTTTTATTGACACGAATGGAGGGTATAATCCCAGCGATAGAGTCTTCTCACGCTTTGGCTGTTTTAGAAAGGGTTAAATTTTGCCCTAGTGATGTGGTTGTGTTAACTCTCTCTGGAAGAGGGGACAAAGATATGGATACATATTTATCATATAATAAATAGATATTAGTTATGGGGAGTTATATTTATAATACGTCGACATATAGTCTCCTTGCAGATATGGAGACTCCAGTGAGTATATATTTGAAGGTTAGGGATCTATACCCTAAATCGGCATTGATGGAGAGTTCTGATTTTCATTCAGCGGAGAATGCACACTCTTATATATGTTTAGATCCAATTGCAAGTATCGGGGTAAATAGGGGGGTTGTCGAGTTGCAGTACCCCGATGGAAGTGTACGTAGCGAGGATCTTTCGGAGGATTACACTATTGAGGTTGCACTCAATAATTTCAAGCGTGAGTTTCAAGTTAGCGGAGAGTATAGTGAAGTTTGTGGGATGTATGGCTATACTACTTTCAATGCAGTTCAATATTTTGAACCTATAAACGTAAAGGAGAGTTGTAACGAGATGGCTGATGCACCAGACCTTCTATATATAGTGTATAAGCAGGTTATTGTGTTTAATCACTTCCGCAATGAAGTTGTGCTAGTTGAGATGTGTAAAGATGGTGAATCTGATAATTTACAAAAATTACGTCTCAATCTCACTAGCCTAAATATCTCATCCTATAATTTTTCGCGTGTGGGAGAGATTACGAGTACGCTTAGTGATGATGAACACCGAGATAACATACGTAGAGGTATAGTCCATTGTCTTAGAGGAGATGTTTTTCAAATTGTACTTTCAAGGCGTTTTATACAAAACTATATGGGAGATGATTTTAAGGTATACCGAGCCCTTCGCAGTATTAACCCATCTCCGTATCTCTTTTATTTTGATTTTGGCGGATATAGAATTTTCGGGTCATCACCAGAGACCCACTGTAAGATCTCAGATGGTCGTGCATACATAGATCCAATTGCGGGAACATGTAAGCGTACGGGTAATTACGAGGAGGATAATGTTGAGAGAGAGAAGTTGCTGTCAGATCCTAAAGAGGGGGCGGAGCATGTAATGCTCGTTGACTTAGCTAGAAATGATTTGAGCCGAAATTGTAAAGATGTAAAGGTTCAATTCTTCAAGGAGCTTCAAAATTATAGCCACGTAATGCATCTTGTTAGCAGGGTTGAGGGTGTAATGAAAGAAGGTTCAAATTCCGTAGGTACATTTATTGATACTTTTCCAGCTGGAACACTTAGTGGAGCTCCAAAAGTAAAAGCTATGCAGTTAATTAGTGATCTAGAGCCACACAATAGAGGAGCTTATGGTGGTTGTATTGGATTCATTGGATTTGGGGGAGATTTGAACCAAGCCATAACGATACGCACATTTGTAAGTAGAGGAGATGAATTATGGTTACAAGCTGGAGGTGGCATTGTTGCAAAAAGTGATGTTGAGAGTGAATTGCAGGAGGTAAATAATAAATTGGGAGCATTGAACAGAGCCATTGAGATGGCAGAAAAAATAAAAAATTAGAGATTATGCGAATCATATTAATAGATAATTATGACTCCTTTACATATAATTTGCTACATGTAATTGAGGAGGTCTCCGATGCAGAGGTTGTAGTCAAAAGAAATGACCAACTCTCTATTGCTGATGTAGCAGAATTTGACGCTATTGTTCTGTCACCAGGTCCAGGTATTCCATCTGAAGCGGGGTTACTACTCCCTAATTATTGGTAGTAGTA
>CAMRBL010000065.1 GCA_947040435.1 uncultured Rikenellaceae bacterium
AAAAAGAGACTGAAAAAAACACCACGAGGAGATATTGAAAAAGATATTATTCCATGTGAAAGAAATCAAGATCAATTGCATAAATATACTGAGCGTTTAAAAATTGAGCGCCAAAATAGCATTGCCATCTCTAGTGATGAAAAATTATATGACAAGTAGTAGGTTATTTGTTTAGTTTTTGCTTAAAAAAATGTATCCCCCTGTTTGTTTAAAACAGAGGGATACATTTTTTATTATACACGTTGACTTCTAACCTCTCTTCCCAAAGAATAGAGGTTTAGAGTGCTCTTTACCACGATCAAAACCAAAAACATACTCTATCCCACTATCAGTGAAGTGGTATATCCTCATGTTAGCAGAGTATTCGCCAAAAATAATATCAACACTACTATCCACAACAATAGAAGATGATAGGATCTCGTGGGTTGGTATTTTCCTCAGTGAGAGACCATTTTTTATCCACTCAACGGTCAAGCCACTTAAATACGATGGGTAATATTGTTGTAAGAATTGCGCTAATATTAATCCTCGCTTCTCCTGACTTAGTGGTTGATTGTAGCACTTTTTATCAATAAAAAATGCTGTAATCCTTTTCGAAAACTCCTCTTCTTCGCATATCAGCTCTCTAAAAAGGGTATTCCAAGCTGAATTATTATAGTAAAAATCCAAAACCCTCGATAGTACCATTGCCTCTGCAAGCTCTGTCATTGATATATGTTTAGTGAGCAGAACTTCATATGGAGATAGCGGAGAGAAGTATATTCCCAGCGTATCTGCATTACGTCTCATTGCCGTGCCGGGTAGAAGTTTTAAGGACTCTAGTTGTATCTCTCCTGCATTTATTTCCGATAGTGTTCGTACATCTTTATATATCTGCGCTAAGGTGTAAAAGGGTAGTCCTGCAATTAAATCAGCGTGAGTATCAATATTTGATAGCCCACATAGATAACTCAAACCATCTAGGGCTTTATCTTTTTCGCCGTGTCGTCCACATGCCGATAGAACCTTGTCATCTAAACTCTGAATCCCAGCCTCAATATGAAGAACTCCCTCTGGAAGAGCTTCGATCTCTTTGCGAATCTTACGGTTTAGGAGTGCGGGGTGAAGCTCTAGGTGAAAATTCATGTGTGAATACTCTCCAAATAGCTGTAACATCTCAATTGCTCTCCGAGAATTTGAGTTAAACGTTCGATCCAAGACCCTCACATCTTTTATTCCACGCTTAGAAATTGTTTCAATCCTGCTGCGTATCTGCTCAACAGATTGACTCCTCAAAGGTTTGTCATCTCCACTAACACAAAATGCGCAACTATTAAAACAACCTCTCGTAGTCTCTAGCTGAACAAAGGGCTTATTCCAGTCAAAAAATTGACTCGTTTCGGGTAGCTCAAGCTCTGAAAAAGTCAGAACTTTTGCTATTGCGTTGTCAATATACTCTCCTTCTATATCAATGTAGCACACTCCATCAATGCTACAACGCTCATTTTTATCTGAGTCAATGTATTTGATTAGAGAGTAGAAGCTCTCTTCGCCCTCTCCACGAACAACATAGTCTATATATTTATTGCTCCTAAGAAACTCTTTATTGCACCCTAAATACTCTGGACCTCCTCCAATTACGACCACTTCGGGTAGAATTGCTTTCACTCTTGATAGAACTTGATGAGTTATGTCACAAGTAAAGAGCCATGATGTATATGCTATAATTTGGGGGTTTTGTTTCACAACATCGGCTACCAACTCCCTAATCTCAGACTTTAAAGTTCCACTAACTACACTCCACTCGCATTTTATGCTGTGGTTTACCTGCTGTGCCTCAATAATTGGCAAGGCAGCAGAGGAGTGAGAATATGATGAGTTTATGTCTAGCCAAGTTATTTTTTTCATTTCGATATATTTTACTATCTCTAGTATCTATAATAATTGATCTAAAATTACACCCTCTTCTTTCGGTTGCACATGAAACATCTGATTTGGCGTGATAACTTTATATTTTTCGTCATTAGCGTTACGTATTGATACTCCTCCGTCACTCCAATTAGATGGCCATCCTCCGATAATATTACCTAAAAAGAGAACGGTAATAGGGTGAAGTCCTTTTGCCAAAGCGATTGAACCTCCATTACGAGAGTAACGCTTTACAGCGTTGTCGTTATTGACAATTAGCTTATCTCCAATCCATACCTCATCATTATTAGAGTAGAAGAAGTAGACTCCGTCTTGCGGAATATCTATATACCCAACAGTCACTGTTACAGCTTGTTTTATGTTGCGCATAGCATTGCTACCTGGAACAACTAACTCTCTCCAGTTTTTCAGAACACGAAGAGGTGATATATCTGCAACACCCCTCTTTGCTCTCTCCTTTTCAAACTCCTCTTTATTTAAGAACATTCCCTCTCTTCTCTGCGTAAGTAGACCTGTAACAGGATTTTCTACTACCGTTGCTGGAGCATATGACTGCTTCTCAACTGTAATTGTTCTTATCGGACTCAACTTGCCTGAGAGTAGTACTGACGCAATTTTTAGCGTTGTACTCTTCTTAATCACAATAGGCTTAGTATACTCTGTCGATGATGATGTCGGAGCATCCCCATTAAGTGTATAGACCATCTTTATTGGGCGAGTAGTTGTGAACTCCATCGCTACTGAATCTGCAAATGCCACAAAATTAACAGAACCATTTGGTTGCTCTGGTTGCGGGATATGGTAATTTATGTCGTGATAATCTAGGCGAACGTATGCGTTATTAACTCTACGAGAGAACTCTTTGAAATCTTTCTTGTCCAATGGTGACCATCCAACCTCAGCAAGTGCCAAAATACGAGGGTAAAGTCGGTACTCCATAATATCTGTTGTGTACATATACTCCGTCCATAGGTTAGCTTGAACCCCCATAACAAAGTGCTCCTTGCCAGACTCTACAAGCTCTTTTGGTGTAGGGTTATAGCTATATATCTTCTCTAGTGTAGAGTAACCTCCAATGGCTGTTGGCTCAACTTTAGAGTCTCCTTGGTAGTGGTCTATGTATAGTCCTCCTGAAGATGGTGTCATAACAACGCTATGTCCCATATTTGCAGCAGCAATGCCTCCACTTTCACCTCTCCAAGACATTACAGAGGCATTAGGTGATAGTCCGCCTTCAAGAATCTCATCCCAACCAATCAACTTCTTATTGTGGCTTTGTAGTACCTTATCAATTCTGCGAATAACATAACTTTGGAGTCTCTCTTCTGACGAGTGGCCATCTTTAGTGGTTAGCTTCTCATCCTTTATACGTTTCTGACATAGAGGACACTTTGTCCAGCTACTCTTAGGGCACTCATCGCCTCCAATGTGGAAGTACTCTCCCGGGAATAGTGGTACTATCTCTGCGATTATATTCTCTAAAAATTCAAATGTGCTCTCTTTTCCTGGACACATCACAACGTCCTCAACTCCCCATACAATCCTCGGACTAGTTGGCTCGCCTTTACATGACAACTCAGGATATGCAGCAATCGCAGCTAATTCATGTCCTGGAAGCTCAAATTCGGGAACAATAGTTATTTGTCTCTCTGCTGCATAAGCAACGATATCTTTCACCTGCTCTTGAGTGTAGAATCCTCCATATTCAACCCCCTCGCCCTCAATGCGCTTAGACCCAATCTCTGTTAAAAGAGGGTATTTCTTAATCTCAATTCTCCACGCTTGATCCTCAGTTAAGTGCCAATGCATGCGATTGATTTTGAACATTGCCATTACATCAAGCTGCTTTTTGATAAACTCAACGGGCATAAAGTGGCGGCAAACATCAAGCATCACCCCTCTATAATCAAATCTTGGTGAGTCGGAAATCTCAACACTTGGCGCACTCCACTCAATATTTCCAATCTTCTCTGTGCTCTCAATCTCAGCAGGTAACAACTGCATAAAGGACTGCATGCCATAAAATAGACCTGCCGCATCTTTACCCACAACTGTCACCCTCTCTGGAGTGACAACCAATGTGTAGCTCTCAGATTTCATATCCAACGTTGGGTTTATAGATAACTCTATGTCTGCTGTCGCTGCACTATCAACAATGGAGATGCTATACCCCGTTGAACTATTTAGTTTAGACGAAAAGAACTCCGCAATAATTTTCGTCTCTGCTGACCCTGCAAATATGTTTGAAGTCGTACTAAGAGTAAATCTCTCAGTGTTTGTCTCCTTTAAACTTACTGGAATAGGGATAATATTTACCCCTTCATTATATAATCTAGGCTCATTACTTTGGCAACTAGAGAGTAGGTTTAATCCAACTACAATAGTTAATAATTTTATATGTAATTTCATATTTTTCTTAATTAGTTTTGTTTTATAGGGCTATATAAGTTGCGTCATCGTATAAATATATTATCTTATCACAACGAAAGGGAGGTCAATAGGTCCAGTAGAAGTTCTTGTTTTTCTATGTTTTCTATCTTTATCTTGTATCGGTATAAATGGACTGTAATTGATTACGTGGTGCATACGTGCAATCTGTTGTTTAGACAGTTTTGTCATATATGAGTAGTCGTAGTCCATGATATTAGTAGAGATAAATTGAACGCCTGCACAATCTTGACGTTTTACAAGATCCGTAATGAGAGGATTCTCATTTTTTGCCTCCTTAGATGCAAAATATTCTCCTACCCATGTGTCATACTTGTCCTTATTGTATGTCTCTGTGTCGGTGCAAAAATCCGTATCCTTACACAGATTCGTGTTGTTATATAGAAACTCCCCTTTGTCTGTAAAGACACTCTCCTCAGAGAAGACATGTAATACGCCCAAATAGTGTGAGAGTTCATGGATAAATGTTCGTGTAATATCACCAGGTACATACGTATCTTTGTCCCCCCTGCGATACATATATGAATTGTTAATACTTATGCAGTGTGGATAACGTAGGCTAGAGTGATCAACAGATTGATTCGTGACAGGTAAACCCTCAAGTAAATTAAGATCCGTTGTGTACGGGAGGTGTGATATTCCAGCAACAAACTCTAGTGAAAATTCATACGTAAATATATTTATATACTCCTCTGTGTCCCAGAGTAATGCCTTGTTCTCCTCACTATTGCTTTGCATAAATATATCTGGATCTATAGTTGAGTTATCTACTCGTATGCGATTGACTCCTGCTTCATCCATTCTCTTCCCTTCAGGAGTCGTTTCTGCTAAAAGAACGGTGATGTTTACACCGTTGTCTTTAAAGAAACTATTACAAACTCCTATCAAATTATTTATATGACCTCTTTTTATGTATTGATTTATATCTGTGGGGTCATCATACAATACATGAAATACCACTGGTATTACATACGCTGTTTCGGTTGGCTTAACTGGAGGCTCAACTGGAGGCTCTATCTCAATCTTTGGCTTTTCGCAACCCATCAATATTGCGAATAAAAATATGTAAATTAATTGGTAAATTTTCATAATATTATTTTATTTAGTGCTCTATGAGTAGTCAAATATCTCCGTTCACTATGATTTAATGAACTGCCTTGCGCACAACACGAATAATTCTTCGTGTTTTTTGAGTTAGATATACATCATCGCCAAGACAGTATCTCTCCAATACAGCGCTGTCATATCCTCGAATAGTTAGAATCTCCATATCTTCATTATGTACAACTCTAAACCCTTCAACTCTTAATTTAGCCATTAACCTCTCTAGTAATCGTGACATGTTGACTGACACTGATAGGTTTACTGCTGAACTCTGTATTAGGTTGGGTTTTATGTCATACTCCTCGAACATATTTAAAACTTCGCAAAGTCTATCTTCCAACACAAAAGAGAAATCTTGAGGTCTTATAGATAATAATATTTGGTTCTGTTTTACGATAAGTATTGGAATAACAATTTTACTCTTTATAGTCTCTTTAATTACACTTCCACATTTTGATTTATCAGAAAATGGACGCACATATAGAGGTATATTCTTATTTTGTAACGGTTTAATACTCTTCGGGTGTATAATTTGCGCACCACTGTAAGCCAATTCAATAGCATCCAAGTATGTTAATTCGGGGATATATACAGCGTCACTAAACACTCTAGGATCAGCATTCAAGACTCCTTCAACGTCCTTCCAAATAGAAATACTCTCCGCATCTAAAAAATTGGCTACTAATGCAGCGGAGTAGTCTGACCCTTCTCGACCCAATGTTGTTGCCGTCCCACTCTCATCAGCACCAATAAATCCTTGTCCAATAGAGATGTGTGTATCTTTAATTGCATCTTTGAACCTCGCTTCAGATAGTTCCATATTGACATTTGCATCTCTATGTTTTGAGTCTGTTATTAGGCACTCTCGAACATCGATCCAACGGTTACTTACGCCACGGCTATTCAGATACTCAGATATTATGAGTGTTGAGAGTAACTCGCCACAGCTTATAACTCTATCATACCACAAATCATAATCCATATCTTTGATCGTCTCATTGGTCGATAGTATGTCGTCTAAGCTCTTTAATACCCCCTCTACGGAGTCTATTGTGACCCCTGCTCCAAATAGATCCGAAATTATACCTCTATGAAACTGCTCAACAATTAATAGTGATTCTTTAGCTTTGTCAGTGCGTCTCTCCATGAAATTTTCTAATACAACCTCCAATGCGTTTGTAGTTTTACCCATTGCAGATATAATTATAAATAGAGAACCAATACAATCTTCAACAATTAGTTGCAAGTTTCTCACTCCATCTGCTGTTTTTACAGATGCTCCACCAAATTTATAGACTTTCATTCTTTATGTACTTACTTATTTATTTATAAAATTTAACTATCACGAACATACATCATTAGGATAAGTTACAAATTTATAAAACAATGAGGTATAATGCAACGCTTTTAGAATAAATATCTACTTTTGTACAACATACAACTCTTTCCTGCGGTCACACAGCTCCACTTGAGTGGGGATATTTGGTCAATCTACACTGTCATAAAATAATTTAAATGAAAAAAAAAGAATCAAAAATTGTAAAAAAGATTAACTTTGTATTGAAAACTTAAAAAAACCTTTAAATAACGTATACTAAATTAAAATAGCTAAATGAAACTAAAACAACGAATACTAATCTACGTCATCGTCTCTTTGATGACTCTACCAGCCTATGGTCAAAAAATAAAAGTCGCATGTGTTGGTAATAGTGTTACTTATGGTGCAGGGATAGCGGATAGAGCAAATGACTCATACCCTAGTCAGTTGCAAAAATTATTAGGCGAAGAGTATCAAGTAGAGAACTTTGGTAAGAGTGGTTCTACGCTTCTTCGTAAAGGACATAGACCATACAATGACCAGTCGGAATATAGGGCGGCACTAGATTTCGCAGGAGATAAAGTGATTATCCATCTTGGACTGAATGACACTGATCCTCGTAACTGGCCTAACTTTAAAGATGATTTCATTCCTGATTATATTAAATTGATAGAGTCATTCCGTGCTGTAAATCCTGAGTGTGAAATTTGGGTATGTAGACTAACGCCTATTGCCCACCGACACCCCCGTTTTAAATCGGGTACACGTGACTGGTACTGGCAAATACAAGAGTCTATTGAGCTACTAGCAAAATCTTTAGATCTTGGATTAATTGACCTTCAAGAGGGTTTGTATAGTCGCCCAGAGTTACTACCTGATGCACTTCATCCAAATGCTGAGGGAGCAGGAATAATTGCTAATAGTGTATATGGTGCAATTACTGGAGATTTTGGTGGTTTGCAAATGGGTGAACTATATACAGATCATATGGTGCTGCAACGTAATAAACCTCTTACAATCAGAGGTGTCGCAAATGCTGGGGAGAAGATTAAAGTATCTGTCGCAGGTGAAAAAGCTACCACAAAAACAGATGATAATGGAGAGTGGGCTGTTACTTTGGAGCCACTTAAAGCGGGAGGTCCTTATACATTCACGATTCAATCCCCAACAAAAAAGATAGAATATACAGATGTATTGGTTGGGGAGGTTTGGTTATGCTCAGGACAATCTAATATGGAGTTTAGACTAAACCAAAGCACAACAGCTAAGGATGGAATTAACAGTGCAAAATCAAAAGGGGCGACGATACGTCTCTTCGACAAAAAGGCACGTTGGCAGACAAATGCAACAGTGTGGGGTGTTGAGGCTCTAGACTCTTTGAATGAATTACAATACTTTAAATCAACATCTTGGAGTGTTTGTGATGCAGAGACAGCCGCACAAATGTCCGCAATTGCATACTACTTTGGATCTATGCTTGCAGATAGTTTGCAAGTTCCTATCGGTATAATTAATAATGCAGTTGGAGGATCAACAACTGAATCATGGATAGATCGTAAGACACTAGAGTTTAAATTTCCAGATATACTATACAATTGGTTAGGTAATGATATGACCCAAGATTGGGCTCGTGGACGTGCTGCGCTTAATATCAAAGCGGGAAACAACCCTCTACAACGTCACCCATATGAGCCATGTTACCTATATGAAGCAGGAATTATTCCACTAGGTGCCTACACAATAAGTGGTGTTATAT
>CAMRBL010000066.1 GCA_947040435.1 uncultured Rikenellaceae bacterium
ACCCTGATTTGCAACACGCTGCTGATATTCTACTTCAAAACAAAATAGAAAAACTTCCTGTAATCAATGACGCAGGAGAACTAGTAGGTCTATTGACATATAAAGATATAACAAAAGTTAAAGATAACCCTAATGCTTGTAAAGACTCTAAAGGTCGTTTGAGAGTAGCGGCTGGTATCGGAGTAACGGGTGACACAATGGAGCGTGTAAAGGCTCTATATGAAGCACACGTTGATGCTGTTGTTATTGACACTGCACACGGTCACCACAAAGGTGTTATCGCTGTTTTGAAAGCGGTTAAAGCTGCATATCCAGATATAGATGTTGTTGTTGGAAATATTGCAACTGCTGAAGCTGCAAGGTATCTAATTGAAGCTGGTGCTGATGGTATCAAAATTGGTATCGGACCAGGTTCTATATGTACAACTCGTATTATCGCAGGTATTGGTGTTCCTCAACTTAACGCTATATATGAAGCGGCTCAAGCGGCTAAAGGTAGCGGAGTTCCTGTTATTGCTGACGGTGGCTTAAGATACTCTGGTGATATTGTTAAAGCTCTTGCAGCTGGTGCAGACTCTGTTATGGCTGGATCAATGTTTGCTGGTGTTGAAGAGTCGCCAGGTGAAGCTATAATATACAATGGTCGTAAATTCAAATCATACAGAGGTATGGGATCTGTAGAAGCTATGCAAAATGGCTCTAAAGATAGATACTTCCAAGGTATTGAAGATGATATTAAGAAACTTGTTCCTGAAGGTATCGCAGCTAGAGTCCCTTACAAAGGGCTACTTAAAGAGGTTGTATATCAAATTATCGGTGGTTTAAGAGCTGGTATGGGATATTGTGGTGCTAAAGATATTGAGACACTTAAAAGTGCTAGATTTATTAGAATTACAAACTCTGGAATGAATGAGAGCCATCCACACGATGTAGATATTACTCGTGAAGCTCCTAACTACAGCAGAGGATAGTAATCTAAACACTTCAAGTCAAACAAAAACAGAAAACTAAGTTTTCAACAAATTCTGTTGAAAACTTAGTTTTCTGTTTTTAATTTATCATTTAATAATTTTAAGATTATGCTTACAAGAGTTATTGATTTAAGAGTTCGCTACTACGAGACAGATATGATGGGGGTTGTGCACCACTCAAACTATATACGATTCTACGAGATGGCTAGAACTGAGATGATGAGGGGAATTAGTGGGACATACAAAGCACTAGAAGACGAAGGGATTATGATGCCAGTGATAGAGGTCTCTTCTAAGTATCATGCACCTGCATATTATGATGATGTGTTGAGTATAAAAACTACGCTGACTAAAATACCTACTGTTCGAATGATATTCGAATACGAGATAACAAATCAGAACGGGGAGTTATTAAATACGGGGACAGTTCAACTTGCATATATGCACACCGATACTCGCAAGGCGTGTAGAGCTCCGAAGTGGTTTATTGATTTAATTACTAGTAAGTGGGAGGAGTAAACCTCTCTTAACACTCAAAAATATAAACAGTTCAAATAACTTATAATCGCCATATAAACTCTCAATTCTGAGATTTTATATGGCGATTATAAGTTTATTTTAAATTTACTGTAACTTTTGGTATATCTCAAACGTCTTAGTTATAAGACCAACTAAAAATCAATCAACTATGAGGGCATTAACTATGATGAAATTTGTACTACTCCTCGCAGGAGTAATTACAATGAACCCAATCACAACAGCAGCTCCATCTTCTCTTAGAAAAAGCAAATCTGCTAGTGTTACACTAAATACTTTCGGTTCAAAGGAAATGGAAAAAAAACTAGAAGGAGTAGGATATGATTGGACAAAACTAAGTACTGAAGATCAAAAAATATTTAAGGAGTCACTTTCCCATCTAGACAATAAATTAAAACAAGCCAATAAAGTATTTAAACTATCAATAAAAATATTTAGAAAAGGAGGGCTAAAACTACAATGGTTCAACAAAAAAGTGTTTAGCAACAAATTCATACGAGATACACGTAAACTTGCAAAAAAACCAGAAACGCTGACTCCAACAAAGGCTGAAAAATACCAATCAGAAATACTTGAAATAATATATAATCGATATAGATTACTATTTAAAGAGATTGGGACAGAGTTTCCAAAATTCAACCCAGATTCTGACAATGATTTTAACTTTAACTTTAATACAAATATTACTAAAGAGAGTACTATTGTATAGTTTTGATTGAACTGCCCTATGCGAGCGGCACTGCGTGATCGCAGTGAACAATGTGATTATATTACACACTATATGACGAATTGACAACACGATAGGTGATATTTTGGCTGATAAATTGCCAAAATGTCACCTATTTTACGTTGGCACATAAATTGTTAATTAATAGCTCACTGCGAGCACGCAGAAGAGTCGAAGAAAACTAATTAAATAAAAAAAATAAAAGAGATGCAAAACGGTAAAATTGGTGTTACAACGGAAAATATATTTCCAATTATTAAAAAATTCTTATACTCAGATCACGAAATTTTCTTGAGAGAGTTGGTTTCAAACGCTGTCGATGCAACGCAGAAGTTAAAAACATACTCTTCAATCGGAGAGTTCAAAGGTGAACTAGGAGATATATCTGTTGAAGTAGCTTTAGACAAAGAGAAAAAAACATTAACAATATCAGATCATGGTATTGGTATGACTGCTGACGAGGTTGAGAAATATATCAATCAAATTGCATTCTCAGGAGCTGAGGAGTTCATGGAGAAGTACCAAAACCAATCTATTATTGGACACTTTGGACTTGGATTCTACTCTTCATTCATGGTATCTGACAAGGTTGAACTTCGTACTAAGTCTTTTAGAGATGGTGCGAAAACAATGTTATGGAGCTGCGATGGTACACCTGAGTACACATTAGTTGAGTGCGAAGAGCAGAGAGAGACTAGAGGTACAGATATTATTCTATATTTGAGCGAAGAGTCTGTAGAATTTGCTGATGAGACAAGAATTGGTGATATGTTGAAGAAGTATTGCCGTTTCCTTCCTGTTCCAATCAAGTTCGGTAAACAAACTGAGTGGAAAGATGGTAAAGATGTAGAGACTGGGGAAGATAATGTTATCAATAGCGTTGCGCCACTTTGGACACGCACTCCGTCAACTGTGAAAGAGGGTGAGTACAATGACTTTTACAGCACTCTATACCCTATGAGCGAAGAGCCTCTATTTCATATCCACTTGAACATAGACTACCCATTTAACCTAACGGGGATACTATACTTTCCTAAGATCAATAACAACTTCGAGGTTCAGAAGAATAAGATTCAACTATATTCAAACCAAGTATATGTTACTGATTCTGTTGAAGGTATCGTTCCTGAGTTCTTGACTCTACTACATGGTGTGATTGACTCTCCAGATATTCCATTGAATGTATCGAGAAGTTACCTGCAAAGTGATAGTAATGTGAAGAAAATCTCTGGATACATAACTCGTAAAGTTGCGGATAGACTTCAAGAGCTATTCAACTCTATGAGAGGTGAGTATGAGAGTAAGTGGGATGATTTGAAAGTATTTATACAATACGGTACAGTTACAGATGAGAAGTTTGCTGAGAAGGCGAATAACTTTATGTTATTGAAGAATACAGAGGGTAAATATTTCACTCTTGAGGAGTACAACACTCTAGTGAAGGAGAATCAAACAGACAACAAAAAGTCTCTTATATACCTATACACTACGGATGTAGATGGACAGTATCGTTTCATTGAAGCTGCTAAGAGAAAGGGATATGATGTTCTAGTTATGAATGGTCAGCTAGACAATCACTATATCAATTGGTTTGAGAGTAAGAATCAAGAGATCCACTTTGTCAGAGTAGATTCGGATGTAGTTGACAAATTGATTCAAAAAGATAGCAACAACACTATCTCATTGAGTAGCTCTCAACAAGAGATTCTATCTCCAGTTTTTGAGGCGCAACTTGCAAGTGACAGTAAGTCACAATATAACATCAAATTCGAGGCGATGGATAGCACTGATGCTCCAGTTGTGATTACACAGCAGGAGAACATGCGTCGTATGAAGGAGATGGCTGCGATGGGTAATGGCGGAATGTATCAGTTCTACGGACAGATGCCAGATAGTTTCAATGTATCTGTTAATGGAAATCACCCATTAGTTATTGAGATCTTTGGAGACGTAGAGAAGGCTTATGGCGAGGATTTGAAGGGCGATAATAGTAATATTGAGTCTGCAATCAAAAAACAAAGCTCTCTAAATGAGGTGTTATCAGGCAAAAAAGAGGAAGAGATAACAACTGAAGAGAAAGATATGCGTACTGAGTTAGAGCAGAACGTAGAGAAACTTAAAGGTGTGAAGAGTTCTAAGCTTAAAGAGCTGGGTTCTGACAACAAGTTGGTTAAGCAACTTGTTGATTTAGCTCTCCTATCTAATGGAATGCTTAAAGGTGAGCAGCTTGACAGCTTCATTCGTAGAAGTGTTGAGCTTATAAAAAAATAATTGTTATTTTATAATTTTATGAAACTGCCCTCTGCAGGCGGCGATACGTTATCGTACTGTCGCCCGCAGAGGGCAGTTTTGTGTTATATCACAAAATAATTACCTATATTTGCATCACAATAAATTTATCTATTATGACTATGATAAAGTTTTTAGACCTATCGAACATCTCCTATGGGGATGTAAAAGATAAAAGATACGATTTGGCGATTTTACCATGGGGTGCAACAGAACCTCACAACTACCATCTGCCATACTTAACAGATTCAATTCTCTCTCATGACATCGCCGTTGAAGCAGCAATTAGAGCGAGCAATGAGGGGGATGTCAATGCAATGGTTCTTCCTGCAATAAATTGTGGATCTCAAAATCCAGGACAACATAACTTACCATTTTGCATACACTATAATTATGAGACACAAAAAGCAATCCTAAATGATACAGTAGCAGCACTAAATAGGCAGGGAGTTACCAAACTTCTAATTATAAATGGGCATGGCGGTAATACATTCAAAAATATGATCCGAGATCTATATTTGGAGTATCCAGACTTTTTGATAGCCACAACAGAGTGGTATAATATAGTGCCTGTTGAGTGTTACTTTAACGAAGCAGATGATCATGCAGGTGAGATCGAGACCTCTGTAATGATGCACTACCACCCTGAATATGTAGACTTATCTACTGCTGGTAGTGGAGATTATACAACTTTTTCGATGCAGAGCTTGAATAATAAGATTGCATGGGTACCAAGGCACTGGGATAAAGCGACAAAAGATACTGGTATTGGGAATCCAAAGTACTCTACCGCAGAAAAAGGAAAAAGATATGTCAATGCTGTTAGTGAGAAATTATCTGAACTAATCATTGATTTAGCTAAAAATACACTGTATTAATACATATATTTATAATTAGTACTATGAAAAATAAAAACATCTTAACTTCATCCATTTTATGGGGATATATAGGCGTTGTGTTATTTCTAATATTATACGATTTCTCGGATCAAAATATGACCGACATACCAACTACGATTCTAGGGATACCATTAGATAAAATAGCACATTTTATGATGTTTTTCTCCTTTGCTATTATTATTTATATCTACCGTAAATATCACCCTAAAATTAAATGGCTCCAACGTAGTATAGTATTATTAATACTTGGTGTTGCATTTGCGATAACAACAGAATTACTGCAACTAACCTTAACATCTTATCGAAGTTTTGATATTTTAGATATTATTGCCGATATTTGTGGAGTAATGACAGGAATCGCTCTTATTAAGGTAAGACTGCTTGTATTGAGGGTTACATCAAAATAAAAAAATATGAAAATTGCTATTATAGGCGCAGGTGCAGCGGGATTTTTCACAGCCATAAATCTAAGAGAACTAACCTCTGATGTTAGTGTAACTATTTACGAAAGTTCATCTAAGGTACTATCTAAAGTGTATGTATCTGGAGGTGGTAGGTGTAACCTTACCAACTCTTTTGAAGAGATAAAGAGTCTATCTACGGTATATCCACGTGGCGAAAAGCTGATGAAGGGAGCTTTCAAACTATTTAACCACAATGATACATACAATTGGTTTGAAGACAATGGAGTAAAGCTCGTTACTCAAAGTGATTGTTGTGTGTTCCCACAGTCGCAAGATTCGCAAGAGATAATAGATACTTTTTTAGATCTATCAGATGAATTTGGAATTAAAATTAAAACTTCATCTCAAATCCGATCTATCGAGAGAGAAGCGGAAGGATTCAGATTAATTTTAGATAATACGGAACAACCAACCGACATATACGACGCAGTTGTCGTAACCACAGGTGGGAGTCCTAAACGTGAAGGGTTCAACATGCTAAGTTCACTTCCATTAGATATAATAGATCCCGTTCCATCTCTATTTAGCTTCAATATCCCGAACGACCCAATTACTGATCTTATGGGTACAGTTGTTGAGAATGTATCTGTAAAATTACAAGGAGTGAAGTCTAAAGCGACTGGTGCACTACTCGTAACTCATTGGGGAGTGAGTGGTCCTGCGATATTAAAACTATCTTCTTATGCTGCACGCATATTGAAAGAGAGGGATTACAATGCAAAACTATCTATCAATTGGGTAGCAGAATCAATAGAAAAAAGAGTTCACGCCGAATTAACATATATAATTGAACGTAACAGCCAAAAACTTCTATCTTCAATTAGACCGTATAACTTACCGTCTCGCCTATGGCTCGAACTCCTTAAACGAGCAGATGTATCCGAAGAGAGACGTTGGGCTGAACTCGGAATTAAGGGAATAAACCGAATTGTTAATGTACTCACAAATGATGAGTATGAGATTAGTGGCAAAAGTAACTTCAAAGATGAATTCGTTACTTGTGGTGGTGTCTCTTTGGAGAGCATTAACCCCGTAACGATGGAGAGTAAAGAGTGCCCCAATCTATATCTAGCAGGTGAAGTACTAGATATTGATGCTATTACAGGCGGATTTAATCTGCAAGCAGCATGGAGCACTGGCTATGTTGTGGCAAAATCAATAGCTGATAAGGTAAATAATTGTTAAGGATGAAACTGCCCTACTCGGGCGGAGCTGCGTGATCGCAGGGAACTGTTTGAGTTTGAGGGAACTGCCCTGCTCGGGCGGAGCTGCGTGATCGCAGGGAACTGTTTGAGTTTGAGTTTGAGGGAACTGCCCTGCTCGGGCGGAGCTGCGTGATCGCAGGGAACTGTTAGAGTATATCTAAGACGAAGCCAATGTGGGTTTTATCATCCCACAACCAAATCTTATTATCCCTCTGCTGTACCATAACCATAGTATAGATAGCTGGCTTTAACGCCTCTATGCCAACACTCTTGAGTTTCACATTTATTGTCACAAATAACCTTGGCGTAGTTTGCGTTGTCAATGAATAAAACTCCGTCTGCTCCATATTTGTAACCATATACATCCTCTTATCTTGTGTATAAACTATTTGATGTCTCTTCTCATCAAACTCATAGATAATTGCACCCTCCTTGTGTACTGAAGCGTGGGTCGTTAACTTAAAGGCCGTTAAGTCATCTTCAAATAGGATCGTTGGTGCCTTTACACACGAATTTATTGATACCGATACTGCTAATATAAATAGCAGTAGCATAACTAATTTAGGTCTCCTTTTCATAACTACTCTTTAATTTATTTTACAACAATCTTTTTTACTACAACATATTTCAGATACTTATTACGTGTAACCTCCGCTTTAATCGTATGCTCCCCAACACTAAAAGATGTGACTATATTAGTTATCAACGCCCCGTCGACATACCACCGAATAACATCATCACTACTAACGTTACTAACCCTTAACTCAACAGGAATATTTGGTTTATACTCATATTCAGAGATCATAATGGATGGAATATTACTACTCTCATAAACCTCCTTTATTAATGTAACATCAATTTTATGCGCTATATCTTTAATTACAATAGTATCCTCATAGATATTATACCCCGATTTAGAGACCGCAACCCTATAATTACCTGCCATCACCTCCGCATAATACTCACCTCTATAATTTGATGTGGCACTAATTACAACACCTCTAGTCGCAGAGAGTAACGAGAAAGTTATATTAGCACTCTCAACCAAATCGCCATCTGAACTATAAATCACTCCGCTCACAACTTGTTGCTCAACCAAAGGAGTCACACTAAATTTTGCATCTAAGCCAACAATAGATATATCACCAATATTATATGGAATGTACGATCCCGCCCAACTAACAGCTCTAGGGTGAGAGATTGCAGTAAAAGAGTTTGTTCTACCATATGGATATGGGACTTTATCCCAGTTAGAGTTGTTAGCCAATGATGCATCTCCAGCAACTACAAATTTAAAACACTCGTGATTTGTGTTG
>CAMRBL010000067.1 GCA_947040435.1 uncultured Rikenellaceae bacterium
GATTAACAGCCTATGTTCTATATACAATTTCCAGTGATACGCTAACAATTACTAGTACCTATGTACCAAAAACTCTCGGAGGGAAAGGCATCGATGCACTGCTCACTAAGGAGTGTTATGCCTATGCTGCAACCGAAGGACTAAAACCTGATGCGACATGCTCCTATGCAGTTGCTTGGCTTAAAAAACATGCTAATATAGAATAAGGCCTATTTTAGAGAATACAATATTTTAATAGAGTTTGTACAAGTCGCACTATATAGATCACCCAAATTGCAAAGATCTATTTGTTATGTTTGTAGATAATGGAGGCTATTTGCGATATTATCCTATAGTTTTCATCACTTTTCTCGTGAGAGTTAGTAATGAAAATAGCAAAAAGAAATCTCTTTCCATTCGGTAATTGCATTATGCCAATATCAACAGGTAGAGAATCTCTAATACTTCCGGCTTTTGTTTTTACCATCGTATTCCAAATAAAATCGTGTGTTTTGGCTGTAAGTAGATCTCTATTGTTGAATGTTTATAATAGAATAAACGAATTAGCATAACCTCAGAGAATTCAAAAGCTCTAATTTCAAGATAACTCTCGATTAAATGTAGTGACGGAGTGTTGTCGTATTGGTAGGTCAAGGCTGATATTTTACAAATTGCATCACAGTATAATTTGAAATCAACTGCCTATGACCGTTGGAACTCCTCTCAAACTATTATAGACCTTACGAATGAGGGAATGGAGTTTTCTCCTTTTGGGCAGGGTTATGGTTCAATGGCTGCACCTACTAAACAGTTTGAAACACTTGTTCTCACTAAGCAGGTGGAGCATTTTGGCAATTCAGTACTTCGTTGGATTTAGCATCTACTGTTGTGATGACTGACCCTGCAGGAAATATCAAACCCGACAAAGCCAAATCCTCACAGAAGATTGATGGTATAGTTGCATCAATTATGGCACTAGGAGAATGGATGACTGCACAAGCCAATGAAGACACCAATCCTTATAACAACCGAGGACTTTTAACCCTATAACCACACCAGATATGACAAAACATAAAAAGAAATCCACTCCTCGTCAACTTTCAGAACGAGAGCGTATTGAAACGGAATTGTCCTCAATTCCCAAGCAACACCCAAAGATAGCAAAGATAACCTCTGCCGAGGGTTTTGTGGATTACTACCTTTCTACGCGTGATCTCTACAACACTCAACTAGAGGCTTATGAACGATTGGAGGACTTTCATATTGCCATCACTGGCAAACGTAGATATGCTGAGTTTGATAGTTTTAGGGTAATTTTGAATAGATATTTGGTGAGGTCGTAGATTTTCAGTAATTTTGATGGAAATAAAAAAAAGAACAAATTATGGACATACATAGAACGGTAGCGTATTCAGATATATACGGAGAGCATAATTATGAAGTTAGTCAATATTTGAGTAGTATAAATATTGATAGAAAAGAACTTATAAAAGTATGTTTGCATTTTATTTATTCTGCTAATATTAAATCTGACATATATAGTTTTTGCAACTGCTTTTTCTGTACTGACAATTCAGATTTTAGAAATGATTTTATTGCAAAATACATATTGTGGAGCAATCAAATTAATCCTATTGCTCAGACTTTACAAACTAATACATTAGTATCTCCAATAAGTTTACATACTGCTTTGGAAATGCTTAGAATTTGTTTTTCACTTAACGAACAGAGTTCACTTACATCAACAAGAGGTGATTCAAAAACTGAAATAGAACAACAAATACTAAAAGCTGTTTTGTTAGTAAATGAAAGTCTTGGTAAAAGTGAATATAATACACACATTGTGCCTTCTTCAGAAAATTTAAATACAGCTATTGGTTTATGTACAAATCAGATTGCTTACAATGATTTTACTAATATAAATGATATAGAAAAGTTATTAGTTGCTTTTAATAAAGCTGAGATGCTATTTGAATTCCTTGATAAAACAGAAATCGGATCTGAATTAACAGAAGATTTTATTACTCTTTACAACTGTGGTAGTTGGTTAGAATATTTATTTGTAATAGCTAAGTACTATGTTTTGAGTAAGAGCAACACTAATAGCTATACAACTATTTTGTTAGATGAGATAGACGAAAACTATAAACGAGATCTTACAATATTAGATAATTTTGCTATTCATATTGATGATAATATTTCCCTAAATGATAACATGGATTATAAGGTATTTAAAAACAAACCTTTGATAAAACTTTCAAGTACCGAATTTATAGTGATAAACAATATACTTTGCCTTGATAAAGCATACACGAGTATATTCTTTTCTCTTAAAGATATTTATTCTAAAATTAAACAAAAACAATATCCTGAAAAATCAAGAAAAAATATAGATGGTGACTTTTTTAGATACTACACATCAGATTTTTCCGAGGAAGAAATGTTTTATGGTGTAATAGGAGAAATATTTTACAATTACAAATATATAGTTAGGCTATCCGAAAAAGAATGTAAAGAAATAAATAATCAACTACAAGGAGAACCCGATTATTATATAAGGATAAATAACGACATATTTCTATTTGAATTTAAAGATAAATTGATTCAAGGCGATAGAAAAGCATCACAGGATACAAAATCTGTTGTAGAAATGATAAATGAGAAATTTATTGTCAATGACGGGGTTCGTCAACTAGTGAATAATATAGAAAGAATAGTTAATGGAGAATTTGTTTATGATCCCCAAATTAAATCAACAGCAGTTAATATCTATCCAATTTTAGTAATTGGGGATTCCCGATTTGATGTTGCTGGTTTTAATTTCTGGTTGAATGAAGAGTTAAAAGACTCTTTACAATCCAATGGTGCAAATATTAACAATAAAATAAAACCTCTAACAGTTGTTACTATTGATACTCTTATTTTGTATAAGAATGAGTTTAATGAGGGTTTTATAAGATTTAAAAATATAATTAAGCAGTATCACCAATACTTAACATATAAAGATAATGCTCCTAAAACTAAAGAAATATTGTATAGAGTAGTTTTTCAGAAATATTTCCCATTTTCTCAATTTATAAAAAAACAAAAAATAAGAAGTAAACAAAAACAAATGGATTCAATTATATATAAGATGAAAAAGAATGGTCTAAAATAACTTTGTAACAAAGTTTCACCAAAACACCTAGCCACCTCATTAAGTTTGTCTCAAAACAAACAATAATGAGGTGGTTTAATTTTTTACGACATACAGAAAAGAGAGTAAGCAGTAGCGAGATGTAGAGTGTCATAAACAAGGTGCTTATTGCCAATACTATTGCTGATGCTACTTCTAAGCCTTATATCTCTGAGGAGGGTTCATTGAACCTCTCGGCAGTGTGGGCGTGTGTTCGTATTCTCTCCGAAACGGTTGGCACTCTTCCAATCCATCTCTATAAAAGACACGAAAAAGGAAGAGAAAGACAATATTCGCATCATTGCCACAAGCTAATTCAATCCCCAAATTCTTATGCCAACCGTTTTGATTTAATGCACCACCTGATGGTGTCGTGTGCCTTATGGGGCAATGGTTATGCTCGTATTTATAGAGATAACCTGCATCGCCCAATAAGATTACAACTTTTACATCCCTTAAAAGTTGAACCAATAGTAGATACCCAAACTGACACCCTATATTATCGCCTTGATAATGGAGAGATAATTCCAAATGATGAAATTATCCACGTAAATAACCTCTCCACAAATGGTTGTAAAGGCAAAAGTCCTATAGGTATGCAGACGAAAGTAATAAGCTTGAATATGATGAGCGTACAATCCTAAAATTCTCAACTCACAAAGATGTGTCACTTGTGGTTTATTCTGCCTATAAAGACACTGAGGCATCTGTTCGACACTTGGAGGAGCGTAAAGCAGAATATTTGAAACCGTAAGAACCACAATAAAATAAAAACCGTTCTATTGCTGAGAGTCAGTCAAGAGAACGGTTGTGTGAAATTGTTTCAAGTAAAATTAAATATCATCAAACGATGCAATTTTAGATTCTAAATTGTAATAATTTGAATTTTCATCAATGTATACATCGTATTCTTTTATATTTTTCTTCTTTGCAGATAAAGAAAGTTGATTTTTATTGATTTTAGATATTCTCGAGCCATAATATATGGCAGTTGGTTCAATATTCTTGAATTCATGAACATTTTCTATTTCAGTTGCGTGATGAATTATTCTCCATTCTTTTTCATATTCCCAATCTTTTGCTTTATGTAAATGCGTCTTCTCTGGGTATAGTATATCTGGAATATGAATGTCGATATTTGCACCTGCATTAGAACAAATATTACTCTGCAAGTACCATTTAATATGATTTGATATATTATATCTTTTATTGTTATAGATCACAGGAAACAATTTTATACTATGATTATTTTTAATAAAATCAATAATTGATTGTTTATCATACTCTAGCAAAAATCCTTCGTGATAATCAGCATAATGAGCCCACATTAGATTAGAATATTTATCTTCACAGAAACAAGATATTTTTGCTTGATTGCGAAAAAAAGCCTTTATTTCTTTCATCTCGTAGGATGCTTTTAACTTATCAGTATCAGTAAATTGTTGATTTGCAGACTTATTTATCCAATCCTCTTTTGACATAGATATTATTTCATCTAAAATAGTCTTTTTGTTTTCGGCAGTAAATTTACCAGAGTTTTCTGGCAAATCGTTATGTTTAGTTATATATTCCCATATTTCCCCTTGGTTATCTGCACCAAATAAATCTTCTCTTAAATCTGATAGGATCTGATTTGTATCATAATAAGATAAACTATCGTGAACATCATTGAACATTGTTGGCGGTACAGTCCAAATAGAATCACTCTCAAATCCACCTATATTTGATTCGTTGCATTTTCTGTACCGGTATAAATGAGTTGGCATATTTTTAAAGGCAAAATCAACAAGAGGAATATATTTATTTTTGGTTTGTTCTGGTGACAAACTACCCTCAATAATAATACCTGAAAGTAATTCATCAAATTTTTCTCTAAATCCCATATTTCTCAAATTTTAATTATATGTAATTCACAAATATACAGATAATTAAGTATAACAAGAATATTAATTGCAACAAAGTTTCATGAAACCATATCTACAGTCATATAAGTTTGTTCAAAAATAATCATAAATCTAAATATATTATGTCAAAATTAAAAACATTAAAAGAGCAGCGAGCATCAATCTATACTGAGATTGATGAACTACGCAAAGCCACCGATGGCAAGGAGATGAACTCTGAGGAGCAGACGAAGTGGGATAGGCTTTTGTCGGATTATGAAAAATCAGATAAGTCCGTAGACTAGGAGGAGCATTACCAAGATGTGCAATGTAAGCAGATGGAGCATAGAATTGAGAAACATTCCTCGGAATCAACTGATGAGGAGTATCGCTCTGCATTTGCTGAATATCTTATGCGTGGTACGGGAGGTGTTTCTGCCGAGCATATATCACTATTTGAGAAACGTGCAGAACTACAAGGTCTTAATGGTGGGGTTATCGTTCCAAAGACCTTAGCATCAACGATTGAAATTGCACTTAAAAGCTATGGAGGAATGTTTGAGGCAGGGCAGATTATCACAACTGCTACGGGTGGCGATTTGATTATGCCAACTATCAACGACACTTCTGCAAAGGCTACTGTCGTGGCTGAGTATAGTCAATCCACCAATAAAACTCCATCATTTGGTTCTGAAATACTAAAGGCTTACACTTCTAGAACACCTATCGTCCCAGTGTCGCAGGAGTTGTTGCAAGATTCAGGCTTTAACCTTGAGGAGCTGTTAGGTGGATTGTTGGCAGAGAGTTTTGGGCGAGGTATCAATGAGGATTTAACGATTGGTAGTGGAACAAGTAAACCAAAGGGCATTATCACTTCGGCAACAGATTCAGGTACAAAAGCTACTGCAACGGGTGTGATACTTGATAACGTTATTGACCTTATCAAGTCAGTGGACTCAGCTTATGCACGTAATGGTAAGTTTATGTTCAACAGATATACGCTATATTCTCTAATCAAAATCAAAGATTCAGCGGGTAGATATATTTGGCAAGAGGGTGCAAGAGATGGAACTCCTGCAACGCTATTTGGTAAGAGTTATATTCTAAATGATGATATTCCAAGCATCGGAGCAGGTAACAGCTCAATCCTATTTGGTGACTTTTCTAAATACAAAATCCGTATGGTTAAGAATTTCAGAGTTATTCGACTTAATGAACTATTGGCTGAATATCTATCTATTGGATTATTTGGATTTGCACGTATAGATGGGGTGTTGCTTGATGCAGGGACATATCCTATTAAGAAACTTGTTCACGCATCAGCATAATGGTTGAGTTGCTAATTACTCTTGAACTTGCTAAGGTTCATCTTCGTGTAGGCGTTCTCTATATGTGGGTAAAGTTACGAATTCCACTATATAAGCTACCTGAATTGCAAAGAACTATTTGTTATGTTTGTAGATAATGGAGGCTATTTGCGATATTATACTATAGTTTTCATCACTCTTCTCGTGAGAGTTAGTAATGAAAATAGCAAAAAGAAATCTCTTCCCATTTGGTAATTGCATTATGCCAATATCATTATTTGCTGCAACTACGCCATCTATATCAGCCCCAGAGTATCCTGTCTTATGAGCTATGACAATTTAAAGTCAATCCAAAGATCCAATACAACCCTGAACATCTACATACTTAAACTCAAACCCACTTTGAATAAGTCGGGTAGGGAGTACAGATTGACCTTCAGTAAGTAACGACGATGACTCTCCCAGAACAATCTTAAATACAAACTTTGGGAGAGGGAGGGTAATATGTATACTCTTCTTTGATGCTAGTGTTTTAGTGAATTCTATGTTGGTTGTTGGTTGAGGGGCAGTGAGATTGTAAGTACCCATACACTCAGTATTCAAGATAAGATATTCAAGTGCTCGAACTAGATCATCAAGCGCAATCCACGAAAATGCTTGTTTCCCATCTCCAATAACTGTCGCAATCCCCAACTTCATAGATTTGAGTACCCTCTCCAGTGCACCGCCATCTTTATCAAGAACCACTGCAAAGCGAGTTATTACAGTTCTATGCATCTCATCACATTTCAGAGCCTCTGCTTCCCATTCACGACACACTTTAGCAAGGAAACCACTACCTTGGGTGTATTCGTATTCATCACAGACTACATCATTCGCATAATAGCCAATAGCAGAAGCTGAGATCAAAACCTTAGGACGCTTCGAGCGATTGATACACTCTACGATCTGGCGTGTTGTATCGATACGACTAGAGACTATCCGTTTTTTAGCTGAGCTTGTCCAGCGCCCAAATATACTCTCTCCCGCAAGGTTAATCACGCAATCACATCGATCTATCTTCTCAGATAATGCATCACTCCCGAAATCGGCTCTCTTGAGAGCAACTACATCTATATGCTTAGACTCTAGATAATTTGTCAATTTACGACCAATGAATCCTGATGCTCCACTAATTGCTACTATCATAATGTTTGAGTTTTATTGTTATATCCGATGTAAGTTACACAACTTAGGCATAAATTTTGATTGTAATAGATGTAAAAACGAATCTATGAAGACAATTCAACTAATATTTCTTGCAATTATGATACCATTTATTGGGGCGTGTAGTGATAAGATCGATAAAACTACAGTAAAAACACTGGATATAGAGCGATATATGGGTAAGTGGTATGAGATCGCCCGCTTTGATCATAAGTTTGAGCGAGGTAAGGTAGGCGTTACAGTCAACTACTCATTGAATGATGATGGTACTATCTTAGTTGTGAATAGTGGCTACAATGGCTCTCTAAATGGCGAGCTCGAGACTGCAATAGGAAAGGCAAAACAACCTAATCCTAAATACCCAGGAGAATTGAAAGTCTCTTTCTTCTGGACATTCTATGCGCAATATAGTATCTTAGAACTTGCTGATGATTATAGCTATGCTCTTGTTGGCAGTTCTAGTGATAAATACTTGTGGATACTCAGCCGAACACCACAGATGTCGCAGGATAGTTTAAACATGTTATTGCAAAGTGCTGAAGACCGTGGATATGACACGTCAAAACTAATATACGTAAAACAGAGTAAAGCAGATTGAAATTATAATCTGCCTTACTCTGTCTATGATAGTTGCTTTATGTTATCAATAAGCCCTATCTAGTCAATCCGAACAGAAGTTTGGTATAGTTGACTAGCTCTATTGATATAATGTCTTTAAAGGGCAGGGTATTGCCTCATATTGGATGCTACTTCGATTTAACGATAGCACCTAGAGAGTACTTCACACTCCAGCGTGCATT
>CAMRBL010000068.1 GCA_947040435.1 uncultured Rikenellaceae bacterium
CGAACAGGGCACATATGAGATGCCAACAATAAGTGTTGTTCTGCATCAATATAGCGTTCTAGTTTTGTATAATTAGGAGTACGATATAGCTCATTAAATGGATGGTGACATTATCTACAAGTAATCCGAAATCACTTTATGGGTTTAATCTAAATGACAATATTAACTACTGGCCCTTTAGCAAACCGACCGATATATAAAAGAGTTTATATTACTGATAATATGTCGATTGATGAATTTTTGCGGCATCTGAATCCATCACCCAAACCCACATATCCGTCGTTGATAGTGAGTCATTATATCGGTAACCACCCCACTCAAAGACCTTTAATTTCTCTGGGTTGGTGACATAATTCTTCATCATGCAGTGCACCATCTAGCCACGAGCTATTTTAGTATAGACAATAACCTGCCGTAGTTTATCTCAAATATAGTAATTACTGCCGATAACGGCAGTAAAAGAGCCAATAAATAACTATTTTTTATGCATAACTAGTAATTTAACAGATAGATATTGTAATTATTTGATATTCGTATATCGATAATATATGTCGAGTCCTTAACTAATTGTGCTGGTAAAATTTAGAAGTACAATCTTACTCTTACCATTAAGTCTACTTTCACGAGCACTCCAGAATTGAAGCTCTTGCCCGACTTGTTGGATACAACTTAACCCTAAACATACAAGTTATTATATAATTAAGATAGAAGTCGGTATAATTATATGGTTTTATATCTCAAAGCCATTGAATTTTATCTACTTTTGTGTCAAATATTGTTATACGACTCCATTTTTGCACATATATTTAACTAATATATTTATAATCAATATAAATAGCACGGCAGCGGCATATATAACAATGAAGCTTCCCTGAGGAACAAAATTATATACTGTCCACGAGATAACAAAACATATTGTTAGAAGAATAAGCCATATTACCCAATATGGAATGAGTTTTGCAAAGATAAATGTTGTTTTACTAATTGGTGCAACATTCATATGCTCAATTGTATCACTCTCTTTTTCCAATACAATATTCAGTGCTGGCAGGAGCCTACACAGCAATATTAGAAGTATAACCATCAGAGCTGGAATCATATATATGCGATAATCTAAATATTGATTATACCTATTTTGAACTGAAATATTTATTATAGAGGGGCTCCACAATCCAATATTACTACTTAGCTCTGAATTGAAATCATTTATTATACTTCCAAGGTAACTCCCTCCAAGTGCCCCTTTTAAACCATTTACTGCATTGGCTAAGATTTTCACTTTAGTACCATCTCCAGATATGATATCTTGCTCAAAGTTACTTGGCATATCCATTATAATATCACCCTTACCAAACTCTATTTGGCTAAGTGCCTCAGAATAATTTACTCAAAGTGTCTCAAGGATAAAGTAGTCAGATGCACCTATCTTATCAATTAAATTTTTAGATGTAGTTGAGTGATTATTATCGACAATAGTTAGTTTAATATCTTTTACATCCATTGTTGTTATCAATGGCATAACTAACATAATTAAAAGTGGATATGCGATAACCATCTTAGGCAGAACCGCATTACGAATCTCTGTGGATATCGCAAATCCAAATATTACAATCATTACTATGGGCATGACCAACAGTATTAGCATCGTGCGCTTATCTCGCAGGATGTGATAAAACTCTTTATACACAAATGCAATAAAATCTCTCATAATCTACCCCTCTCTTTTAGCATATCTTGCCAACCGCAAAAAAACATCATCCATTGTATCTGTCGCAAATTGTTTCTTTAAGTTACGTGGAGAATCAAGCGCATCAATTCGTCCATCCACCATAATAGAGACCCTATCACAATACTCAGCCTCGTCCATATAGTGTGTCGTTACAAATATAGTAATCCCGCTCTCTGACGCTTCATAGATCATTTCCCCTCATTCCATAGATCCCCCCAAATAGACGTATATTCTCCCAAACCTTTAAATCGTCGTATAGAGAGAACTTTTGACTCATATAGCCTATATTCCGTTTAATCTCTTCCGATTGAGTAAGTATATCAAACCCTGCAACTATACCACTACCAGACGTAGGCGCACTCAATCCACAAAGTATGCGCATAGCTGTTGTTTTCCCAGCTCCATTAGCCCCTAAAAAACCAAAATCTCACCTCTCCCAACCTCAAAATATATATTATCTACGGCTCTAACCAAAGTATTTTGATAGGCTATCTACTTTTATAACTGTATCTCTTTTCATAAACCAACTTTTTTTCTAATGCCATAAAGTAATATTCGATAGTTGCAATAATAGGTTTTATGTCTATCTACGTATAAAATAGAGCTTTAAGCCTTGAATTTAGTTCATCTATCAACAAACTATCATTACACACCGACAAGTGATGTACATCACCGAAAGCATAGTAACTCCGAACCTCATCCATTGACCGTAAGTCTCTCAATAAATGTGACATTGGAGAGCCTGAAACAGCCCAAAGTGTATCTCCCAAAACTACTTACGACTGATAGGGTCTACTCCTGTTGTTGGTTCATCTGGCACTATTTGCTTATATATAGGCTCTATTAAAGCATAATTATCACTTATTGTTGTTCCATATATAGATGCAAAAAAAATAAGATTCTCCTCAACACTAAGATCCTGATAAAGAGAAAAATGACCTGGCATGTACCCTATGCGACCACGGATTGTACGATAATCATGCACAACGCCAAATCCATCAACAACAGCACTCCCTCCATCTGCAAGAAGCAAGGGTGTAAGGATGCGAAATAGTGTTGTCATCCAACTGCTTTTGTGTCGCAGCATTAGATTCTAGTAGGCTCTCAATACGTTTGTGCTCAATTTTCAAATTATCAATCTTCTCTCTGATTGCCGTAACCTGAGTTAACACGCTTGGACGACTACTCTTTATTGATGAAATACTCTGCAAAAGTTGTAACTTTTGCAGATGGAGTTGTATCGAATCAATAATACAAATAGCATCTCCCTTATCAACACTAGAACCTTCGATAATTTCAAACTCTGAAAACGGTGTCTGAAAGTAAATTTACTGAATATATAACTTCACTAAACTATTTTCACTATATTTGTTCTCGAACCTTATACTTTAATCTCTATAATATGACTATCAAACCTCAACTAACAAAAGTAATAAAATATTCACTTTGTACTACAATAGCATCCACAGCAATGCCACTATTTGCTCAGCAACAAGTAAAACCGAATGTCATTATATTCCTTGTTGATGATATGGGGCTGATGGATACGTCACTTCCATTTTTAACAGATTCAAATGGTAATCCTGAGCGTCATCCACTTAATGATTGGTACCGCACTCCAAACATGGAGAGATTAGCAGAACAGGGGGTCTCATTTTCAAAATTCTATGCGCAAAGTGTAAGCTCACCTTCAAGGGCTTCGATACTTACTGGGAAAAATTCAACACGCCATAAAACAACAAATTGGATTAATTCTGAGTCAAACAATCGCTCTAAATATGGACCCAAAGAGTGGAATTGGGTTGGAATAAAAGATGGTGATATTACCCTCCCTAAATTATTACAAGAGGCTGGATATAAGACTATTCATGTCGGAAAGGCTCATTTTGGACCTATCGGTAGTTTTGGAGAAGAGCCATGCAATATCGGATTCGATGTCAATATCGGAGGATCATCAATAGGGCAACCAGGTAGTTACTATGGCGAAGATGGATATGGACACATTAAGGGATATAAACCAAGAGCCGTAGATGATCTAGAGAAGTATCATGGTACAGCAACACACCTGAGTGAGGCGTTAACTATTGAAGCTAATAGAGAGATCACTGAAGCAGTGGAGGCAAATGAACCTTTTTTCTTGAACTTTGCTCACTATGCACTACACGCACCATTTCAACCAGATAAGCGCTTTGTAGAGAACTATCCATTGAGTACAGATAAAAAACAGGCAGCTAGAGCATTTGCATCGTTGGTTGAAGGGATGGATAAATCGCTAGGAGATGTTATGGATAAGCTAGAGGAGCTTGGCGTAGCAGAGAATACTTTAATTATATTCTTAGGTGATAACGGATCCGATGCTCCTCTTGGTAGTGAAACAGGACCCTTCTCTTCAGCACCTTTAAGAGGTAAAAAAGGTAGTGTTTATGAAGGCGGTGTTAGAATACCTTTTATTGCAGCGTGGGCAAAAAATAGTCCTAAAAATACACTTCAGAGAGATCACTCTATAAATCAAGATGAGATACTACAAGAGCGTAGTTCAATTATGGATATATACCCAACTATATTGGATTTAGCTGATATTAATAATCCAAATGGGAATGACATAGATGGGAATAGTCTATGGAAGACATTTGAAGGAAAGAGAGATTCAAAGCATAATACTAGTATATTGATGCACTTCCCACATGAGCATAGAGGAGATTACTTCACTACATTCATAGATGGTGATTGGAAAGTTATATATCATTACAATCCAAAAAATCCTACTAAACCTAAATACGAGTTATATAATTTGGCAAATGATCCATATGAAATGGAAGATTTATATAAAGAGAATAAAAAAACTCTCTTTAATATGATGAAAATGATGATTTCACAACTAGAAAAGGAGGGTGCCATATATCCAATTGATGATGATTCAAATATCTTAAAGCCAATCATGCCGTCTAAGTAGTATTAGAGGCTAAAAAAAGAAATATGACAATACGCTCACTATACATATCTCTAATCATGCTATTTATTAGCACTGCTGGAGTCGCACAAACTCAACCGATTAAAGTTGCCTGTATTGGCAATAGTATCACGTATGGATATGGAATATCAAATAGAGATCGAGATAGTTACCCTTCTGTACTTGGGCAACTTTTAGGTGATGGATATGATGTTAATAATTTTGGCTACTCTGCTCGTACTCTGCTGATGAAAGGTGATCGCCCCTACATGAAAGAGCAGATTTATCAAAATGCTTTGGACTACAATCCGCAGATCGTTGTGATAAAATTGGGTACAAACGATACGAAACCTATAAATTGGAAGTACAAAAAATCATTTACTAAGGACCTTAGCAAAATGATAACTGATTTCAAGAAGTTGGCATCTGATCCCAAAATTTACCTCTGTTATCCTGCGAAAGCCTATAGTGTCACTTGGGGTATAAATGATAGCATTATTACTCATGAGGTAATACCTATGATAGATAAGGTTGCAAAAGAGAGTAATGTTGAAGTTATTGATCTACACACAGCAACAAGTAACATGCCTGCGTTATTTCCTGATAAAATACACCCTAATGCACAAGGGGCAGCAATTTTGGCTAAAACAGTTTACTCATCGATATTAGAGTAAGAGGATATTTATACACTACAAGTTGACACTAAAGGATTATTTCAGTATTAACGATTAGTGCACGTGCAATAGCCACCCTTTGACTTTGCCATCCAGAGAATATATCTATGGCGAATTTTGTTGATTTTTAGCAATGAGTTATCAGTATCCTCGAGCACATACTATAGATCGAGATGTTGTAATATTATGTGGTAGATCGTGGCTGCTAAACTCATTATAATCATCTTTGGCTAAAAACTCCAGCATCATAATTATTAAACTAAAAGAGCAAAAGCCGAACTAGATTTTGTCCAGTTCGGCTCTTGCTCTTCGTTGTAAAATAGTGCTAATTATGTAAATATATTATGATAATAATCTATATCAGAAAACAAGCTAATTGACAAGTAATATCAGAGTATTATTCACGGTAATTATTACACTCCCATTGCTTTTATATCCTCATCGACTGTACTAATTCCTGAAATCCCAAAGTTATTAATTAATATCGTAGCAACATTTGGAGATAAAAACGCAGGTAGTGTTGGCCCTAATTTAATATTTTTAACTCCTAGCGATAGCAGTGCTAATAGCACTATAACGGCTTTTTGCTCATACCAAGCTATATTATACTCGATTGGTAAATCGTTAATATCGTCTAGATTAAATACCTCTTTCAACTTTAACGCAATTACTACCAGTGAGTAGCTATCATTACATTGACCTGCATCCAAAACTCTAGGTATTCCTGCAATATCCCCTAATGCCAATTTGTTATAACGATACTTTGCACATCCAGCTGTTAATATCACACTATCATTTGATAGTTTTTGAGCAAATTCAGTGTAGTATTCACGGCTTTTCATTCGACCATCACACCCAGCCATCACAACGAATTTCTTAATCAACCCTAATTTTACGGCATCAACAACTTTATCTGCAAGAGCTATCACTTGTGCATGAGCAAAACCCCCAATTATCTTACCACTCTCTATTTCTGTTGGGGCACTGCAACTCTTAGCATGTTCAATTAGCTGAGAGAAGTCCTTAGGCTGATTATCAACCCTATCTTCAATGTGCTTAAATCCCGTGAATCCAGATGTCCCTGTCGTGTAAACTCTATCTGAGTAAGTAGATTTTGACGAGGGTGGTACAATACAGTTTGTCGTAAAAAGCACTACCCCATTAAATGATTCAAATTCTGAAACCTGTCTCCACCAAGAACCTCCGTAATTACCAATTAAATTACTATATTTCTTAAATGCTGGGTACGAGTGAGCTGGAAGCATCTCTCCATGAGTGTAAATATCAACTCCACTATCTTTTGTCTGCTCCAACAACTCCTCAAGATCTCTAAGATCATGACCACTAATAAGTATCGCAGGTCTTGAGCCAACCCCAAGTTTCACCTCTGTTATTTCGGGATTTCCGTATTTTGTCGTATTAGCCTTGTCAAGTAGAGACATAGCTTTGACACCATATGTTCCGCACTCTAAAACCATTGCGGTTAAATCCTCTGCTGACACATTAGTCTTTGTTGTTTCAACAAGCGCCCTCTGTATAAATTCATTGATTAAAGGGTCTTCAAAGCCTAAATTATATGCATGCTCAGCGTAGGCAGCCATTCCTTTTACTCCATATACGATAAGTTCTTTCAGTGAACGAATATCCTCATTATCAGTTGAAAGGACACCTATACTTTTCGCCTTTACACACATCTCTTCATACGAATCCTCCCTCCAGATAATCATATCGCAGTCACGAGGAACATCACCTCCTACGGACTCCAATTTACTTATCAAAAGAGCTCTAATATCGTATGACTCTTTTATCTTTGAGACAAATCTATCTGCATCGAAGTTCGCATTAGTGATCGTCATAAATAACGAATCAATGATAAATTTATTCACTACTGGAAGTTCAACCCCTTTATCTCGAAGATTAACGGATAATTTTGAGACCCCTTTAACCGCGTAGATTAATAAGTCTTGTAACCCTGCAACTTCTGGGGTTTTTCCACAGACTCCTCTTATTGTACAGCCCTCTCCCTTTGCTGTTTCTTGACATTGATAACAAAACATAATCTATTTATTTTTAGCGGGTTCTGAATTTAAAATTCAAAGTACATTTGAAGACAAGAACCCATTACCTTCAAATTAACTATCTATTTTAAGGACTTAATTAAATCCACTCTTCACTTTTAATCTCTCCATTTACAGTAATAACAACTGCCTTAATCGGAATATTTCGCATTGCTTTTTCACGAGCTTTAAGTGCAATACTTAACAGTCCATTGCAACACGGCACTTCCATGATTAGCACTGTAAGCGTGTTAATTTTTGCATCATCGATCATCATTACTAATTTGTCGATGTAAACATCTATTTTTGAGTCCAATTTAGGACAAGCAATTGCTAAACTTTTACCCTTAAGAAAACGGCTATGAAATTCACCACATGCAAATGCGGTACAGTCAGCAGCAAGAAGTAAGTCAGACTCCATAAAAGATGCAGATTGCGGATTGACAAGATGCATCTGAATTGGAAACTGTGTCAATTCAGAGCGTTGCATGGCTCCAGGTATCGCAATTTGTACTGGTTTGAAACTCTGTGCCATTGTCCCTGGGCAACCACACGCTAAAGGCGCTGCTTCTATATTTCTAGTCTGATTAATCATTTCAATATTTATATTATTCTGCTTCAAATAGTCAACTCCTTGTTGATATAACTCCGTCTCTCCATGATCTTTTAGATGTTTTAAGTGAGCTACTATCACTTTTTCTCCCTTAGGAACAATTCGCTGCATAACAGCCTCTTCACTATACGGAATTGCCTCACGCTCTTCAAGTTCAATTGCTCCCACAGGGCAATCTCCAATACAAGCACCTAGTCCATCACAGTAAAGATCACTAACTAGAACTGCTTTCCCATCTA
>CAMRBL010000069.1 GCA_947040435.1 uncultured Rikenellaceae bacterium
CTCACAGTAACAATGTTGATCTTGCTGGCGGGGTACAATAATACGTCATACTACCCCTCACTATCTGATATTAATAGCTCTCTGACAATCTCGAATAGCTCCTCTAGTGAGTTTACTCTCACGGTCATGAGTTGTGTGTCTCTGATTATCCCAATAGTAGTTTGGTATATATGGTACGCTTGGAAGCAAATGGGGCGTTACAATGATAAGAATAACGACACTTATATGTAAATTACATCTATTTTTGCGCTCTTGCACAAACACACTCTTAGGATAGTTCTGTCAAACTAATATTAAAACACAAAGGTAAATAGAAAAATTATATTTATCTTTGTGTTAATTTATTTTAGAATTTTAGTAAACTTATTTTTTATAGTTTAACCATACTTTATGAATATAGAACAATTACTTCAACAGAGAGCAGTAGATGCAGTCTCAACACTTTATGCAGCGGATCAAAAGGATCAATTGCAAATTCAAAAAACACGTAAAGAGTTTGAGGGCGATTATACCCTTGTAGTATTTCCTATTTTGCGACAAAGTAAGAAGTCTCCCGAAGTAACAGCTAATGAGATTGGTCAATTTATGGTGGATAATAGCCCCGAGATTGAGTCATTCAATGTTGTAAAAGGTTTCCTTAACCTCTCTTTGACTACTGAATATTGGACAAATACACTTAATACAACAGTTTCAGACGTTGATTTTGGTGTCTCTGCAAGCTCAGGAAAGACAATAATGGTTGAGTATTCATCGCCAAATACAAATAAGCCACTACATTTAGGTCACATACGAAATAATCTTTTAGGATATTCTGTATCTCAAATATTGAAGGCTAATGGACATAATGTTATAAAGGTAAACTTGGTTAATGACCGTGGTATCCACATCTGTAAGAGTATGCTTGCATGGCAGAAGTTTGGTAATGGAGAGACTCCGCAATCAACTGGAATGAAAGGAGATCACCTTGTTGGTAAGTACTACGTTGAGTTTGACAAGCACTATAAGAGTGAAATTAAACTCTTAATGGAGCAAGGAATGAGTGAGGACGACGCAAAGAAAAATGCGCCAATGATCCTTGAGGCTCAGGAGATGTTGCGTAAGTGGGAGGCAAAGGATAGTGAAGTGTACTCTCTATGGGAGAGGATGAATAGTTGGGTCTATGCTGGTTTCGACGTAACTTACAAGGCACTTGGAGTAGACTTTGATAAGATATACTATGAGTCACAAACCTATCTACTTGGAAAAAGTATCGTTGACGAGGGGTTGAATAGAGGTGTATTTTTCCGTAAGGATGACAACTCAATATGGATTGATCTTGAGGCTGATGGTCTAGACCAGAAATTGCTCCTTAGGGCTGATGGTACAGCTGTATATATGACTCAGGATTTGGGCACAGCAGTTACTCGTTTCGAAGAGAATAAGTTAGATGATTTGATCTATGTTGTTGGAAATGAGCAGAATTACCACTTCCAAGTTTTGAAATTAATCCTTAGTAAGTTAGGGCACAAGTGGTCGGAAAATATCTCGCATCTCTCATACGGTATGGTCGAGCTACCTGAAGGAAAGATGAAATCTCGTGAAGGAACTGTTGTTGATGCAGATGAACTAGTTACAGAGATGGTTGAGACTGCAAGAGACATGTCTAATGAGCTAGGTAAGTTAGATAGTTGTACTGAAGAGGAGGCAACAAAGATATGTACTATGGTTGGGTTAGGAGCTCTAAAATACTTTATATTGAAGGTAGATCCTCGTAAGACAATGTTATTTGATCCTAAAGAGTCTATCGATTTCAATGGTAATACAGGTCCATTTATACAGTATACTCATGCACGTATATGTTCAATACTACGCAAGGCAGAGGAGGCAAATATAAACTTCGATGGGAGTGTTAGTGTTGAAGCGTTATCTCCAGTGGAGATTGGTCTGGTTAAGATGATTGCAGATTATCCTGCGGCAGTTAAGCAGGCTGGTGAGACATTCTCTCCAGCTGTTGTTGGAAGTTATATCTATGACTTGGTTAAGTTGTTTAATAGCTACTACCACGATAATCCTATTATCAAGGAGGAGAACGTTGAGATTCGTAAGGCGAAGTTAATTTTATCTTCTCAGATTGCGAAAATTATTGCGAAAGGTATGTTGTTATTGGGAATTGATGTTCCTGAGAGGATGTAATACTTGTTCTGTAAATTAGTTCCATACAGTTCTATATAGCCCACCGTAAAGGTGTAGGTCTAAATAGTAAAAAGCGAAAGTTTTCCATTATTTTGGAAAACTTTCGCTTTTAATTTTGTCCGATATATCTCCCCCTTATATTTTGTCTCGATATGATCTTATGTTTGATTGCTCCTATAACTTATTAAACTCTATTGCTGCCCATCCATCTTTGAGGTGAGTTTTGGATCTCTTTAGCGACTCTTTTTGGGCACATTCGCATATAGTCTCTATGTCATGCTCTAGTATTCCGCTCACAATTATAAAGCCTCCAGATTTTAGTGTTTTGACATATTTATCCATATCATTGAGCAGGATATTACGATTAATATTAGCCAATATAAAATCGTATGTACAACCATCTATTGACGATGCATCTCCGAGTATTGGAATGATTACCTCCTCTACGCTATTCATGGCAATATTTTCTTTGCAATTCTCCGCAGCCCACTCATCAATATCGACTGCATCTATATTATTTGCGCCCAATTTTGCTGCTATAATAGAAAGAACACCAGTTCCGCTCCCCATATCTAGCCCTTTCAGATTTGCGAAGTCGTGTTCTAAAATAGCCTTAGTCATGAGGAAGGTAGTGGCATGATGCCCCGTTCCGAATGACATTTTAGGCATAATAACAATATCCATTGCTCCATTTGCTGGAGCTTCGTGGAAAGGAGCTCTAATGACACATGCGCCCTCAATCTCGACAGGTTGGAAGTTTGACTCCCATTGACTGTTCCAATTTATGGTCTCAATCGGAGTAAATTTCCATTGCACCCCAGTGGTATATAGGAATTCGTCTACCTCTTTACGACACTCCTCTAGAAGGTTCTCTTTAATGTAGGCTTTCAAGAAAAACTCCTCTTGCTCAAAACTTTCAAATGGTAAATCTGATATTTGCGCCATGTAAATCTCCGACTGCACGCTATTGGGAGTCGGAATGTATAGTTCGATATAGTTCATTTCAAATATAATAAGTAACTTAGTGCACCAAATTTAGTGAAAAAATGGATAAGAAAGAGCCTTTATGGCAAAAAAAGAGCAGAAGTTATGAAATATACTTAACTCTTGAGCGTAATTTCGCCAACAATAGTGTCGAGAGTTATATGAGAGACCTACGTCAATTTGTTGAGTATGCAATGGAGAGAGGTATTAGTGAGCCTAGTCGTATTACTGCATCAGATGTGAATGATTTCATTGCGTGTATCTATGACAAGGGAGTGAAGAAGAGTAGCCAAGCGAGGGTATTGAGTGGAGTGAAGAGTTTTTTCAACTACTTGGTTAGTAATAACTTGATAGAGTCGTCTCCTGTTGAATTTGTTGAGTCACCTAAGTTGACAAGAGCCCTTCCAGAGGTTCTGTCAATAGATGATATTGATAGGATTATAGATGAAGTAGATATATTTCATCCACAAGGAGTTCGTAATAAAGCTATCATTGAGACACTTTACAGTTGTGGCATCAGGGCTTCGGAGCTGGTCTCTTTAACCTTAAATGATATATTTTTTGATGATGGTTTTATTCGCGTAAATGGCAAGGGTCGCAAGCAGCGCATAGTCCCGATTAGTGATAGAGCCATTGATTATATACGAGATTATATGGAGCAGCGTACTACAATGGTAGTAAATCCGAAGTATCAGGATTGTCTCTTTCTGAATCGGAGAGGCAACCAGCTTACACGTGTTATGATACACACAATTATAAGTAAGGCTGCAAAATATGCGGGAATAACGAAATCTGTTGGACCTCACACACTGCGCCACTCATTTGCAACACACTTGTTGGTTGGGGGGGCAAACATTAGGCAGGTACAAGATCTACTGGGTCATGAGTCTGTTGTCACAACGGAGATATACACGCACTTGGATATAACAAATTTAGCTGATAGCCTTGAGAGGTGTCACCCGCTGAAACTCTAATAAACAGCAGTGTTTGGTGTCGCAACAAAATAATGTAGTAAAAATATACGTTTAAAAGAGTTGTAGAGTCGATAAATAGCTCGATAAAATCAAACATAATTTCTATCTTTGAGGATAGAAGTAACTAATATATGAAAAAATGAGAAAAATTAAAGTAACACTATTAGCAAAAGTTGTAATTGCAATAGTTCTAGGTATCCTTCTCGGGCAATTTATGCCGGGAGGTATTGCAAGAATTTTCGTTACATTTAACGCCCTATTTAGTAACTTCCTTTCATTTTCAATACCGCTTATAATATTGGGATTAGTGACCCCTTCTATCGGAGATTTAGGAAAAGGTGCTGGTAAGTTGTTGGCAATTACAGCGATTATAGCGTATGGATCTACAATTTTCAGTGGGATCTTCACATATTTTACGGGACTTGCAATTTTCCCACACATAATTGCAGAAAATAGTCAATTGATGGCAGTGGAAAATCCGGGTGATTTTATGTTATTGCCATTTTTTTCAATCGATATGCCCCCTTTGATGAATGTGACTACGGCTCTATTGCTCTCGTTCACAATCGGTTTAGGTCTATCGCAAATTAAAGGTGGTGCACTGGCTCAATCGTTTGAAGGGTTCAAGGAGATTATCACAAAACTTATAAACGCCGTTATTATACCACTACTTCCGTACCATATTTTTGGAATATTTTTGAATATGACGGTAAGCGGGCAGGTGGCGAGTATAATTGGAATGTTCGTGAAGGTGATATTGGTAATATTCGTAATACATGTTGTTGTACTACTTATCCAGTTCACTATTGCTGGAGCAGCGAGTAAGAAGAACCCGCTAACATTGCTGCGTAATATGCTACCCGCTTATGTTACGGCGTTGGGTACACAATCTTCTGTCGCAACGATACCCGTTACACTAAAACAGACTCTTAAAAATGGAGTTAGTGAGAATATTGCTATATTTACAGTGCCATTATGCGCAACCATACACTTGGCTGGGAGTACACTGAAAATTGTAGCTTGTGCCATGGCAATAATGATTATGAGTGGACAACCTCTTGATACAATGGATTTTATTGGATTTATCCTTATGCTTGGCATCACTATGGTAGCTGCTCCGGGAGTCCCTGGGGGTGCAATTATGGCGGCGTTGGGACTACTTCAGTCAATGCTTGGATTCGATGAGACGCTACAAGCGTTAATGATCGCACTCTATATTGCGATGGATAGTTTTGGTACGGCTGCCAATGTTACGGGAGATGGTGCAATCTCAATAATTGTAGATAAGATCGCCTCAAACTTGGGCTCAAAAAGTAAAAAAAAGGAGTCAATTACTCTCACAGAAGTGGAGTAGTGGATGGTGCTTTATAGTCGAGCGCCATCAAAAAGTTATTTGTAACACTAAATTTATAAAAATATAAAATGAATATTGATCTAATAGTTATAGGAAAAACGGATTCAAGTGCAATAAATGAAATTGTAGGAAATTACCTAAAAAGGTTGAATTTTTACACTAAATTCTCTATAATAACGATTCCAGACCTAAAAAACACTAAAAATATCGTTGCCAACAGTCAAAAGAAACAAGAGGGTGATTTGATTTTGAAACAACTTATCGATAGTGATTGGGTTGTTATACTGGATGAAAATGGTAAGGAGTTTAAGTCTATGCAGTTTGCGGATTGGGTACAGAAGAAGATGAATATGGGTATTAAGCGTTTGGTATTTGTCGTTGGCGGTCCATATGGATTCTCCGATGCAATATACGCTAGGGCAAATGAAAAAATTTCGCTTTCAAAAATGACATTCTCACACCAAATTATTAGAGCTATATTTACAGAGCAGATATATCGAGCATTTACGATATTAAATAATGAACCCTATCACCATGAGTAGCTTCCGTTATTAGCTATCTAAATGCTACTGCGTCGGGTTTAGATGGAATGTATCTTATATTATCGACACGACTTTGGCTTTGGACTCTGATATATTCGGAGTCCAAAAATCCATTTTTACCAATCGCAAAACCTAAGCGTAGTTGTATCGTACTAAATATTAAGCGGTCATTTTTAACTCGTACCCCAGCGCCTATCGTAGAGTAAAAGTTGTTGTTAAATGGATTTTTATTGTACCCTAAAGTGCCAACGTCGAAAAAGCCGTATATTGCAAAGCGGAATCCTAGAGGGGTAAATGGCGTAAAGTATACCGTTTCGGAGTTCAAGACCATGCGATTTGTGCCGTAAATATCTTCGCTAAAAGCTCTCGGTCCGCTGTCATCAGTAAAAGAGACAACCTCGCCATCACCGTCGCCTCTATCCCATCCATATGTATAGTTTACATTGATGAACTGCCTAAGGCGAAAAGTCTCGCCTCCCCATAGGTTCGAGATGTAATTCATATTTAGGTCTACTATGCCAGATGTCATTTTTCCATTGAGAGCATTGACATTAACCGAACTTTTAGCATCACCCATAAAGTATCCAAATTCAGAGAACCCACCTTTTTTCATATTGAGACCTAGTATAATATCGTTACCAAACTCGCCCCATTCATACCCTCCGATGATCTCTGTTTTAAATCCTGCGGACAAATACTCTTTAACTCCGAATCCATAGATTAAATTAGAAGATAAGAAGTTTTCTCTGTATAGTCCAACGCCAAACATAATAAATCTTTTGTCGTGAAAGGCGTGATTAGTATTTATATCAACAAAGGGTCTATCCTTGAAGTAGCTGTAACTATATCTGACATTTGCGTATATACTGCTATTTATTTTCTCTATATATTTTGAGCTACCAATCCATACATCCATTAGATTTACGCTCATCACACCACTTATAGTATCGTCATATTGTAGGTGGTATGGGCTACGGCGTGCATACGCCTCAGCACCCATTTCGAAGTCCGTAGGCTCAATGTACTCCTTGGATATTGAGAAGCCATAGTCCGAATTATCAAAATCTTTTCCTGCGACAAACACTCCTTTAAAAAATGATCCTGCAATATTGGGAACAGTATATTCAACTTCATTTCCGCCGTATTCACAATCTTTCCAGTCAAAGTTAGTGGTAATACTCAAATTATTACCCAGTCCGATAAAATTGGCATCGTATATCTCAAATCGAGAGTTGCCGCTCAATGATGTGCTCCCGTCGGCACTCAGAGTCCAATTATCATGTGTCCTCACAGTCAGATCAACAACCGTTGAGTCCTCTTTTGAGGGTGTAAAGATAAAGTAGGCGTCGTATATATACTTTCGGGAGGTTAGAAGATGCTTATTTGCGACAATAATATTTGGGTCAACCTTATCGCCACTATGCATGAGAAGGTCTTTTCTTACTGTGCGCTCTCTTGTTGGATAGTGAGTTTTATTGGCTATTCGTTTGATAAAATTACTGGTATCTTGATAGATGTCATTTATATCTATCGTAATATTTCCAATAGTTTTGCCTTTGAGGTGCTTGTATGCATCCCTCTCATCAATAACATCTGTTTTGGTGAGTTCAACACGTCGAGAGGGTCTAACTAATGCATCATAAAGTAGTCTTAATGCTTTATATCGATCTGTTTTTGTTTTCAGGCTATCTATCATATACTCCGACTTTGATGGCAAGCATTCAAATGAGTCAAGAGTATCGACACTTATAACATCTCTATTGTGTTGTGCATGACAATCCGAATAGTAACTAAATACGATTAAAAGGAGTAATACTATATGGTTAAATCTGCTCATTATTCAAATATACAATTTTTTAATTGTATATTACAACGTCTTTTTAATTTTAGCTATATTATCTCTCTTATGCAAGCACGTAGTACACTTGATACTTGAGAGTGGTTTTGTTCAGTGACACTCAATAAAACGGACTAAATTAAATATACGTACTACTCTTTGTACCACGATGCATAGGTCATGTAACCCTTAGCTATCTTCTCTATGATCTCAGCTCTCTGCTCTGGAGTCACATCTTTCACTCTTTTTGCGGGCACACCAGCGTATATTCCATTAGGCTCAAGTTTACTTCCTGACAAAACTAGTGAGTTTGCTGCAATAATCGATCCAGT
>CAMRBL010000070.1 GCA_947040435.1 uncultured Rikenellaceae bacterium
GAACTTCTCTCTTGCATTATCTAGTACAGATAATTGCGTGTTTTTCTCTTCCATGTCTTTGGGTTATTTAGTTTCAAAAGATACAGGCTTGAATATATGCTCCTGTTGAAGTGTGTTTTTAAGTATGATTGTAACCCCCTTGCCCATAGTTCCCATAAGTCCGTATGACTTCCAGTCACAATCGTCTTGTGAACACTCATAAGGATTGGTGGATATTTTCTCACAAGCAGGACACCTAAACTCTTTTCCGATCTTTGCTAAGAGTTGATCTTGATCTTCAAACACATGCACGTTCTCATTTTGTATCTGAGGCTGTTTCCCATCTTGATAATAATTCATATACCAATAATTACGACTAGTCTCCCAAACCTTTAAAACCTCCTCTTTTGTTGCTCCTAGTGCTTCCGAATAGTGCTCGGCTCTATCTAGTACCCATTTGTATTTATCACAAAACCGATGAAAGCATTTTGTTCGCCCTTGCTTATCGCACCCATTGGGATTAAAGCAACCCTCGCCATCCTTATTACAATCGAGTTGAACAGCAAGCATTAAGCTCTCTGCTCCTTTGTTAATTTCCTTTTCCATGCCCTTAAAATTTTTATGTAAGTAATTAATTCATTATCTTTGTTGCGTACACCACTAGAGATGGTGTATGCCCTTAAAATTTAGCCTTACCTTTATTGGTGAGGCTTTTTTTGTGAAAGGAGCAGGATTCGAACCTGCATTCACGTCTGATCTATCTTTGTGTTTTCGTTTAGAGGAGTCGAACCCGTGAGAGCTTGCAAACTCTTCTTGTCATCTCCTGCTACCAACGCAGGTGCGTTACCATTACGCCAAAACTACTTCTACTCCAATAAGCGTCTACCATTCCGCCACCCTTTCATGTTCTGTATTACTCTAACCCTTTTATCTCGACCTCACCATCTTCGCACTCTGCAACCCAAGAGATAAACACGACATCACAAGGCGGTTCATCGTAGGTGTGTATTGAGTTCCTTGCTGTGATGCGCCCCTCTACATTCAACGCTAAATCCAGCTCTTCCAGAATAACCTCTTCGTCTGTAAATGAACACTCATTGCCAACCTCTGTTAACTTGTAAGCAAACCTCTCAATCAAGATAGCTTCGATCTTCTGCCTCTGTGTAAGGCTGATAGCTATGGTATGATCTTTAATCTCTTCAAGTGACTCGACATCTATCTTGGTGAACAGATTTTGTACATAATTAGGTATTGAGAGGTTTTTTAGTGCTATCGTACGACTGAATGGCGGTTGCTGTGGGGTGATGATTTGCGTATTCATAGTTACTTGCTTTTACGGTGGTAAGACTTAATTTGCTTGTTAGCTCTTTTGATTGCTTTATTGCCATTTTTGACTGCAAGTATGTAATCGGCTGGCAACTTATTCGGGTCAATTACTATTATCTCTTGATTCATAATTTTAGTCTTTAATGTCTCCAGTTAATACAGCTTCAAGTCTAAAGCAAGTTCTTGCATTCCTAAATTCACCTTCATCTTCATTAAATTCGAGAGTAAATACACCTCTATTTGATTCGTGGCATAGAAGAACTAATTTAAGGTCTAGATAAGTGTCAAGTTTCGGGACAGATATTTTATAGTGATACTTGCTGTTTACTAGGATTGACTCCAGTACCACTACCTCATTACGCTCTAAGCATACCTTGGTATTGCGATCTTTAGGTTTTGCATCTGTTAAATACTCTGTTAGTGTCATAGCTTCATAGTTTTTTAGTTTTACTAAGATTGAATACCCACCGTTGGCTTGGCTCTTTTCGGAATAAGTCTCTCAGGTAGCGAAGTAGTTTTTTCATTGGATTCAAAAATTAAAGTTATCTTTTTACGTGTCGCTCTTTGAATTTTTGCTCAACCTCAGACTTTAAATAAAGATTGCTTTTTCCTACTTTGACAGGGATCAAGTAGCCTGTTACTCTCCAATTGTATAGCGTTGTAGTCCCACGGTTAAATATCTTCATTACTTCCTTTTCGGTTATGTAGTCATTAGTGTTAAATGGATTTAAAGTCTCTACAAGCACCCTCTTAGCTTCATCTAATAGCTCTTTGTTTGCATCTATTAAATCCCCAAGTCTAACATTGATTATCAAATTTGGATGTAACTTTGCGAGTTCTATTAGACTAGATGCTTGCCCTATCGGTTGTTTTTGACTGTTTTGTTCCATAATAGTATGTTTTAAATTTAGTAGCCTTGCATGTTGTATTCTGTTCTAGTTCTGCGACCTCTGACTCTTCTGCTCCTTCGAGTAATATCATTGTCTGTTTGTAGAGTTGATAAGAATAGTGCTAATAGTAGAGTTGCCCCAGCTTTCCGCATAAATTCAGGAAGTTCAATTTCATGAAGTTGGCACATATACCATATGACTAGTGCATTTAAGTTATGAGGTATGCTCTTCTTTTCGTAAATACTTTGCAGTTGACTAACTACCGTACTCGTAGATTTACATAAATGATCTGCGACCTCTTTGGTTGTTCGTCCACTCGCAAAGGCTTCTGAAACTCTCCACTCTTGGGGGCTTAGTGACCCATCTCTTTTAGCCATTCTCGTTTAGGTTTTTTAGTATAAATACCCCATACTTCAGATTTTGGTACATTATGTTTGGCAAATTCACTCTCTATTCGCTCTTTTTCCGCAGTATTGAAAACTTTTTGTCCGTTCAACATGTAACAAAAAGATGGAGTAGAGCTAACATTAAAGATTCTCATTAGAGTTTGTTGCATCTTAATTTTAGCATCATCTCCTAACAGACTAAACCCTTTCCCTATAGCGAGAGATGGGTTTTTTATTCTTTTACTTGTGATTGTCGTTTTTTTCATATATTTTTACTATTTAATTTTGTTAACATTAGTACTATCTTTGTGGTCTTAGTGTTATTGTTTTGCAAATATATAGACTATTGTTTATATATCCTAATATTTATAGACAATAGTTTACGTTATTTTATGAAGGCAATTAATAGATTATTACAATACCTTGAATATAAGGAAATTAAACCTACTGCTTTTGAAAAGGTAATAGGTTTGTCTAATGGGTATCTAGGTGTTCAGAAGAAGCGTAATGCTGACATAGGAGAGGGTGTTATACTTAAATTGGTAGACAATTGTTTAGATTTATCTCTAAATTGGCTAATCTTAGGAGAAGGATCTATGCTAAAGGATGCAATAAGTCCCGAAACATCAGCTCGGGATCCTCGTGATGTAGAGATGATAGAGTTACAGAAATTTAAAATTAAGTCTCTAGAGGATGAAATTGTTAAACTTAAAAAATAGACTTATGGAAAATTTTATTGTATCAATTGTTATTTTTTTATCTATAATGGTAATTAGATTATCATCTAAGATTAAAGGAATGACAAGCCAGCCTGAAGATCAACAAGAGAAGATAAATGAAATTAAAGCTCAACTTGAAGACCAACAACAGATGATAGATCTATTTGTTAAGCAGTCCAATAATCTTATAAACTTCATGGAGAATACAGACAGTAGACTTGAAAGCCACAGTAAGCAGTTGTCGTTAATTGTAAATAATGCAGATTTATTACGACAAATGGTAGATGTTGTTAATGCAAGATCTAAGTAGTTGTGGAACTGCAATATAACTCAACCACGAACAATAGAAAAGCTAATTACTAAATAAAGTCCCTAGAGGATGAAATTGTTATATTAAAAAATTATGGATGTATTTATCATATTTGTCATAATCGTTTTTGGAGTATTATCTATCATCCTATTCTTTAAGGTTTGGGGAATGTCTAATAATACAGCTAAGATATGGAAGTCTATTAGCCAAAAACAACAACATAAATACCTTGATGAAGCTGAAATAGAGCTTGAAAAAGGTAATAAAGCAATGGCGGAAGAATTGCGGAGTGCAGCTGCGTACCTTAGAGAAGGTAGTCATGATAGAGAGCACGAAATCCTTAACGCAAGATACCGTAAAATAAGAGAGAAGATAGGGAAGTAACCACCCTGCACTCTAAGGTAGTTAAGGTGTAATACCCCCTTCAATAAGAGGTAGTAGAGCGTCAAATAACACAGTCGTAATTTGGTTTGTTTTTACTATTTAATTTAAATAACATTAGTATTATGTTTGAAATTATTGTCACTATTTTCATTGTCTATGCAGCCTTCTTTGGCACTGTGCTAGGAATGGTAAGTAAAACAGGTCGCAGTGCATGGTGGGTATTGTTTGCTATAGTTTTTACTCCACTTTCTGCAATTTTAGCTTTGCATTGTCTTGGAGATTGTGACTCCATGCGAAAGAAGAAAGTAATCGAAGAGGAGATGTGGAGATGTGAATGTCAAAATATTTTAAAGAGTGGTGTTAGAGAAAATAATACCTCTCCAGAGTAATTGACTTCGCTTAATTATTGATAATAAGAGGTCACAGAATGTCAAAGAGCACAGTAAAAACTTGGTATATTTTTACTATTTAATTTTATTAACATTAGCCGTATCTTTGTGGCATTAGTGTTATTGTTTTACAAATATAAACAAGTTTGTTGAATTAACAACATTCATGTTGAAATAAATATTATCTATTTTTAAATATGGTTGATAAAACACTGATTTTAAAAAGATTAAAGGAGTTGAAAAATTTCTCTAAAGATGTTGAATTTGCACAATTTCTAGGTATTAGTAGTGCTAATATATCCGCATGGTTTAAGCGCAATACTTTTGATTACAACATAATTGTTGATAAATTCCCTGAGGTAAATAAGAATTGGTTATTAACTGGCGAGGGTGAGATGCTTAAAAGCGAAACTTTCAAGCCAAAAGAAACTGAAATACCAGAAAACTCTACGTACAACACATTACTCCAGTCTAATGAGAAGATCGCTAATGCTGTTATTGAAATTGCACGTAGTAATACGATTTTAGCCGAGAGTAATGCTAAATTGCTAGATACTAATATAAAGCTATTTGAAAGTAATCAGAAGTTGGTAGATCAGCTAGCTACTCTTGTAGAGTCTCAAAAAAGGGATGTGGCGGATGTAAGGGGTGCTGCAACAAAGGTGGCACACGGGTAGTTCCGATTAAATTAATTTATAATAGTAGCATATCCGAAAAAAATGCTGCTCAACAAAATAACTAACTAGACATTATGAAAAAACTACTACTTATATTTTTATTGTTTTGTTGTGTAATGATATATGGTCAAGTTGATACGTCAATAACACAAGCATCCAAGCAGGAGTTAGAGATAGTAAATCAAGAGCCATCTGTTGTTGGATTTTTAAAAAATACTTGGGGCACTTTAAATTTTTGTATTATCGCATCATTGCTTTTTGCGAATCTATTAGTGTATGTGGCTAATATATTCATGCCATTACGTCTAAAGAATAAGGAGAAAGATATTGAGTCATATAAATTAACGATATTACAAAAAAATAAATATATAGAAAAGTTACACAATCAAATGTGTAATATATCTGACAATATATTATTTACCGATGGTAAACTAGAGCAAGATCGCCGCATTGCAGGATTACAGAGAGACACAGCCTACAGTGGGTTGTACTTAGAGGAAAGTACAAGAGATCTTATACGGAAATTTATTGACGCAGCATTGAACTTCGATATGGTCATATGCTCTAAATACAGAGAAGATTTTGAGACAAAATACAGAAAGAACGAGACGTTATGATTAGCTACAAGACGCCAAGAAAATTGGTTGCCAGTCGCTTATCTTCATTTCTTTATGATTTGGAACGGATATTTAAAAACCATCCTCATCATCAAAAAAATGTTGTGCTTTGGCTCGACAAAACAAAGAAAATGGATATTGCAGGGATGCTGGTGTTGTATAAATTTATGGATCACACGATGAGGTGTAATTATTTTTACAATCCACATACAAATATTGAGGGATCATACATAGAACAGTGTCTTTGTGAATTTGGATTTAAAGAATTGATTAACTCCATTATGAATGAAGACTCCAAGGTTATTGATAAAAAATATTCTGCATTACGTCTTAGAGAGGAGGGCACTTTTATCATCTCACCTCAAGTATTGTCACGAAGTACGCAGAACACCAAAGATAACCTTTCTGACAAGCACATAAAGAGCATAGAGAAATATTATAACTACGATAAGAAGGTAATTCAAATGATATACTATTGTTTCAGTGAGATGCAACTTAACTTTTGGGAACATGCAATAGGTGATGAACGCTCCATAATCGTTGCAAAAGGGAATAAGGTAGGTATAGATATTGCTTGTGCCGATATGGGGGCTGGCATAATTTCCACGTTATCTAAAATTGATGAATTTAAAAATAGTCCTCCTGAAAGTATAATAAGGGCAGCTTTCAACAAGGAGGTAACCTCTAAAGAGCATGATGACAATCATATGGGCTGTGGACTGTGGATAGTCAATGAGACCGTAAGTCGAAGTGGAGGGGAGATGCACGTATATTCAGAGGGATGGTATTATTGTAATAAAAATAGACAGATCAACGTTTATAGGACAGGATATTGGAAAGGAACAATAATTTTCATACATTTACCGACCGATAAACCAACAGAGATGAGTGACTTGTTAAAAATAGATACTTCATTATTTAAAAATTAGATATGGCAACAATAGTATTAAAGGATTATGGGCGAGTAATTAGCGAGTCTCATGTAGGGAAGGCGATATACGCTGACATTGAATCACAACTAAATAAGAATGGATCAATAAGCATTGACTTTACGGATATTGTATCAATGGCGACATTCTGTGCGCGCCAGATTTTCGGCACATTATATATGAAGTACGGACAGGTTGAATTTGTATCTAAATTGTCCTTAGAGAATGCCAATGATAGCGTGAAAGCTGTAATATCAGAAGCTATAAGATATTCGGTAAAACATGGTACAAAAAACGTATAACATAAAAAAGTGCGACAAGCTAATCCCTTATCGCACTTTTTTTACTCCAACAACTTCACCAAATCCCTCTTAATATCCTCATCAATCTCACGATAGCGAGCAAATGCCTTACTGCCCTCCTTGTGTCCTGATAGTGCCCCAATGAGATTAGGGTCCTTGACTTGCTTGTATAGATTCCCAACAAAGGTACGACGTGCAAGATGAGAACTTGCAATTTCATTTATAGGTAGCTGCTCCGTCTCTCCTGTTGAAGGAGATAACACTGTTACATATCGTGTTATACCCACTTCTGTGAATATCTTTTTGATCGCAATATTATATTTCTGTTCAGATATAAAAGGAAATAACCGACCATCTTCACTATCACTATATCTACTCAATACTTCCAGTGCAATAGTATTTAGTGGTACTCTAATCGTTATCGGCCTGCCTTCTTTTGTTTTGCGAGGAATATACTCTATTGCACCCACAATAACATTATCTTTGGTGAGTTTATAGAGGTCGGAAACTCGACATCCTATCAAACATTGAAAAATAAATATATCACGCTGGACCTCTAAGCTCTTCTTGTGTGATAAATCAAACTTATATATTTCGTTACGCTCATCAATAGTTATGTAATATGGCGTTCCGTATATTTCTTGTTGTATCTTAAACTTTGCAAATGGATTGTTTGTAGTGTACTCACCAATGTTCGCAGCCCACCTTAAAACTGCCTTTAGTTTATTTAACTCTGTGCCTATTGTATTGCGTCCTCGTTCTTTAGGTGCGCTCTTTTTTGGCAATACCTGGTATATGTAGGAATACTTTGGCTTACATACGTATTTGCCCTCTTTATTTAAAGTAAAAAATGTATGTTCATTTTTTAAAAACGATTCAAAATCTGCAATATCGGCAGACGTAATCGTATTAATATCTAACGAGGTATTTTTGTAAAGTTCATATCTTTTCAGCGTGCGTATCAAAACGTGGTAACTTCTAACTCTTACATCTGAGAGCTTGCTACTTGCCAGAAATTCATCAAAGATACCAAAGAGATCTATTGTTGTCTTTGGAGTTTCAAGTTCTGGGTGGTGAAAGTGCGTAACAATATCATTTAACCACTCTTTTGTTATTTGATCTTTAGGTGTACTTACAAAGGAATCAATGATAATATAGCAAAAGATCGGAAGAGCGTCGTGTAGGGAAAGAGTGTGTCAGTACGTGTAGA
>CAMRBL010000071.1 GCA_947040435.1 uncultured Rikenellaceae bacterium
AGTCAACCTCATCTGTATGGCTAATTACTATTTCTGATTTTGTATAATCGATCCGCACAGCAAAAACGCCTACAATTTCGCCTATCTTCTTATGAATGCCATTGTCACAAGTACAGAAGTTCGTGCTCTCTAATCTAATTGTCGTTGTCATATAATATATAGATAAAATGGTTGTTTTGTCTAGTTGAATTATTACTTTGTTAGCTCCTCGAGTATGCTTGGGAGTACAAATTCACTGCATTTTATCGATTTTATTATCTGTTTCCCATCTTGTTCCAGAGAGAAGTACATCTGTCTTTTGTCCTCGTTTCCCATAGTTCGGATGATTAGTCTCTTCTTTTCGGCAGAGGCTATTACTTTTGATATATTAGAAGATGTTAATCCAAGCAGTTGACCAAGTTCTTTCGATGATAGAGGTTCACTTTTAGCGAGGGAACATAATAGCATTCCCTCGTTAAGTGATATTCCATAATCATTTGAAAATTGCTGTTCGAAAGCCATTATTGCACGCTGTACATCTCGTATTTTACACAGTTTTTCCATTTCCCCAATTATTCTTCGCTATAACGGCATTCATTCCGCAAATATTAATATATTACTCGTTGTAAAAGTATTCTTTTTATTTAGTTAAAAGCACTGAATCTATAGCCTTCTTCAAATCTGCTTTACCCATTGCTCCTTGTGACATCTGCGGTTTACCATCCATAGGTACAAATAGTAACGACGGGATTGAGCGTATTCCAAATGCAGCTGCAAGTTCAGGCTCTTTCTCTGTATTTATCTTGTAAATTACGATTGAGTCACCATATTCTGACGCAAGTTCCTCAAGTATTGGAGCAATTGTCTTACATGGGCCACACCAAGAGGCATAGAAGTCTATCAATGCAGGCTTATCACCTAGATATTTCCACTCTTTCGGATTCGACTCAAAGTTAGCAACTTTTGTTAAGAAATCCTCTTTTGTTAATTCAATTGTTTTCATATTATTATTTGTTTTATTATTTTTATTTGATTGAGAGTTGCCGCATGCATAAAATGATAGTGCTGCGAGTAGTATAATAATTATTTTTTTCATCATTTTATTTTTTCTCTTTTTTAAATAGACTCAATAACATTCCACCCACCAATGCACCCCATATCACACTTGTTATTGGTGAAGAGGTTATTGGACATGAACCACTATCACAACCAATATAGATATAGTATATATAGCCACCTAAGGCTCCGATTATACCCCCGATTATGTAGAGTATATTGTCTTTAATAAATTTCATCATTATATAAATAGATTAACATTAGCATTTTCAGCACGCTCCATATATGTTGCTACACCGCCTACAGTTACCACATCTAAAAGTTCCTCACGAGCTACTCCCATAACATCCATCGACATTTGACACGCAATAAACTCTACGCCATTGTCGAGAGCTTGCTGACGAAGTGACTCTAGCGAGGCAACACCTTTGGTTCTCATTATGTGGCGCATCATTTTGTCTCCAATTCCAAACATACTCATCTTAGAGAGGCTTAGTTTTAGAGATGACGATGGTAACATCATACTAAACATCTTACCAAAAATATCTTTTTTAACCTCTGGTTTTTTCTCTTTTTTTATGGTGTTAAGACCCCAGAATGTAAAGAATATACTCACTTTTTCTCCCGTTGCTGCTGCACCATTTGCCAATATGAAAGTTGCTAGAGCCTTATCTAAATCATCGCTAAACATTACAAGAGTCTTTCCCTTTCCATTTGTAGCTGCGACACAGCCAGTTGGTTTGCTAGAGCTTTTCTCTATCACAATAGTTCGATAGCCTGCTCGTAGCTCGCTATTACTTATCAGTATATTTCCAGTAGTGTTACACCATGCCTCAGCATCACGAGAAAAACTGACATCTGTGGTGACGACCTCTATCTGTTCACCATCGCTCATAGAGTCAATTGCCTGTTTGATCTTCATGATTGGACCAGGGCACTGCAACCCGCATACATCTAACTTTATAATTTCACTCTTACTATTCATTTTCTCTCTCTCTAGGTGAGTTGAGCTGCTTTTCACATCAGGTGATTTTGGCTTAACACTCTCAATAGGTGCTGTTGCAGTTAAATATGTCTTGCAACCTCCAGAGAGGTTTTTTACATCTGTATAGCCTCTTGCGATCAATATTTTCTGAGCTAAATAGCCTCTTAATCCTACTGCACAATAGACGTAGATTTTTTTGTTTTTAGGTATCTCAGATATTCTTGATCGTAATTCATCTAATGGAATATTAATAGAACCTACAATCGCACTAACTGAATTCTCCTCTTTTGTACGAACATCAAGAAGTAGTGTTTTTTCATGGTCAATACTATTAATATCCCTCCAAGTGATGATTGGCATAGCTCCACTTACTATATTACTCGCCACGTACCCTGCAATGGCAATTGGATCTTTAGCCGATGAGAATGGGGGGGCGTATGCATGTTCAACTTTTGTTAGATCATGTATCGTTCCACCATTTTTAATAAGCAGCGCGATTTGATCAATACGCTTATCAACGCCATCGTATCCGACGCATTGAGCACCATATAGCTTCCCACTATTTGGATCAAATGTCAGTTTTAGAGTAAGAGGTAAAGCATCGGGATAGTACCCTGCGTGAGATGACGAGTGAGTAGTAGAGCTCGCATACTCAATATCCATTAACTTTAGTCTCTTAGCTGCAAGTCCTGTTGAGGCAATTGTCAGATCAAAAACTTTGGCAATTGACGTTCCGATTGCCCCCTCGTATTTTACTATATCTCCAAATACCATATTATCCGCTACAATACGTCCTTGGCGATTCGCAGGGGTTGCAAGGTAGTTGAGCCAAGGTCTCCCCGTGAGTGGGTGTGGGTACTCAATCGCATCACCTACGGCATATACATCTCGAGCCGAAGTTTGCAGATATTCGTCTACCCAAATACCACCCATATCACCAATCTTAATTCCTGCTACTTTCGCAAGCGTTGTCTCTGGACGAACCCCGATTGATAGGATGACAATGTCAGTTAAGAGACTTTTGCCACTCTTGAAAAAGACCTCAATCTCATCGCCACGTCTCTCAAATCGCTCGACACTCTGCTCCAAATATAGCTGAACACCACTATGTGTTAAGTATTGATGTACGTGTGAGGCGATAGAGAAGTCAACTGGAGCCATAACTTGATTGCCCATCTCTACGATTGATACACTCGCCCCTGTTTTGTGTAGGTTTTCTGCCATCTCCAAGCCGATAAATCCTGCACCAACAATTACTGCACGATCTACCTTATGCGTGGTTATATAAGATTTAATTTTATCAGTATCCTCTACGTTACGCAGAGTAAATATACCTTCAGAGTCAATCCCTTCCAGAGGAGGACGCACTGGTGATGCTCCTGGCGAGAGTAGAAGTTTATCATAGCTCTCTTGGTATGTTTCGCCACTAGAGTGGCAAATAGTAACGCTTTTAGTTGCTGTGTCAATACCAATAACCTCGTTTTCAACCCTAACATCAACGTTAAACCTCACTCCAAATGAGGACGGAGTCTGTACGAATAGTTTTTCTCGCTCCGTAATCGTTCCTCCAATATAGTAGGGTAGACCACAATTTGCATAAGAGATATATCGCCCCTTTTCTAAGAGAACTATCTCTGCAAATTCATCTGCCCTGCGAATTCTTGCTGCTGCTGTTGCCCCGCCTGCAACTCCGCCAATAATCAAATGTTTCATATCTATTTTTTTTGTAATTTATCAATATTGATTCCATTAGAATAATCTTCCTTTGGAATGTAATGATGCAAAGATATGTCATTGTTTCCGTTAAAACAAATTTCCAGTGGAAATAATTAATTATATTAAAGAAAATGCAAAAGAGTTTTAAGAGAGGTGATTAGATTGTATATAATAGGCCGAGTAGGGTTGATATGAGAATTGGAGTTTTATGTGCCGACAACATGTCACATTGTCACATCTAATCAGCAGTAACTCACTAAACAAACTGTAATGTACCTATAAATGCTTTTACCCCCGTCAATATCATCTGTACCCCTATTGCCGCAACAATTAATCCAAATATACGCGACATAGGATTCAGTAGGTTAAATTTATTTAGGAAAGCACCAATGACATTGCTTTTACGCATTACGATCCAATTTACGAACATTCCGACAGTTACAGCCGATATTGAAATCCATACACCATATGTCATAGGCATCGTCACAACGGCTGTTATCGAAGCTGGCCCAGCAATCATTGGCACTGCAATAGGCACCGTTATAATATCATCAATAGATGAGTGTTTATTAATCTTGACATAAGCTCCTTTTTGTAGCGCAGTAAGACCGCTTATCGAGAGTACGATACCACAAATAATCTGAAACGAATACATTTCAATATTGAATACAGAGCCAAGAATCTGATTTCCCAACGTTAAGAATATCAATAGAACAATGAATGCTGTTCGTGTAGAACGATTCACTATTGTCATTAGCGATTTATGGTCGTACGTCTCTTGGAGTGAAAACATTACAAAAATCTTCTGTATGGGATTTAGTAACGATATGAATGTCAACGTTGCGATGAAAAATAATTTTATCATAATATGTGTTATTTAAAGCACTAAAATCACCACCAATGTCACTACGCTTATCAATATCCAAAGTGTAACCCCTAATAAAATGGGCTTAATTCCAGCACTTCGTATAGTTGTAAGTGAGAGTGTGCTACCAATAAAGAAAAGAGTAAGACTCAATATCTTATGAGAGGCAGATTTTAGTATATTAGATACAACGTCATTGATCGGGAAATAAGTATTTATCGTCATGGCAACAACAAAAAGAAGGATGAACCAAGGGATAGAGATTTTACCTTTTTCGCCATCTTTTGCTTTAAAAACAAATGTTGAGACGATTGATAGAGGGATAATCCACAGTGCACGACTCAACTTAACGGTCGTGGCAATTTGCAACGCCTCTTCGCCATACATTTTTGCTGCGCCAACCACCGCACTAGTATCATGAATTGCGATCGCTGCCCACATGCCAAATTGTTGTTGTGTAAGCTCTAGAATCTCTCCAATGGTTGGGAAAATGAGCATTGCAACTGCATTCAATGTGAATACAACAGCAAGAGACATGGAAGTCTCCTTTGAGTCCGATTTTATAACTGGAGCAATTGCAGCAATAGCACTACCTCCACATATTGCTGTTCCTGAGGAGATCAAGTACCCTAATTTACGCCCAACACCAAAATACTTGCTCAGCAGAACTCCACTGAACATAACTAGTACTACCGAGAATATGGTAAATATGATCCCCTCAGAGGAGGATTGTAGTGAGTCAATAATATTCATCCCAAATCCAAGTCCCACAACGGCTATCTTCAGAAGGTATGAAGATGCTTTTGAGGTGTACTTGTCAAACTCACTTCCAAGGGTGAGTGCAAATATAACTCCGAGCAGTAGGGATAGAGCTGGAGAGATAAATATAGAAGCTACGGCGAGGGATAGAAATAGTGCTTTTTTCATCTTTATATCAATTATTTGATACAAATGTAGACTATCAAGCCCCCAAGAGCAAACATTATTTTATTATGACTTATAACATTTTGTTATAAGTAGTAAGAGCGAATTGCATAAACTTATCACCTAATCTGTTCTGGCTCCCATTGATAGTTATAAATGAAAACTCACGTTCAATTCTAATTTCGTCTATTTCAACTACCGTTAGCTCCCCGCGTCGCAACTCATCGACAACAGCGGCAATGGAGATTATTGCATAACTATCTCCAGTCAGAACAAAGCGTTTTATAGCCTCAGTGCTACCTAATTGCATGATAATATTAAGATCCGTCAGCTTTAGCCCTTTTGTTTTTAGAAGTTTTTGTATCACCTCTAATGTTCCAGATCCGCTCTCTCGCAAGACAATAGGTAGAGTTTCTAACTCATCGAGAGAGACCTCTTCCCTTCTTTTATTTTTCGTTGAGGTTACTAGAACCAACTCATCCTGTGCAAATAGTGAGTACTTAAACTCCTTTTTGTGTGACGCACCTTCAACTATACCCATATCAATCTTGTGGTCAAGGATAAGACTCTCTATATGTTCTGTATTCCCAGTGGCAAGTGATAGTTTAATGTCAGGGAATCGCCCTATAAACTTTGACATAATCATAGGGAGTAGATACTGAGCAATAGTAGTACTTGCCCCTATGCTTAGCTCTCCTGTATAGTTTTGAGTCAGCAGATTCATCTCAAACTCCAGTTCTCGATATTGACGATGTATCTCCTGTGCAAACTTAAGGAATGTCTGTCCATGGTTGGTTAGTGCGACCTTATTGTTTGCCCTTTCAAATAGCTGTATGCCATACTGATTCTCAATTTCGCTGATGTGTTTTGAGATTGCAGGTTGTGAAATACATAGCTCATTTGACGCCTTTGTAAAGCTCAAATTTTGTGCTACCGAGAGAAATACTACTATTCTAAAATCATTCATAATAAAATATTTGAGGAACTAAACACAGCAAAGGTAATCTAATTATTTCAACTCTGCTATCTTAAAACGTGCTATAAGTGGATAGCTAAAACTTTCCTTGATACACCACAATATAAAGCACTGCAACATAGGGTTGGTCGGAGTATTAAGAAAAAAAGAGCCTTATGGGTGGTGAAAATATGAAAAGACTATATATCTTTGTAAATGGAAATAAAAATAGAGTAGCTTCGTTGTCAATTATGGTGATGCAAATATAGTTTTCACACTAATTGTATAGATGGGCATTGTTGAGTGGTAGATTAAGGTAAATACATATATAAATATTATGAGTGTAGAGTCAAGAGGACAATTTGGGAGTAAAATAGGGGCAGTACTTGTTGCTGCGGGAAGTTCAGTGGGACTGGGCAACATATGGAGATTTCCTTATGTGATGGGTGAAAATGGTGGGGCGGCTTTTCTGCTTGTCTATATTGCTTGTATCTTACTTATCGGTTTGCCAATAATGCTTGCCGAATTTTCAGTGGGAAGGGCGACTAAAAAGAATTCTGTTGGAGCATATAAAATGCTAGATAAAAGATGGACTCTACTTGGATACAGTGGTATGTTTGCATCATTTTTCATCATGTGCTTCTATCTTGTTGTGGCTGGTTGGACAGCATATTATCTTGTAAGTTCACTATCGGGAGAGTTATCTCAATACTCTACTGCAGCAGAATATCAGGGAGTATTTGACGATCTAATGAATAACCCATGGTTATTAGTCCTGTATACGTGGATATTTGTAATAGCATCTCACTTGATTGTAGCCAAGGGGCTGACAAAAGGTATTGAGAGGATCTCTAAAATATTGATGCCTGTACTATTTGTTATACTTATCGTACTTGCAGTTAAATCACTTATGATGCCTGGAAGTGCTGAAGGGGTGAGGTTTATGTTTGAACCTGATTTCTCTAAAATTACACCAAAGGTGGTTATTCAAGCGTTGGGACAAGCTTTCTTCTCTCTATCAATAGCTTCAGGGTGTTTAATCACATATGCATCTTACTTTGATAAAAAGACAAGTTTAGGCGCAGTGGCATTGCAAGTGACAATTTTAGACACATTGGTGGCACTATTAGCTGGTATAATTATATTTCCCGCTTGTTTTAGTGTTGGGGTGAAAGCTGGAGTAGGAGAGGAGCTGGTATTTGTTACATTACCTGGAATTTTCAATCAAATGTCAGGTAGTATGATAT